>JAFQTF010000017.1 GCA_017409205.1 Oscillospiraceae bacterium | reverse complement strand
CCTTACATCATCACCCAGTTCACCGGCAACATCAACAACTTCAACATCATCTACCTGCTCACCGGCGGCGGCCCCACCTACGTTGGCGATTCTGCCGGTCAGACCGACCTGCTGGTCACCTGGCTGTACAAGCTGTCCATCGACAAGCAGCAGTACAACATGGGTGCCGTTATCGGCATCTTCACCTTCGTGGTTCTGGCAGTTGTGGCCCTAGTCACCTACCGGAGCTCCGGATCTTATAAGGATGAGGAGGGCTTCAAATAATGGCTAAGAAACCTGTTTCCGTTAAGAAGCAAAAGATGGTCACCGACATCGTTGTCCATGTTTTCCTGGTCATCGTGGCGATCGTCTGGCTGATCCCCTTTATCTGGATCATTGCCCACAGCTTCCGTGGTGAGTCCACCGGTATGTACTGCGCCACCTTCTTCCCCAAGGAATTTACCTTCGATAACTACATCGGCCTGTTTACGGATAAGGCTACCATGAACTTCCCCAAGATGTTCATGAATACCTTTGTCATCGCCTGCTTCAGCTGTCTGATCTCCACCTTCTTCGTGCTGGCTGTTTCCTACAGCCTGTCCCGTGTGAAGTGGTCCATGCGTAAGAGCTACATGGATATGGCTATGGTCATCAACCTGTTCCCCGGCTTCATGTCCATGGTTGCCATCTACTTCCTGCTGAAGGCTATGGGCCTGACCGAAGGCAACCGGATCCCCATCGCACTGGTAATCTGCTTCTGCGCAGGTGCCGGTACCGGTTTCCATGTTATGAAGGGTTACATGGATACCATTCCCAGAGCGCTGGACGAAGCAGCCATGATCGACGGCTGCACCCGGTTCCAGACCTTCTACAAGATCACCCTGCCTCTGTGCAAGCCCATGATCGTTTACCAGATCATCACTGCCTTCATGGGCCCCTGGATGGACTTCATCTTTGCCAAGATCATTGTCCGCGCAGAGACTCAGTACGCCACCGTCTCCATCGGTATGTGGAAGATGCTGGAAATGGAATACATCGGCGGCTGGTTCACCCGGTTCTGTGCCGCAGCCGTTCTGGTGTCCATCCCCATCTCCATCCTGTTCATGATCACCCAGAAGTTCTATCAGGAAGCCATGGGCGGCGCTGTTAAGGGCTAATCTTATTTTCATCAAAGTCTGAGGACTTTCCTTTCTCCTATCGTTTGTGCATGAGCAGCATAAGCGATCCCGCAGCGGCTCTCCCGAGAGCCGCTGCGGGGACTCCATTTTCTGGATTTAGGAGGAAAGCGCTTTCCGGAAAGCGTTTTCCTTGGAAATTCAGCTCCCTGTATGGAAGGAACAATCTATGAATCAAATCGGAAAAAGAAAAAAACGTACCATCAACGGCAATGCCCTGCGGACCTGGGGCATGCTGTTTCTTGCGGCAGGCGTCCTGGGACGGGGACTGATCCAGAATCATATTCTGGGTGTTGGCAGCCTCACCACCCAGCAGCTGCTGGAAGTCATGGGCTCCTCTCAGCATGCTATGGCTCTGGCGACGGCGGCTCTGGTGCTGCAGGCACTGGAAACCTGTGCGGTCCCCCTGTATGCACTGATGCTGGTGGAGGGTGTTCAGAACACCTCCAGTTTTCCAGCCTATTTCAAGCGTGTGCTGGGTCTGGCGCTGCTTTGCGAGGTGCCCTACAATCTTGCAATGCACGGAAAGCTGCTGTTCTTCAGTGACCGGAATCCTGTGTTTGCCTTGGTTATGTGCCTGGTGATGCTGTATCTCTTCAGCCGCTTCCCGGAGGGAAAGAAAACCGATGTGCTGCTGAAAATAGTGATTACCGTTGCGGCGATCCTTTGGTGTGAAATGCTGAAGATCGAATACGGCTCTGCCACTATCCTGATCGTGTCCGTTCTGTGGGCATTCCGGAAAAACACCCTGTATCGCAACTTTGCCGGTGCAGCAGCGACCATTGTCTGTACGGTCATGTCTATGTATTTCCTGGCTGCACCCATGGCTTTTATGATCATCCACGGTTATGACGGTGAAAAGAGCACCAACAGCCGTCAGATCAATTATCTGGCCTATCCCGTTATCCTGCTGGCAGCGGCAGCTGCCGGCCTGATCCTGTAACGAAATTTGTATTCAGGCGGTCTGTTTCTACTCCACCTTCATAGGTACAGACTGCTGAAAATAAAGGAGGAAATATCCGTCCGGCTCACGGTGCGGCAGTGTGGAGACCTGTCGTAATGCCACCGGGATCCATGCTTTCCGGTGTGTGAGAACACGACCGAAAATGGTAGGCGTGTTTAGAGCTAAAAAACGTATGGCAAGCTTAACCCTGAAGAACATCACCAAGATCTATCCCCACAGCGACGACACCAAGAAGAAAAAGAAGACGGGCGAGCCCGAGAAGAAGACCAACCTGAAGATCACCGAAGAAGGCGTTATCGCTGTTCAGGAGTTCAACCTGGACATCGCTGACAAGGAATTCATCGTTCTGGTCGGCCCCTCCGGCTGTGGTAAGTCCACCACCCTG
>JAFQTF010000016.1 GCA_017409205.1 Oscillospiraceae bacterium | reverse complement strand
GTCTTGTTGACCTCCTTTATAATCCACGCCGGCGTCGACGCACCGGCCGTGATACCAACATCAGTAACACCGCAAAACTCTTCGGCCCTCAATTCAGCGGCGTTATCCACCAGGAAGACCTTGTCGCAGTGCTCTCGGCAAATCATAGCGAGACGGCCTGTGTTGGAACTCTTGGGGTCTCCTACAACGACCATTGCCTGACAAATTTCACTCAGTTCTGCTGCTTCGCTTTGCCTATACTCAGTTGCTCTACATATTGTATCAAAAATTTTCAGGTTAGTAAACTGTTTTTTTGCAAAATTTCCGCACGATTTCCACAAAGATTCCGTGGACGTCGTCTGCGAAACCATGCAAATTGACGAATTCTTAAGACTTTCTTCAGATTCCGCCCATTTTTTCAGTTCCTCCAGCCCGGCGAAAACCCGGCAGTCGCTGCACCATCCGGCGATGCCCTCCACCTCCGGATGGGTGGGTGTTCCGATGATGACGGGAAGCCTGCCCTCTTCCTCTGCCCGGCTGACAATGCCGTGGATCCGTTTGACAAAGGGGCAGGTGGCATCGATGATTTCACAGCCGGTCTTTTCCAGCCGCTCATACACTGCGCGGGAAACGCCGTGGGAACGGATGATGACTGTTTCCTCCGGCTTTGCCTCCTCCGGCTGTTCAATGACCCGGACGCCCATGGCTTCAAACTTGTCCACCACATGCCGGTTGTGAATGATGGGGCCCAGGGTTGCCACCTTTTTACCGGACTGGGCCGCCTGTTCCACCAGCTCCACTGCCCGGCTGACGCCAAAGCAGAAGCCGGCGCTTTTGGCCAGTGTGACGCTCATTGAGGCACCTTCTTTGCAATGATCTCCTTCATTGCGGCAATGACGCCGTCAATATCCAGATCAGAGGTATCCAGCTTGATGGAATCCCGGCACATCTTCAGAGGCGCCACCTCCCGGTGGGTATCCTGGTAGTCCCGCTGCTGAATATCCTTCAGCACCTTGTTATAATCTGCCTTCATGCCCTTGGCCAGCATTTCATCACAGCGGCGTCTGGCCCGGACTTCGGCGGAAGCTGTCAGGAAAATCTTTACGGTGGCTTTGGGCAGCACCACGGTACCGATATCCCGGCCGTCCATGATGACATTGTGCTGCTTTGCCACGTCCCGCTGCATATCCAGCAGCATGTCCCGCACGATGGCATGGGCTGACACCAGAGATGCCTTCTGGGAGATCTCCGGGGTACGGATATCCCCGGTGACATCCATACCGTTCATAATCATGTGCTGGACGCCCTCCTCATCATACTCGATGCCGATGGTCAGCTCATCGATGTAGCGGGTGATTCCGTCGATATCCTTCGGAGCAACGCCCCAAAGGTCAAAAAAGTAGGCAACGGTGCGATAAATGGCACCCGTATCCACATACATATAGCCCAGTTCCTTTGCAAGTCTTTTGGCAATGGTGGACTTGCCGGCACCGGCAGGGCCGTCGATTGCAATAGAAATTTTCTTTGCCATAACCAATATCCTCTTTTCATTATTCGCTCCGGCGCAGGAGCATCCACAGCTCCCTTTTGTCACGGGAGCCGAAGGTATCTTTATTTATTTCTCAGTCTTGCCAGAGCAGCAGCTTCCCTTGCCGTTACTTCATCGGGCGTCAGCCCCAGTTTCCGGCCGGTATCGGCAGCGCTGAGAGGCAAACCGCCTTCCAGACCATAGCGCAGGGTCAGCAGTTCCCGGTCCTGTTCACTAAGGACCGACAGCAGTTCTCCGATCCGGGCACGCATCTGGAACAGGGCAGTATTTTCCACCGCCTGTTCATCATCGTCGGTGGGTTCCGGCTCTGCTTCGGCAGGTCTTGCCTTCTGCATCAGCCGGGCATTGTCCAGCATCCGGCTGACAGCCTCCGCCTCTTCCCTGCTGATATGCAGTTCCTCAGCGATCTCCCCCAGAGTGGGATTCCGGCCCAGTTCTCCCAGCAGCCGCTCATCCACCGCCCGGTAATCCTCCAGAGCAGTACGCAGCTTCTGGCCGACACCGGAGGC
The DNA here is from genome assembly GCA_017409205.1 of Oscillospiraceae bacterium. Lineage (GTDB taxonomy): Bacteria > Bacillota > Clostridia > Oscillospirales > Oscillospiraceae > Faecousia. The sequence goes on along the minus strand of JAFQTF010000016.1, from coordinate 53,349 downwards.
TCTTGCCTGCAGTGTAATGGCCTTCGCCATATAAAACCGGATCCACTTGTCCCGGTGGGCGGCATAGTCGCCGTAATGGTAATTACAGATGGCCTGCCACAGGCCAAGGCTTCCCTCCTGGATCAGATCCAACAGCAGCACGCCGAAGCCTGCATGCTCCCGGGCCAGTTCGATGACCCGGCTGAGGCCAAGATTGGCCAGCTGTTCTCTGGCGCTGCTGCGGCCCTTTGCCGCATCTGCTGCCAGAACTGCCTCATCTCCGAAGGCAGGGGTATGGGCCACCTCTTCCAGATAAACCCGGAGCGGATCATTTTCCTCCAGCTTCCGGGGATCCAGTCCCCCGGCAGCAAGCTGCATCTCCTGCTTCAGCCGCACAGCCGCTTCACCGGCTGCCACATTCCGGGACAGGCCGGATATATCCAGCGTCATGCAGGCCATTTCCATCTCCTGCAGAGCGTCCTCCGCAGCCTGCTGGGGTTCCTCCTCCAGCAGCGTCAGCAATTCTGCAGCGGAAACACTGTCTCCCATCTGTTTGGTTCTGAGCCAGGCTTCCCAGGGGCTCGGTTCAAAGGAAAAGTCCAAACTGTTCATTCCAAAAAGTCCTCCAATCCCATGCTTGTTCCCATTTTCTGCAGCTTTTCCATGGCCTGCCGCTCGATCTGCCGGGCCCGCTCCTTGGAAATGCCCAGCTGCTTTCCGATCTCTTCCAGAGAATGGCAGATGCCGTCCGTCATGCCGAAATGGAGCCGCAGCACCTGCTGCTGCCGTTCGTTCAGGGCGCCAAGAAGTGTATCCATTGTGTGTTCCAGTTCCCGCCGCACCAGTTCCTCCTGGGGCTGGGGAGTCTGCTCATCCCGGATCAGCGTTGCCAGAGTTCCTTCGCTGCCCACCGGCAGATCCAGGGAGCAGATCTCCGGTTCCAGCAGCAGAAGCGCTTCAACCTTATCCTCGGACAGCCCGGAACGCGCTGCAATGCTCCGGATGGTGGGCTCCTCTCCCAGTTCCTGCCGCAGGGTGATCCGCACCTGCTGCACCCGCCGGATCTTTTCTGCCGTATGCTCCGGCACCCGGATCAAACCGGAATGATTCACCAGATACCGGGAGATTCCCTGCCGGATCCATTTTGTGGCATAGGTGGAAAACCGGTAATCCAGCGTATGGTCAAATTTTCGGGCAGCTGTGAGAAGTCCAATGCTTCCCTCCTGGATCAGATCCAGCAGAGAAACACCCCGGCCGGTGTATTCCTTCGCCACCGACACCACCAGCCGCAGATTGGTATTCACCATCCGGCGAATGGCCTCCTCATCCCCTTCCGCACACCGGCGGGCCAATGCCCGTTCCTCCTCCTCCGTCAGCCGGGGAATGCTTCGGATCTCCCGGAGGAACTGACGCACATCATCATCACCGGAAAGAACCGGGATCTGTTCTTCCAAAACCGCTGTCATGCCTTGATCCCTTTTCTTTCCTTCATTTTTTCCCGCAGGGCCATAATATCGGCTTCCGTTTCCACGCTTGCCTTGCCATGCTCATTGAGAATGGTACGGATGCAGTCATGGTAGGCGGCTTCATTCACAGGTCCCTGATGCCGCTGGGCAATACCGGCGGCATGGGCCATTTCCTCCGGCGTCAGATCCGTCAGCACGCCCAGAGAGACTTCATTTCCTTCGATATGCCGCCGCATCAGCTGTCCGAAGATCTTCCCCAGCAGCTCCGAGGAAAAATGACCGGGGGACAGCATACCCGCCTGATCCAGCAGGGCCGGCGCCTTCAGCGCCATGGCAAGGACGGTTTCCTCCGCCATGGCGGACTTCATATTGTCATAGCGGATATTCCGGCTGTGGGGCTGAAGATTCCGGGCAGGAGAGAGATCGATCTTTTCCTGCTTTTTCTTCTGCCTTGCCATCCGCCGCTTAAATGCCTTGTTCACTTCCAGCTTCATGGCATCATAGCTGACACCGGCAGTCTCTGCCGCACGGGTGCCATAGACCTCCCGCTGGACCGGGCTTTGCAGCGTACTGACAAATTCCGCCACTTCGGCAATGAATTTGACCCGCTGCTCATCCTCCCGCAGATCATATTTTTTCGTAATGGCCCGGAGCTGGTACTCCACCCGGTTGGAGGATTCCTCCAGCAGGTTTTTGAACTTGTCCGCGCCGAATTTTTTCAGGTATTCATCCGGATCCTTGGCATCCCGCAGCTGCAGCACCTTCACATCAATGCCGGCCTGTTCCAGAATGGGAATGGCCCGCTGGGTAGCCCGCTGACCGGCGCTGTCCCCGTCGTAGATCAGCACCACCTGCTCCGTATACCGGGCCAGCAGCGCCGCCTGCTCCTCCGTCAGGCTGGTGCCGAGGGATGCCACCGCGTTGTCAAAGCCGTACTGGTGCAAAGTCACCACGTCGATGTTGCCTTCCACCAGAATAAAGTAGGGATGCCTGGTCTTTTTGGCCAGATTCAGTCCGAAGAGATTCTTCCGCTTGTTGAAGATCAGGGTCTCCGGCGAGTTTAAGTACTTGGCGGCTTCCTTGTCATTTTTAATGATGCGGCCGCCGAAGCCGATGACATTGCCCCGGACATCGATGATGGGGAACATAAGACGGCCCCGAAACCGGTCAAAGATCCGGCCATTCTTCCGGGACACCGTCACAAGACCTGAATCGGTCAGCTCCTGATCGGTATAACCCTTTGCCCGCATGGCATTTACGAGACTATCCCAGCTGTCGGGAGCAAAACCCACGCCGAAGGTGGTCAAGATGTATTTGTTCATGCCACGGCCCAGGGCATAATTCAGAGCCTCTGCCCCGGCAGGTGCATACAGCTGGCTGTGGAAGAACCGGGCAGCCTCCTTATGCAGGGCCCAGAGCCGTTCCTGTGCCCGGTACCGGGACTGGTACTGCTCATCCTCGGGAACTTCCATGCCGGCCCGTTTGGCCAGGGCCCGGACAGCATCGGGGTAGCTGAGGCCCTCGATCTCCATCTGGAAATTGATGACGCCGCCGCCCTTGTGGCAGCCGAAACAGTAATAGATGCCCTTATCGGGAGCAACGGAGAAGGACGCAGTCTTTTCTCCGTGGAACGGACACAGACCGAACAGATTGGAGCCGGAACGCTTCAGGCTCACATACTGTCCCACCACATCTTCAATTGGGTTCCGGGCGGCAAGTTCGTCCAGGAAGGAAGGGGGAAATGCCATTGGGTTCAGCTCCTTTCAGATAGAGTGTGAGGCGTTACGCGTGGAGTGTGGCGTCAGAATTATCTCTCTGCTCCATATTGTGTTCTATTTTTCCCTGTTCAGTTTATAACAAATGACACCCATTGCAGCAAAATAGAGAATGATGCCGATTCCCAACGGCGTTACATTGATATGCTGATGGGCATTGGTCGTTTCAAATAAGAAAATGATGATTCCGCCAACAATCATCCCCGGAAAACATCCCCACCATTTGTTCATACACAGCAGCACTGCCGCCATAAGCAGCAAAAGCACGTAAATCCATGCCTCAAGCTCAAAGCCGCCAATGCCTAGGCTCATTCCAATCAATGTCATAAAAACGCCGTAAAGAAACGCGGGGAGACTATAAAGTATTTTCATGTTGATCACCTGAATTCTGAACTTTGCACTATGTATTCTGCATTTTCCTTACCCGCGGACATGCCAGCCCATGGGGATGAAGATCTCCGTGAACTTGTCCACGGCGTAGTTGTCGGTCATACCGGCAATGTAGTCGCATACGGTGCGCTCCATGCCGTCAAAGCTCAGCTGGGGCTGGAAATCCTCCGGCAGCGCCTCCGGATGGGCGATGTAATATTCAAACATCCGGCTCAGCATATCCTTGGCCTTGCTTTCCTCCCCCTTGGCAATGGGGTTACGGTAGACATTCTCAAACATGAAAGCCCGCAGATCCTTCAGCGCCTTCTCCACATCGGGAGACAGGCAGATAGCCCCAGCCTCCCGGGAGATGCGGATAATATCCATCACCAGGGTGTTGATCCGGACAGAGTGGTCATGGCCCAGAACATCGGTGATGGCAGTGGGGATATCGTCATCCGTCAGGATCCCCGCCCGGATGGCATCGTCAATATCGTGATTCACATAGGCGATCTGATCAGAGCGGCGGACGATCTGTCCTTCCAGTGTCTCCGGCCAGGGATCGCCGGTATGGCAGAGGATACCGTTGCGGACTTCCCAGGTCAGGTTCAGGCCCTGTCCGTCCTTTTCCAGCACATCCACCACCCGCAGGCTCTGCTCATTGTGGCGGAAGGGCTTGCCCAGACAGCTGCTGAGGGCCACCTCACCGGCATGGCCGAAGGGAGTATGTCCCAGATCATGGCCCATGGCAATGGCCTCGGCCAGATCTTCGTTCAGGCCCAGGGCTCTTGTGATGGTGGAGGCGATCCGCGCCACCTCCAGGGTATGGGTCATGCGGGTGCGGTAGTGGTCGCCCTCGGGCTGGAGAAAGACCTGGGTCTTATGCATCAGGCGGCGGAAGGACTTGGAGTGTACGATGCGGTCAATATCCCGCTGATAGCAGGTGCGCACATCCTCCTCCCGCTCCGGCTCCGGCCGGGGACGTCCTTTGGATCTGTCCGCAAAGGACGCAAGAGGATTCAGGCGTCTGTGTTCCTGCCGTTCCAGTTCTTCCCGCACGGTCATAAGTACCACTCCTTACGTACAATTACTTATTATACTTTGGAATTATGAATTATTTACCGGAAATGCCCTGTATTCCTGTCCCAATTCCATGCCTTCCACAGTTCCGGAAGTCATGTCCGTCAGCTTGTCCAGAAAGGGCTGGGCATTGGCTTCGGGGAACAGCAGTTCCAGTTCCACCTCGGCACCGAAATCCGTCTGGCGGATGATACCCTCGCACTCCCCCACCAGCAGCTTCACGCGCTCATAGAAGGTGTAGGGACAGGGAACATACAATACCGTCCAGACCCGCTTCATGGATTTACCCGCAGCATCCACTGCGATTTTTGCACCCCTGGTGTATGCCCGGACAAGGCCGCCGGCGCCCAGGAGAATACCGCCGAAATACCGGGTCACCACGCATACAACGTTGTAGAGCCCCTCCCGCTGCAGCACCTGCAGCATGGGCATTCCGGCAGTGCCGCCGGGTTCCCCGTCATCGGAAAACCGGACAGCGCCATCCTTGATGATGTAGGCCCAGCAGTTGTGGGTGGCGTCATAATGCTGCTTTTTCATGGCCTGGATCTTCTCCAAAGCCTCCTCCTCTGTCTCCACCGGCCAGATCCGGCCGATGAAACGGGATTTTTTCTCATAAAATTCATCTTCGCCGAACTGGGTCGGGATCAGATATTCATCCAAAGCTTACAGCTCCTTCACCACATATTCCCGGAAGCGGCCATAGAGGATCTCATCCAGAACGACATCGATCTCAATGCCCTCGGCAGTATAGTCCACGGATTTCACTTTGGCTCCGGTATGGAGGGTATCCACAGTGCCGCCCATGGAATAGGGCAGCCGCAGCAGCACATGGTGGCGCTTTCTGGCAAGGGCCGTCTCAATGGCCTTCAGCAGGCCCTCCATATTGATGCCCTTCTTGGCGGAAATGGCAACGATGTCCCGGCCCCGGGGGATATCATCGTAGTAGACCCGGTCACACTTGTTATATACCTTCAGCACAGGAGTCTCCGGACGGGCCAGCTGGCGGATCAGGCGGTTCACCACGGCGCTGTGCTGCTCCATATTGGGGTCAGCCGCATCGATGACGTGAAGCAGCAGATCTGCATATTCCAGCTCCTCCAGCGTTGCATGGAAGGCATTCACCAGATGGTGGGGCAGCTTGGCGATGAAGCCGACGGTATCGGAAAGGATCACATCCAGATCGTCGGAGACCTTCAGCTGCCGGGAGGTGGTATCCAGGGTGTCGAACAGCCGGTTGTTGGCGGGGATGTCTGCGCCGGTCAGCTGGTTCAGAAGGGTGGATTTGCCGGCATTGGTATAGCCCACGATGGCCACCACAGGGACGGAATTCTTCATCCGGCGCTCCCGCTGGACCGCCCGGACCTTTCTCACCTGCTCCAGCTCCTCTTCCAGCCGGTTGATCCGTTCCCGGATGTGACGGCGGTCAGATTCCAGCTGGGTCTCACCGGGGCCCCGGGTGCCGATGCCGCCGCCCTGACGGGAAAGGCTGGCGCCCATGCCGGAAAGACGGGGCAGCAGGTACTTGTACTGGGCCAGTTCCACCTGCAGTCTGCCTTCCTTGGTTCTGGCACGCTGGGCAAAGATATCCAGGATCAGGGCGCTGCGGTCCAGGACGGTGACGCCGATGATCTCCTCCAGCGCCCGGATATTGCCGGGGGACAATTCGTTGTCGAATACCACCATATTGGAGCCGGTGGCCTCCACCAGCATCTTCACTTCCAGTGCCTTGCCCTCTCCGATGAAGGAATGGGAATCGGGGGTATGCCGGTTCTGCAGCACCTTGCCGGTGCAGAAGCCGCCGGCGGTTTCCAGCAGATCCTCCAGCTCGTCCAGGCTGCGTTCGGTGGCAGTCTCCTCATCCGTGAAGCAGCTGGCATTCAGGCCCACAAGAACGGCCCGCTCAATGATCTTCTTTTCAAAGGTTGCTTCCATTCTCTCTTCCTCCTCGATTGATTCCCGCAGCTGTGGTCAGCAGCTGCCCATAAATTCTCTACCGTACAGTATACCACAGAATACCCCTGAGGAACAATCCTTTTCTTGCAGAAATTTGTAAACAAAATAAAAAAACCGCACCACTTTTTCAGTGGTGCGGTTTTGCGTGTCTTACTTCAGGCCAAAACGCTTGTTGAAGCGATCAACACGTCCACCGGTGTCAACCAGCTTCTGCTTGCCGGTATAGAAAGGGTGGCACTTGGAGCAGATTTCCACGCGAATGTCCTTCTTGGTAGAACCAGTGGTAAAGACATTGCCGCAGGCGCAGCGGATGGTGGTCTGTTCGTACTTGGGATGGATACCTTCCTTCATTTCGTTCACCTCTTTCGTATCAGTTAAAGGGCATAGAAGCCCTAAGATTTTTCAATCGCCCGGATATCATAACACAGCCTTTGGAAAAATGCAAGCATTATTTTTCAAAAACCCAAAAAATATTACGCAAGCCACTCCGGATCGATCTTCCGGTCCCGCCAGTAATATTCCCGGTCATGCTCGCCAATCTCCCGCAGGACACGGCAGGGGTTGCCGACCGCCACAACGCCGGAAGGAATGTCCCTCGTCACGATACTGCCTGCGCCAATAACGGTATTGTCGCCGATCGTAACACCAAGCATGACGATAACACCGGCGCCCAGCCAGCAGTTTTTTCCGATATGCACGCTCAGGTTATACTGCAGAGCCTTGCGGCGCAGGTCAGGGTCAATGGGATGTCCGGCAGTGGCAATGACCACATTGGGACCCAGCATGGTATAGTCGCCGATATAAATGTGGGTATCATCCACGAAGGTTACGCCGAAATTGGCGTAGACCCCTTTCCCCAGATGGACATGACGGCCGCCCCAGTTGGCGTAAAAGGGTGATTCGATATAGCAGCCCTCACCCACCTCCGCAAACATACCAGACAGCATTTTCTCCCGTTCACGATAGCGAATCCGCGGGGTCGCATTGTATTCATCCATTTTGTCCAGATAAGCCAGCTGCTCCGTCATCAGCTCATCGCCCATGGAAAAATAGATCTGGCCGGTGTGGATTTTCTCTCTGTCTGTCATAGCATATCCTCCTGTTTTACAATTACTGTAAATTATACTCTGTTTCCCGCATATTTGCAATGAAAAAAGGAGGGCCATCGGCCCTCCCCATAATCAATATTCTTAAAATGCCCAGTTGCCGTTGCGGAAGATGGCCACGGTGCTGCCATCTGCGCAGATGGCATCGATGTTCATGCTGTCGCAGCCGATCATGAAGTCCACATGGATCATGGATTCATTGATGCCCAGAGCGCGGCACTCCTCCAGAGTCTTCTTGTCGAAGTCCCGGATGGTATCGGGGAAGCCGGTACCAACAGCCAGATGGCAGGCTGCATTCTCGTCAAACAGCGTGTTGTAGAACAGCAGACCGCTTTCGGCGATGGGGCTCTTCTGAGGCACCAGAGCACATTCACCCAGCATAGCAGAGCCTTCGTCCATTTCCAGCATGGTCTTCAGCAGATCGGCCCCCTGCTCTGCGCCGGACTCCACGGCTCTGCCGTTTTCAAACCGGATCCAGAAATTGTCGATGAGCTGACCCTGATAGCTCAGGGGCTTGGAGGAATAGACGATGCCCTCGGCAACGCCCTTCATGGGAGAAATAAAGACTTCCTCGGTGGGGATATTGGGGTTGAAGAAGATGCCCTGCAGGCTGGTGTCGCCGGCGGCGCGCCAGATGGCCTCGGGGATCATACCCACGGTGAAGTCGGTGCCGTTGTCGGCAGTATAGTGCAGGGAGGTGATGTTCAGGCTGTTCATGTGGTCAGCATTGGCCTGCATCTTCGCATTGTGCTCTGCCCAGTTGGCGATGGGATCGCCGTAAACCCGGGAGGTCGTCAGGATCACTTCCCACAGCTTCTCCACGGCCTTGCCCTTGGGCAGTTCGGGGAACATCTTCTTGGCCCAGGCCACACCGGGGACGGCAGCGATGCACCACTGCTCCCAGTTGTCGCGGCGGTCACGGTAGGACTTGACGATGGGATACTGCATCTGCTTGGCCTTGGCCAGCTTGGCAGTATTCATGCCCTTCAGGCCATCGGGATCTTCGCTCATCAGTTTCAGGCGGCAGGGGTGGGTCTGGCAGAAATGCTCCTGACGGGCCTTCTCCCACTCTTCCACAGCGCCCAGGGTCTTCAGGGACTGATGGCGAACATGGATCTTTTCCAGAGGCTGATAGTTCCATTCCACAGTGACCTTTCTTGCCTTGGCCTTGTAGCACTCCTCAACCACCAGTTTCACAAATTCGGGCTGGTCAAGCCCCGCAAAGATCTGCACTTCCTGACCCTTCTGAACGTTCAGTCCGCAGTGGACGATCAGGTGTGCATAATCGCGCAGCAAAGACTTCTTCATACGCACTTCTCCTTTTTTCGCTTAATCCGGTCTATAGTACCAGATTTTTCCTCAAAGGTCAATAGACCAGTCCTCCTGAAAAGAAATTTCACGCAAATAAAATTGCAGAAAATCAGACTCTTCCGTGTTTTCCGAAAATCGTTTCGGAAAACACGGTTTCCTGCGAAAACGTTAATATCCATCCATGATGTGGATTTTTACTTTTTTGACCGTCCGGTCTGTTCTGCATTTCAATATGCATCCGGACGCATTTTGAAGTTTTCATGAATCATTTCCTGCAAAATGACAGATTTCCGGAATCCCGGTTGCACGGAAGGCCGATATTTGGTATAGTTAGACTGTAACCGAAACCGATTTCTTCCCCGGAGGATCTGACTGCCATGCTTCATTCTCTTTATTCCCATCTTTCCCCGGATTATCCCTGGAAAGCGCTGATCGAATATTATCCCACCATCGGCTCCACCAACGACCATCTGAAAGCTCTGGCCCGGCAGGGCGCACCCCATGGTACCGCCTGCATCGCCGGGCACCAGACCGGAGGACACGGACGGCTGGGCCGCTCCTTCCATTCCCCGGAGGGCATGGGCGTCTATCTGAGCTTTCTTATCCGCCCCGACTGCGCCCCCACAGAACTGATGCACCTTACCTGCGCCGCTGCCGCTGCCATGTGCGATGCTGTGGAAAATGCCTGCGGCCTCCGGCCCGGCATCAAATGGACCAATGATCTGGTTTTCGGCCGCCGGAAGCTGGGAGGGATCCTGACGGAACTGGGGCTTTCCCCACACGGCACCGTGGATTATGCCATCATCGGCATCGGCATCAACTGCCGCCAGCAGGAGCAGGACTTCCCGGAGGAGATCCGTTCCATGGCAGGCTCTCTGGATATGGTCACCGGGAAGAAAAATGACCCCGGCAAGCTGGCCGCCGCCATGCTGGAAGCCCTCTGCCGGATGGACGAAACCCTTCTCACCGGAAAGAGCGCCATGCTGGAAGCTTACCGCAGAAACTGCATTACCATCGGCCAGGAGATATCCCTCCTCCGGGGGGATGACATCCGCCGCGGAACCGCGCTTTCTGTGGATCAGGAGGGTGCGCTGGTGGTTCGTTTTTCCGACGGAAGGGTAGAGGCAGTCAATTCCGGGGAGGTCAGTATCCGGGGCATGTACGGTTATATTTAAGATTTTTCCTGATTCATCGATTTTTTCATTGCTTTTTGGGTTCTGATTGGTTATACTTACAATAGGTATCAAATAAATATCAACTGGAGGTTCTCATTATGAAAATTGCAAATACCATCATTAAGGTTCTGACCGCTCTGGCTGCCGTTGCCGGCGTTGTCTACATCGTTGCCACCTACGGCGAGCAGATCGTTGCATGGTGCAAGAAGACTCTGGAAAACCTGCCCAAGTGCCCCAAGTGCGAGGAAGATGCCGAGGTGGAAGTGGAGATCACCGTTGAAGAGGCCGTTGAAGAACCCGTTGCCGAAGAAGTCCCCGCCGAAGAGCCCGCTGAAGAAGTGGTCGTTGAGGAAGTTCCCGTTGTGGACGAGGCTGAGCCCGTGGCTGACGAAGCTGACTTTGCTGAGTAATCCCAAATCACATACCCATGCCCGGAAGGTATCCCCTTCCGGGCATCTTTTTTCGTCTGAGACTTGATCCGCCGTTGTTTCCTCCCAGGATTATGCCAAGTATATTTTGCATTTTTCGCAAAGCGTACTTGACATTTTCGTGCAGGCATGGTATGCTGTAAATGCAAAGTTAACTTAGCATTTTCTTCCGATGGACGCACCGGAAGAAGGAACAGGAGTGATCCTTATGAAAACAAAGATCCGGGAGCTGCGCAAGGCGCGGAAGCTCTCTCAGGAGGAACTGGCCGAGGCTGTGGGTACCACACGGCAGACCATCACCTCCATTGAAGTCGGAAAATACACCGCTTCCCTGCCCCTGGCCTACAAAATCGCAAAATTTTTCGGCCTGACCATTGAGGAAGTATTCGATTTCTCTGAACTGGAGGGATAACCATGGAATACAAAAAGAAACTGAAGCAGCGTTTTTTTGTCGCCATTTTCTACATTGCGGTGGGTCTTGTGCTGATCCTCGCCGATGTGCTGAACCATTTTGAAAACACCTTTATTTTCTCCTTTGGCTTCGCCCTGATGGTGATGGGCATTGCCCGGCTGATCCGTCACCGGAAGATCACGAAGGATGAGAAATCCATGCGGAAGCAGGAGCTGATTGAGACAGATGAACGGAACCGCATGCTGTCAGAGCGGGCCAAAAGCTGGGCCTTCTCCTACACCCTCATGATTGCAGGCATTGTTGTGATCGTTCTGTCCCTGTCAGGCAACCACGAGCTCGCCCAGCCCTTTGCCTGGCTGGTGTGCGGAATGACCGTCCTTTACTGGATCTGCTGGATTCTTCTCGGAAAGAAATATTGAGGTGTGAATTATGGAAGAATATAAAGAAAAACTGAAGATTCAGAACATTACCCTGGGGCTGTGCGGTACAGTCATTGGCGTCCTTTCTGTCTGGTCCGCGCTGGCGGAGGCAGGTATCCTCCCCTTTTTTATCCCTGTGGCGGGTGACAGCCACTGGCAGTCCCAGTGGCGGGGCTTTGTAAGCGGCGCTGCTTTCGGCATTCTGGCCCTGATACTGTTTGGTCTTGCCAAAAATTCGAAAGCACTGAAAAACGAAAAGGAACTGAAAAAGCTGTACATCAAAGAGCATGACGAGCGCACCATCCAGATCTGGACCGCCGCCCGGGCCGCTGCGCTCCAGACTTCCCTGATCGTCGGTCTGTCCGCCATCATTGTATCCGGTTATTTCAGCATCACCGTCAGTCTGACCATTCTGGCATGTGTGCTGTTTACCTCCATATCTGCAGCACTGTTCAAAGCGTATTACAGCAGAAAATTCTGATGCCCCATATATGATTCCGCAGGGATGCTTCCGATCCCCTTCCCCGCAAATAAAACTGCCGTGCAGACCCGGTCCGCACGGCAGTTTTTGCATCTTTAGAAGTTGGTCAGGATCTTCACCAGCATCTCCACGCACTTTTCCATATCCTCAACAGGAATGAACTCGTAGTAACCGTGGAAGTTTTCGCCGCCGGTACACAGGTTGGGACAGGGCAGGCCCTCATAGCTCAGCCGTGCGCCATCGGTGCCGCCGCGGATGGGGACCTCCATGGGAACAATGCCCACGGCTTCCATGGCAGCCTTGGCCCGGTCGATGATGAACATATTGGGTTCGATCTTTTCGCGCATATTGTAATAGCTGTCCACGATGGCGATCTCCAGGGTGCCTTCGCCGTACTTGGCATTGATGAAGGCAGCAGCAGCCTCCATAACAGCCTTCTTCTCGTTAAACTTGGCCATGTCGTGGTCCCGGATGGCGTACTTCAGGACAGTTTCGGTGACGGAGCCTTCCATGTGGTTCAGGTAGATGAAGCCCTCATAGCCCTCCGTATGCTCGGGCCGCTGGGCGGCAGGCAGCATATTGTGGAATTCAATGGCAATGATCTGGGAATTGACCATCTTGTTCTTGGCGGAGCCGGGATGGATGATGCGGCCATGGACAGTGACCTTGACGCCGGCGGCATTGAAGTTCTCGTACTCCAGTTCTCCGATGGGGCCGCCGTCAGAAGTATAGGCATAGTCGGCGCCAAAATCCTTCACATTGAACAGGTCTGCGCCCCGGCCGATCTCTTCATCAGGGGTGAAGCCCAGACGGATGGTGGCATGGCGGCCGCCGTTTTGGATCAGATACTCGGCAGCGGTCATGATCTCGGCAATACCGGCCTTGTCGTCAGCGCCTAAGAGGGTAGTACCATCGGTGATGATCAGGTGCTTGCCCACATGATTTTTCAGGTTGGGGAAATCCGCCTGGGTCATGCGGATGCCCTTTTCTTCATTCAGGACAATGTCGCCGCCATTGTATTCCACGATGCTGGGCTTAATGTCGTTACCGGGGGCATCGGGAGCAGTATCCATGTGGGCAATGAGACCGATGGTGGGCAGCTCCGGATCACCGGGAACGGTGCCGTAGACATAGCCGTTTTCATCCATGTAAGCATCGGCAATGCCCATGGCCTTCATTTCTTCCACGATGGCCTGGCCCAGCAGCTTCTGCTTGCCGGTGGAAGGACAGCTGGGAGATGCGTCATCAGACTGGGTATCGAAGGAAACATAGCGCAGGAAGCGCTCAGTTACAGAACTCATAAAATTACTCCTTTTCAATCATTTGTAGTTGAAAATTGAAAGTTGAAAATCGAAAATTGCGGTATCGCATTGCGATGAATCCATTCTGTGCCTCAGGCACACCACAACTATAAACTTTCAACTTTCAACTGTCAACCATTAAAGAAGAGCCGCCGCGGTCTGCGGCGGCTCCATTGCGAAACATTACTATGGCTGAAAATTACTTGACCAGAGCAGCGGTGTCCTGAGCGATCATCAGCTCTTCGTTGGTGGGAACGACCCACACTTCCACCTTGGAGTCGGCAGCAGAGATCTTGTGCTCGCCGCGCTGAGCATTCAGCTCGGGATCCAGCTTGACACCCAGGAAGCCCAGGTAGTCGCAGATGGCGGCACGGGTGCCGGCATCGTTCTCGCCAACACCGGCGGTGAAGGTCAGAACGTCGATGCCCTTCAGAGCAGCAGCGTATGCGCCAACGTACTTTGCCACTTCGTAAGCGAACTTGTCCAGAGCCAGCTGGCACTCTTCCTTACCCTCGGCAGCGCCGGTGCCCAGATCACGGAAGTCGGAGGACAGGTTGTTGGACAGAGCCAGAACGCCGGACTTCTTGTTCAGGATGTTCAGGCACTCGTCGACAGAGTAGCCGTACTTGTTGCACAGGAACTGGACAACAGCGGCGTCGATGTCGCCGGAGCGGGTGCCCATGGGAACGCCTGCCAGAGGAGTCAGGCCCATGGTGGTATCCTGGCACTTGCCGTTCAGAACAGCGGACATGGAAGAGCCGTTGCCCAGGTGGCAGTTGACCATCTTGAACTCGGTCTTGCCGACCAGCTCAGCGGTACGCTTTGCAACGTACTTATGGCTGGTGCCGTGGAAGCCGTAGCGGCGGATGGAGTCGTTCTTGTAGTACTCAGTGGGGATGGCGTAACGGTAAGCCTTGGGGGGCATGGTCATATGGAAAGCGGTATCGAACACAGCGACCTGGGGGGTCTTGGGCATAACAGACTGGCAGGCACGGATGCCCATCAGGTTAGCGGGGTTATGCAGGGGGCCCAGGGGGATGCACTTCTCGATAGCAGCGATGACTTCGTCATTGATAACGCAGGAGTCGAAGAACTCCATGCCGCCGTGCAGGACGCGGTGGCCGACTGCATCGATCTCATCGGTGGACTTGATGACGCCGTCAACAGCATCGACCAGGATCTCCAGGGTAGCTGCGATAGCTTCGGAGTGGGTGGGCATGGGGATGTCCTTAACGACCTTCTTGCCGTTGGCAGAGTGGTTCAGGCGGCCGTCGATGCCGATACGCTCGCACAGGCCCTTAGCGGAAACAACACCGGTTTCGGGGTCCATCAGCTGGTACTTCAGGCTGGAAGAACCGGCATTGATGATGAGAATGTTCATTGGAATCTCCTCCTAAAAAAATTATATTTCATTTTGGGATCGCTTGTGATATGATAGCCATAGCTACATTGTATTATATTGCATTTCTCCCAATTTCTCAACCCCTAAATAAAAATTTTTTGTGTAAAGGTGGAAATGGCATGAAGGTCGTCGGAATCATCTGCGAATACAATCCCCTCCATCTGGGCCACCGGAAGCAAATCCTGCGGATCCGGGAGGAATTCGGGGAAGAAACCTGTATCGTCTGCGCCATGAGCGGCAATTTCGTTCAGCGGGGCAGCCCTGCCATCATTGACAAAAGCATCCGGGCCCAGGCTGCCGTGGCATGCGGAGCCGATCTGGTGCTGGAGCTGCCGGTGACCAGGGCGCTGTCCTCTGCCGAGGGCTTCGCCGCAGGCGGTGTGAAGCTGCTTTCCCCGCTCTGCGATACCCTATGCTTCGGTGCAGAGACTGCCAACAGGGAGATCCTGATGGATGCTGCCCGGGCGCTGCTGAGTGACGATTTCCCGCCCCTGCTGCGCATTGCGCTGGACACCGGAAAGTCCTTCCCCGCCGCCCGGGAAGATGCCCTGAAGCGCATGGGTGTGACCACAGATATCCTCAGCCAGCCCAACAACATTCTGGCAGTGGAATACTGCAAGGCGATCCTGACGCAGGATTCTCCCATGACGATCTTCCCCATCCACCGGCAGGGCAGCTACCACGCCCTTTCCGTGGACGCAGAGAATCCCTCTGCCACAGCAGTACGGAATCTGATGCTCATTGCCCACAACTGGAAAACCTGTGTGCCACAGGCCGCCCGGGATATACTGGAGGGTGCAGGTCTTCACAGCACCGCCGCCGGCGAAAAGGCCGTCCTTGCCCGTCTGCGGACAATGTCCGATGCCGATTTTGAAGCCCTGCCCTATGGCAGCGAGGGTCTGTGGCGGAAACTGATGCACGCCTGCCGCCGGGAGAATACCCTGGAGGAGATCCTGACTTCCACCAAATCCAGACGCTACACCCGAAGCCGCCTGGACCGGATGGTGATGTGTGCAGTTCTGGGCATTACTGCTGCCGATCTCGCCATGGAGATTCCCTATACCCGGGTTCTGGCCTTCAGCGGCAAAGGCCGAGTCCTGCTGAACACCGCGAAAAAACAAGGCACATATCTCAACGCCGGAGAAGCCTTTGACCATCCCTATTGGCAGCTGGAAAAGCGGTGCGGAGATCTGTACGGTCTGTTCTCGGTGGAGGGCACCGAGCCACCCGGTGCAGAAGAAAACCGGAGAATCTATTATCAGATCTAGCTCCGGTGCCGGAGCGCCCATGCCTCTCTGGATAAAGAGAAACTTTGCCGGTTTCCCCCTGCAAATCGTTTAGGAGATCCTTCATGTTACCCAAACTCAAACCAACCAACTGCCTTGTTGCCTTCCTTGCCTCTGCCTTTCAGGCCTTCGGTATTTACAATATTCATGCTGTGGCAGATGTGACTGAGGGTGGCGTACTGGGTGCGACTCTGCTGCTTCAATACTGGCTTGGCATCTCCCCCGCCCTTTCCAGCTTTATCCTGAATGCACTGTGCTTCGCTCTGGGCTGGAAGGTGCTGGGAAAGTCCTTCATCGCTTACTCTTTCCTGGCGGCAGCAGGCTATTCTCTGGGGTATCGGGTCTGCGAGTTATTTCCCCCGCTTTGGCCGGAAATTGTGGCCTGGCCCCAGGTGGCGGCCGTTGTGGGCGCGCTGTTCATCGGCATTGGAGCCGGTCTGACCGTACGCTCCGGCGGTGCCACCACAGGAGACGATGCTCTGGCCATGAGTATTTCCCACATCACGAAAATCCCCATTCAGTACATCTATCTGGTCAGTGATCTCAGCATCCTGCTGCTGTCCCTGACATACATACCCTTCAGACGGATCTCCTGGTCGCTGCTGACTGTCACCCTGTCCGGGCAGATCATCGGCTGGATACAACCAAAGGAAAGGAAATAAATCTATGATCTTTGAAAAGAAAGTCATCGGTATCTACCGCAGCCAGTTCCTCAGCCGCTGCGATGACAAGGGCCTGGCCCACTATTTTTCCCATGCCGATTTCCCCGGCCTGCGGCAGCAGCCCTTTGATTTCCGGTCCAGCCTGGGCCATACCATGAAGGGCTGGTTCTACTGCTATGACGAAATCATCCCCGGCCGGGTGGTGGTATTTGACCATGGCTTCGGCGGCGGCCACCGTTCCTACATGAAGGAGATCGAACTGCTGGCCCGTCACGGCTATCTGGTCTACACCTACGATCACACCGGCTGCATGGAATCCGGCGGTGACAGTCCCAGAGGTCTGAGCCAGTCTCTGCGGGATCTGAACGATGCCATCAACGCCCTGCAGGCCACTCAGGGCTTCCGGAATCTGGACATTTCCGTTATGGGCCACAGCTGGGGCGCCTTTGCCTGTATGAATATTGCTGCCCTGCACCCGGAGATTTCCCACATCGTTGCCCTCAGCGGCTTCGTGTCCGTGGAGGAAATGGTCGGGCAGTTCTTCAGCGGCATTCTCCGGGGCTACCGCAAGCCCGTTCTGAAGATCGAGCAGGAGAACAATCCCGATTTTGTGAAGTACAACGCTGTAAAGACCCTGTCCGAAACCGCTGCTCAGGTACTGCTGATCTACTCTGCCAATGACAAGCTGGTGATCCGGGAGATCCACCACGGTCTGCTGACCAAGGGACTGAAGGACAAGAAAAATGTCCGCATCCTGCTGGAAGAAAACAAGGGCCACAACCCCAACTACACCGCTGATGCTGTTGCCTATCTGGCGGAATACACCGCTGACATGACCCGCAGACTGAAGGACAAGCAGCTCAGCACTGAGGAAGAAAAGGCTGCCTTCCGTGCAAAGTGGGATTGGGACCGAATGACAGAACAGGATGAGAAAGTCTGGGCGGAGATCTTCAAAACACTGGATGCATAAAAGGGAGGCAGATCCATGCAGCTGGAAGGCTTTGGCCTGTTTGTGGATGATATGGCAACTATGATCCGGTTCTACCGGGATGTCATGGGGTTTGCCATTGCCGAACAGGAGGATACAAAAAACGTGTATCTTGTGAAAGACGGTGTTCTCTTTCTACTGTACGGCAAGAAGGACTTTGAGAAAATGACCGGACAATCCTATGAATATGTTCACGGTCTCAACGGACATTTTGAGATTGCCATGAAAGTTGAGAATTTTTCTCAGGTGGATGCAGTATATTCGGAAGTATGCGCAAAGGGCGCAAACGGTGTTATGCCACCCACCACCATGTCCTGGGGACAGCGGACCTGCTATGTGGCCGATCCGGAAGGAAATCTTATTGAGATAGGCTCATTTCAAGCATAATAAAAGAACGGCTCATACGAGCCGTTCTTTTTCTTAATTTACAGGTGCAACACTCTGTCCTTGATTTCCTGGGTTCTTCCCTGGTTCCAGAACTGGGTACCGATGTAGCCGCAGGTGCGGCGGGCAACGTTCATCTTGCTCTGATCCCGGTTGCCGCACTGGGGGCAGGTCCAGACCAGCTTGCCGTCATCCTCTGCGATGCCGATCTCGCCGTCATAGCCGCAGACCTGGCAGTAGTCAGACTTGGTATTCAGCTCGGCATACATGATGTTGTCGTAGATGAACTGCATCAGTTCCAGCACCGCATCGATGTTCTGCTGCATATTGGGCACTTCCACGTAGGAAATAGCGCCGCCGGGAGACAGCTGCTGGAAGTCGGCCTCAAACCGCAGCTTGGTGAAGGCATCGATCTCCTCGGTGACATGGACATGGTAGGAGTTGGTGATGTAGCTCTTGTCGGTGATACCGGGAATCATGCCGAAGCGGTTCTGCAGGCACTTGGCAAACTTGTAAGTGGTGGATTCCAGAGGGGTACCATACAGGGAGAAATCGATATTATGCTTTGCCTTCCAGCCCTTGCAGGCATCATTCATGTGCTGCATGACAGCCAGCGCAAAGGGCTTGGCCTCCGCATCGGTATGGGATTTGCCGGTCATGTACTTAACGCACTCATAAAGGCCGGCGTAACCCAGGGAAATGGTGGAATAACCGCCGTAGAGCAGCTTGTCGATGGGCTCGCCCTTGGGCAGTCTTGCCAGAGCACCATACTGCCACAGAATGGGCGCGGCATCGGACAGAGTGCCCTTCAGACGCTCGTGGCGGCACAGCAGGCCTCTGTAACACAGGTCAAGGCGCTCATCGAAAATCTCCCAGAATTTCTGCATATCCCGGCCGGAGGACAGAGCCACGTCCACCAGATTGATGGTGACAACGCCCTGATTGAAGCGGCCGTAATACTTGGGCTCGTTTGTCTCGGGGTCCACGTAGGGGGTCAGGAAGGAGCGGCAGCCCATGCAGGTATAGCAGTGGCCCTGGCCGTTCTTATCCACCTTCAGCTCCAGCATTTTCTTTTCGGAGATGTAGTCCGGCACCATCCGCTTGGCGGTGCACTCAGCAGCCAGACGGGTCAGATACCAGTAGGGAGTACCCTCCCGGACGTTGTCCTCTTCCAGAACGTAGATCAGCTTGGGGAAAGCAGGGGTGATCCAGACGCCATTTTCGTTCTTCACGCCCTCGTAGCGCTGGCGCAGAGTCTCCTCGATGATCATGGCCAGATCCTTCTTTTCCTGCTCGGATCTTGCCTCATTCAGGTACATGAACACAGTGATGAAAGGAGCCTGACCATTGGTGGTCATCAGGGTCACCACCTGATACTGGATAGTCTGGACACCGCGGCGGATCTCTTCTCTCAGGCGGTCTTCCACCACCTGGGCAATGGCTTCCTCGGAAGGGGTCGTGCCGTAGAGTTTCACTTCCTCCTCCACGGCTTTGCGGATCTTCTCCCGGCTGACCTGCACGAAGGGGGCCAGGTGTGTCAGGCTGATGGACTGTCCGCCATACTGGTTGGAGGCCACCTGCGCAATGATCTGGGTGGCGATGTTGCAGGCGGTGGAGAAGGAATGGGGCTTCTCAATAAGGGTACCGGAGATCACGGTACCGTTCTGGAGCATATCCTCCAGATTCACCAGATCGCAGTTGTGCATGTGCTGGGCATAGTAGTCGGAATCGTGGAAATGGATGATGCCGGCCTCGTGGGCAGCCACGATATCCTGGGGAAGCAGGATCCGCTTGGTGATGTCCTTGGAGACCTCGCCTGCCATATAGTCACGCTGGACGGCGTTGATGGTGGGGTTCTTGTTGGCGTTTTCCTGCTTGACTTCCTCGTTGTTGCACTCAATGAGACTGAGGATCCGGTCATCGGTGGTATTGGACTGCCGCAGCAGGCTGCGGACATAGCGGTATGTAATATAGACCTTGGCTACTTCAAAGGCGCCATGGGCCATGATGGACTTCTCCACCAGGTCCTGGATCTCCTCCACAGACGGGCTGCGGCCCATGCCCTCGCAGGCGATCTGGACACTCTGGGAAATGCGCTCGATCTGCAGCGGCGTCATGCGGACATTCTCCTCCACGGCCTCATTGGCCTTGGTGACGGCGTTCATGATCTTTTCAATATCAAAGGTAACTTCTGCACCGTTTCGTTTGATGATCTTCATGGGGTTTTCCTCCTTGGGCTAAACAACCTCTTGACGTTCTTCTGATTTTCTGCGTGCACGAGTAATTATACTAGATATTGTGTTTTTGTCAAGTAAAAAACACAAAATATAGTGCATTTGTTTTCATAGTCAAAAAATCGGATTTCATCCGGCCCGCATTCCACCCTCCAATGGGGCAGGAAAGTTCCGGTTTTTCCGGGACCGCAAAAAAATGGTTTGAATTGGGTGCCGGAATGTGCTATAATTCCGCAAAGGGATCTTTACATAATTTCTCCTGTTCCCGGCGCAAAAATGAAGGAGGTTTTTTCCATGACTGAACTTTTCGGAACTTTGCCCGACGGCAGCCAGGCACATCTGTACACCATTTCCCGGGGCGGTATCACTGCTTCCGTCACCGACTATGGCGCAGCCCTGGTGCGGCTGCTGGTTCCCGATGCCACAGGCGCTCTTTCCGATGTGGTACTGGGTTATGATGATGCCAATGGCTACCGCACCGCCAACGGCGCCGCACTGGGCGCCACCGTGGGCCGCAACGCCAACCGACTGAAGGGCTCTGCTTTTGAGCTGAGTGGCAAAACCTGGCATCTGACCCCCAACGAAGGGGAAAACAACCTCCACTCCGGCCCGGACTTTTTCTTTCAGCGGCTGTGGCAGCTGGCTTCCCTGGCGGATGATGCCGTTACCCTGACCCTGCACAGCCCCCATGGCGACCAGGGTTTCCCCGGAAATGCCGTCATCCATGTCACCTATTCTCTGGACAGCACCGGTGGCCTGCATATCGTCTATGACGCCCTCTGTGATCAGGACACCGTGTTCAATTTCACCAACCACAGCTATTTCAATCTGGCGGGGCACGAAAAAACCGATGCCGCCATCCATCAGGAGCTGAGCATCCCCGGACGGTTCTTCTGCCCCGATGATGCGCAGAATATCCCCACCGGCGAGCTGCGAAATGTGGCCGATACTCCCATGGATTTCCGCAGTCCCAAGGCCATTTCCCGGGACATCGGCATGGACTATGAACCACTGAAGTTCCAGGGTGGCTATGACCACAACTGGGAGGTCTTCTGCAATCCCTGTGCCATTCTTTCCGATCCCGGTTCCGGCAGGACCATGGCCGTCTATACCGACTGCCCCGGCATCCAGTTCTATGCCGGCAATTTCCTGGACGAGCAGGGCAAGGATGGCGTCTATTACGGAAAACGTACCGGCATCGCCCTGGAGACCCAGTTCTATCCCGATGCCCTGCACCACCCCGACTGGCCCCAGCCCGTTACAAAGGCCGGCGAGCCTTACCACAGCGAAACTGTCTACCGGTTTTGCAGCAAATGAGAAATCGGAAACTGAAAACATCACAACAATCTCTTAGCGGACAGCGCAGAATATCTGCGCTGTCCGCTGTTTTTCTGTCCATAGTGCCCACTACCCATCTCCAACGCCCCCATTACATATGCACTTCCCGGAAAAAGGCGCATAAACTGTCCTGTAAGCATTTGCTTAAACTTTTCCAGGAGGTATTCCCATGTCAGAACAATGCTGCTTCTCCATGCGCTGTGATCCTCAGGATCTGAAGCAGGCCATGTCCATCCATACCCGGAAAATCACCGATTCCTGCCGAGACAAGGACTGCATCGAAGATCTCAGAGTATTTTTGACCACCGGCTCCCAGACGGTTCTGGACAGCTGCGCCAATGCCCGGGTCCGGAGCGCCGAGCTTCTGTACACTTATATAGATGTAGAGCCTGTGGCCTTCGACCGAAACCACTACTGCATCGACATCACCTTCTACTATAAGATCATCGCAGACGCTGTGGTGGGCGCCGGACGTCCTGCCTGCCTTTACGGTCTGGCGCTATTCTCCAAGCGGGCCGTCCTCTGCGGGGAGGACAGCCGGGCCCATATCTTCCGCAGCGATACGGTGCTGGGTGGGCCTGACGGTCTGACCCGGATGACCGCCAACCTACCCACCGCCGTGGTGGAGGTACTGGATCCCATGATCCTCAGCTCCTGCGTGAAGGAGGTCTGCGACTGCATCTGCGAGCCGGTGTGTCAGATCCCCAGCGCCATCCGGGGATTCTTTGACGAGGAGCTGGTACTCTCCGGCGACAAGCGGCGCCTGTTTGTAACTCTGGGGCAGTTCTCCATCGTCCGGCTGGAACGCTCCGCTCAGCTGACGGTACCGGTGCTGGACTACAGCATCCCCATGAAGGAATGCTGCGACAATCCCATGAGCGCCGAAGATCCCTGCGAGATGTTCAGCCGCATTCCCTTCCCCGTCCAGCAGTTCAACCCCATGGGCTGCAGCAGCTCCGAGGAAGGCTACCAGACCTGTTGATTCCCACAAAAATGAGGCCGCCGGAAATCTCCGGCGGTTTTCTTTTTGTTGATATTTCCATATTGCCATTTTGATATCTTTTTGATATCATATAGATGCAGGGAAATCCAACCAATAACCATTCCAAAGGAGGTTATTCCTATGACAGAAAAGATCCTGAACAAAAACAGCAACGGCATGGTGATGCTGCTGGTCTGCATTGCCGGTCTGGTCGCAGGTCTGGGCCTGTTCTTTGTGGGCATCAGCGCCGGCGGCGCACTGAACACCATTCTGGGCGTTCTCGGCATGGCTGCCGCCATCGTCTGCGGCTTTCTGATGCTTGGCCTGAAGGTTCTGCGGCCCCAGGAGGCACTGGTGCTGACCCTCTTCGGCAAGTACATCGGTACCCTGAAGGGCGAAGGCTTCTACTGGGTCAACCCCTTCTGCGCCAGCGTCAACCCCGCCGCCGGCACCCGGCTGAATCAGAGCGGCGACGTGAAATCCACCCGGCTTTCTGAACCTGCCGGCATGAAGATGAGCCTGAAGATCATGACCTTAAGCAACAACAAGCAGAAGATCAACGACTGCCTGGGCAATCCCGTGGAGATCGGCATCGCCGTTATGTGGCGTGTGGTGGACACCGCCAAGGCCGCCTTCAATGTGGACAACTACAAGGCATTCCTTTCTCTGCAGTGCGACAGCGCCCTGCGGAACATTGTCCGTCTTTACCCCTATGACGCCGCACCCGGCATCGATACCACCGGCGACGGCATCGCCGATGACGGCAGCCTGAGAGGCTCCAGCGAAGTGGTGGCAAACCGGATCCGGGAAGAGATCCAGTCCCGGGTGGAGGAAGCCGGCCTTGAGATCGTGGACGCCCGGATCACGTATCTTGCCTATGCCCCCGAGATCGCAGCAGTGATGCTCCAGCGGCAGCAGGCCAGCGCCATCGTGGACGCAAGAAAGCTGATCGTGGACGGCGCCGTAGGCATGGTGGAAATGGCCCTGCAGCGGCTGAATGAAAATGATGTGGTGCAGCTTGACGAAGAGCGGAAGGCCGCCATGGTCTCCAATCTGCTGGTGGTTCTCTGCGGCAATAAGGACGCCCAGCCCATCGTCAACTCCGGCTCGCTGTACTAAACCATGGCAGCGGCGCAGAAAAAGGAAGGACCTCTGAAATTGGCTCCCGACAATCAGAAAAAGCAGGTTCCCCTGCGGCTCTCTGCCAAGCTCTACAACGCCATTGCCGCCTGGGCAGAGGATGATTTCCGCAGTGTCAACGGCCAGATCGAATACCTGCTGACAGAGTGCGTCAAGCAGCGAAGGAAAAACGGAGGCTATGTCTCCACCGAGCTTGACAAACCTTTTGATCTGGACTTTCTGAAAGATGAATAAAAGGAAAACGGTCTGCATGCCCTCGCCAAAGTTCATGCAGACCGGTGAAAAGAATCGCGACAACTCTTTTCTCCTTCATTATAGGGGAAAAGACCGCAAAATGCAACCGTCTGTTATCCCGAAAAGGAGGAAGTAATATGAAACGTTGTCTTGCCGCCATTTTGATGCTTACCATGCTGCTGACCGCCTGCGGCAATGCCACCCCCGCGGTGACGGAAGCTCCGGAGGCCACCAAAGTCCCCGAAACCACCGCAGCCCCGGAAGAACCCAGGACCCGCACCGTACCGGAAACCATTACCACGGAAGTGATCGTCGGTGATATGACCATCGAAAGCAGCACCGTCCACAGCTATGACGAGTGGGGCCTTCTGAAAGAGATTGTCAGTTATTCCAATGGTACAGAAGTCTCCCGTACTACCGCCGAGACAGACGAGCACGGTGAAGTGATCCGCCAGAGTGCCGTCTCCGGCGAAAATGCCATCGTCACGGAATCCGACCTGACCTACGATGATGCCGGAAACCTGATCCGCCGGGTGGACACTGTATCCGAAAACGACACCGTCATGGATGTCCGGGAATACACCTACAATCCCGACCACACCCTGGCCAAAGCCGTGTTCAACTCCCACCGGGATGCAGGCTACACCACCTCCAACGCCTATGAATACGACGCAGAGGGCCGGGAAATTCTGGAGATCCGGGAGGATTCCTCCGGCGCCGTCACCCATATCGAGACCCAGTACGACGAAAACGGCCGGGTCACCGGAACCGTCACAAAAACCCCTGACGGTGATGTTCTGATGTACGGCGAGACTATCTATCAGGAGGACGGTACCGTTAAGCAGCAGACCCGGTTCCCTGACGGCACACTCTCCCCCAGCTACACCGTGACCACCTACAATGCGCAGGGCAACCCCCTGACCACGGAAACCTACAACGGTGAAATGCTGGCCATGCGCATGAGCTATACCTATATCACCGTTCCCGCGTTTAAGTAAGCAACACGATACCTCTGCCTCCCCTTTTCCCTGCGGGGAGGCCCACACAGATATCAAGGAGGAATAAACCATGAGTGAAAATATCTACCGCCGTGCCAGAATCCCCTTTTTCTATCCCCTGGTGTTTCTTCTGAACGTGGCAGTGGTCATTATGCTGGAGCTGCTTCTGGTTTATACCCTCCCCATCCCCCTGACCGGGGAGGGCCTTGCCCGGGAGCTTCCCGGCTACGAAAACGCCGTCATTGAAAACGGTGTGGAGGGTTCCAATTATTACTGGTATCTGGCAAAAACCGAAGGGGGAGAATATCATGTGATCCCCCTGCGCCGCCACAGCCTGTTCTTTGACCGCTGCCAGATCGTTGACGATCAGATCACCGTTATCCCCTCCGATGTACCGGAAATGGAGGTAAAGGTCAAAGTCGGCCTGACTGGCTCCACACTGCTCATCGGCACCCAGGTGGACGCAGATTACGATGATGCAGACACCGCAGTGCTGAACATGCGGCCCCAGTGGTTCGGCCTCAGTCAGGCAGGCACCTATGCCCTGGCGGGCTATGTATTCTGGGGGCTGCTGCTCTCCTTCCTGGAATCCTTCCTGTGGAACAAGCTGAAAGCGCGATAAAGGAGGTATCTCTATGCACCATACCTGGAAAGCAAAAGTGCCTGTATTCCTTGTCCTGCTGTTCGCAATAAATCTGCTGGTGGTGATAGCATTGGAGATCCTGCTGTTCTATCCCGTTTCCCTCCCCCTGACAGAGGAAGCGCTGGCAGAATCTGACAGCCGGTATGAGAGCTGCACCATCACCCGGGAGACAGAACGGAGCGGACTGCACTGCTTCCTTGTAAAGACCGCTGACGGCGAGACCCACATGATCCCTCTCCGGAGCCATGGTCTTGCCTACAGCCGGGCAAAGCTTCTGAAAAAGTACATCACCCATATCCCGGAGGATCAGGAAATCACCATTCCTGTGAAAATCGGCGTCCACACCTCCCATGTTCTGGTCACGCCGGAGCCTCTGCCCTATATGGAGGATCAGGAGCCGGCTGAGCTGTACATCGCCATTGATTATTACGGCAGCACCAATTTACGCACCACAACCACCCTCTACATGGTCATTGCTGCGGTGCTGGAAGGCCTGGAACTGGCCCTCTTCCAGCTGATCCGCCGGGAGGACTGACAGAAAGGAGACCGCCATGGAAGAACAAAACCTGCACTGGCGGGATGAACGCCGGGGAGAATACGCGCTGGACGGCCGGGTGATGCTGGTACGCTGGCTGGCCATTCTTCTGGTACTGATGGCCGTGAATGTGTTTCTTGTGGGCGGTATTCTTCGCCTGACCCACTATGGCTACGATAGCACCGAAGCGGTTCTTGCGGATTACCCGGACTATACCCTGCTGGACAGCCACGCCGAAGAGGATCTTCATGCCTGGCTTCTGGAAAAGGACGGTAAGGCCATCGTCCTGACCACGGAAAAGCACTTTCTCTTTGACAGCTGGCGGCTGGTATCGGAGCTTCCCGCGGAACCCTATCCCCCCACCATCCAGTGCCACAATTACAGCCTCACCCTGACCATCGGCGAAGAGGGCATCGTCTTCTTCTCCCTGCTGAAGCTGGGCTTCCGGAATCTGACCATGACCCTGGGTGCAGACATCATGATCCCCACCATCGTCCTGGGCTGGGCCATGGGACTGCTGGCTATGGAAGCCGCCGCCTTCTTCGGCATCAAAAAGCTGCGCAGTATGTAGGCACCGCACCTCATCTGTCCATTACACAAAAAATCCCTCCGAAGAACGGTTCTTCGGAGGGTTTTGTTTTTCGATTACGCCTTCATCATGCGCTTTCTGGCAATGTTGATGGGACCTTCCTGCATCTGGTTAATCCAGGCAAGGCTCTTGCCGCAGCCATAAGCGGTACAGGAATCGGGATCGTCCGCCAGAATGGTATTGATGCCGGTGCGCTCCATGACCAGCTCGGCCAGGCCCCAGATCTGGCTGCCGCCGCCGGTGAGGGTGATGCCGTTCTCGGAGATATCGGACACCAGCTCGGGGCTGGTCTGCTCCAGCACTGACATGATCTCATCCACGATGACCCGGGCAGGACGGCGCAGAACTTCATAAATCTCAGAGGAGGTCAGGGTAACTTCCTTGGGCATACCGGTCTTGGCGTCCCGGCCCTTGACATTCATGGTCAGCTCCTCGTCCCGGGGGAACACCTGGCCGATGCGGATCTTTACGGATTCGGCAGTGACCTGACCGATGACCACACCATGCTGACGGCGGACATACCGGGCGATGGTCTCATCAATGTAGTCTCCCGCCACCTTCAGTGAGGAGGACACGGCAACGCCGTTCATGCTCAGGACTGCGATATCCGTGGTACCGCCGCCGATATCCACCACCATGTGGCCGGTGGGACCCTTGATATCCAGATTTGCACCCAGACCCGCAGCCAGAGGCTCCTCAATCAGGAACACACGGCGGGCGCCGGCTTCGATGGCGGCATTGATGACGCTGCGCTCCTCCACCTCAGTAACGCCGCTGGGCACGGAGATGACCACACGGGGCTTGGGGGTAAAGAGAGACGCCTTGGTGGCTGTCTTGAACATCTCCTGCAGCATCCGCACCGTCATTTCATGATCAGAGATAATGCCGTCCTTCAGAGGCTTCATGGCCACCACGTTGCCGGGGGTACGGCCCAGCATATTCCGGGCAGCAGCACCCACCTGCAGGATCTTGCCGGTATTTTTGTCCACAGCGACCACGCAGGGCTCCCGGACCACAAGACCCTTGCCGTCGGCATAGATCAGAACATTGGATGTACCCAGGTCAACACCCAGGTCATTGGAAAACAGTAACATATATACACCTACTTTGTGAGTATTCCTTTTATCCGTGTTTTTTTGCTGCCGCAACAGCAGCGCAGTGCACTTCCTTCGCCCCGGCTGTCAGCAGCACCCGGGCACATTCTCCCGCCGTGGCGCCGGTGGTAAGGATATCATCCAGAAGCAGCACCCGCTTGCCCCGGATCTGCTCCGGCTCCGTCACCCGATAGGCGCCCAGCACATTGGCCCGGCGTTTTGCCCCATCGGCGATCCGGGACTGCTGGGGATTGTGACGGATCTTCTTCAGCGCAGGAACAGGTTCCATACCCAGTTCCCGGCCAACACTGCCGGCCAGCAGTTCCACCTGGTCATAGCCCCGGCGAAAACGCCGCAGGCGGCTTACCGGCACCCAGGTCAGCACATCGAACCCCTCCGGATATTCCCGGCAGAGCTTCATTGCCAGAAGCCGGCCATAGGCCGGAGCATAGCTGCGGGCACCATGGAACTTATAGCGCAGAAGGCTACCTCTTACACACCCTTCATAGTACCAGACAGCGGCGAAACTGTCAAGAAATTGGATCTTTGTTTTTGTTTTAAGATAGTAGGGCGCCTCTGCACGGCAATTCCGGCACAGATCCGTTTCCTCCTGCTCCAGCACCTTTCTGCACAGCACGCACCGGGGCGGAAACAGCAGCCGGACGATCCAGTGAATCAGCTTCATCCCACTTTCCCCTGAAGGCGAAGCTTCAAACCGGAGTATCGTCGGTTCTTTCTGGCATTTCCGGTCATGACTGCCACGGTGTCCTCCCTGCCTACAATAATCAGAAGCTCTCTGGCCCGGGTGATGGCAGTATAGAGGATGCTGCGGCTGAGAAGATATGGCGATCCGTTCCAGGCCGTCAAAATGACCGCCCGGTACTCGGAGCCCTGACTCTTGTGGACCGTCATGGCCCAGGCAGGCTCCAGTTCGGAAAGCTGGGTAAAATCATATTCCGCCTCCCGGTCATCAAAGACGATGATCATGGTTTCCGCTGCCGGGTCAATGGCAGCGATCGTGCCTATGTCGCCATTGAAAATGCCGGTGCCAACGGCGGTGCCGTCCAGTTTTTTCCACATAATATCATAGTTGTTCCGGATCTGCATGACCCGGTCCCCCTCCCGGAAGATGTAATCCCCGAAGGGCTTTTCCTTTTTATCCGGCGAAGCGGGATTCAGCGACGCCTGCAGCAGCTGATTCAGATTCACGGTGCCCACGCCGCCCTTGCGGGTGGGAGACAGCACCTGGATCTGATCCGAGGGAATACCCATATTTTTGGGCAGCCGGATGGTACACAGATCCCGGATGGTCTGGGCAACACTTTCCTCGGAGTTGCGTCGCATGAAGAAAAAGTCGGAATCCGTCACCTTCAGTTCCGGCAGTTCCCCCCGGTTGACCCGGTGGGCGTTCATGACGATAAGACTCTGCTGAGCCTGCCGGAAAATTTCCGTAAGCCGCACGGAGGGAAGCTCCCCGGAACGGAGCATATCGCTAAAGGGAAAGCCGGGGCCCACAGGGGGCAGCTGATCCGGATCTCCCACCAGGATCACCCGTTTGTTGCCGGGTATCGCCTGCAGCAAGCTGTGCAGCAGCTGCACATCCACCATGGACATCTCATCCACGATGACTACATCCGCCTTTAGTGGATTGTCCGCATTGCGGACGAAGCACATCTTTCCGGTTTCCGGGTCAATGCCTGCTTCCAGGAGTCGGTGGATGGTGGAAGCATCCTCGCCGGTGACTTCCGTCAGCCGCTTGGCCGCACGGCCCGTGGGGGCTGCCAGCAGGCACTTCAGCTGCATCTGACCCAAAAGCTCCAGAATACCGTTGAGAATGGTGGTCTTGCCGGTGCCGGGGCCGCCGGTGACAAGCAGCAGACCGGAGGTTGCCGCACGGCGGACAGCCTGCTCCTGTTCATCAGAATACCGGATGCCTGTCTCGTTTGCCACCCGGCGTACCTTTGCATCAAGGCCATGGGGCTCCGGAAACCGGGATGCCGCAAAAGCTTTCAGCATCCGGGCGCTTTCCGTCTCAGCCTCATACAGCTGGGGCAGGTAGATCACGGTAATACCGGCCAGTGCATCCTGCACCAGACGCTCCGCTTCCAGCAGTCTGGCAATGCCCTGGGCAACAGCCTCCCCTTCCACGCTCAGCAACTGGGCAGTGGCGGTGGCAAGCTTTTCCTCCGGCAGGAAGCTGTGTCCGGCGTTCAGGTTGTAATTCAGTTCAAATAGGATACCGGCCTCGATCCGCCGGGGGTCGTCACCGGCCACCCCCAGTTCGATGGCAAACCGGTCCACTGCCCCAAAGGGGGCCTCCAGTCCCTCATCCATCAGAAGATAAGGATCGTCGTACAGCAGTTCAATGGTGCTGTCTCCATACAATTTATATGTACGCACCGCCAGCTCCGCAGGCAGATGGTGCAGGGCAAAAAATTCCATCAGCTGCCGCATACCCACCTGCAGCCGGAATTCTTCGCCGATGGCTCTCGCCTTTTCCCGGGAAATGCCGGAAACCTCCGCAAGACGCAGGGGCTCCCGCTCCATAACCACCAGTGTCTCCTCCCGGAAATGCTCCACAATCCGGGCCGCCATCCGGGGACCGATACCCTTGATGATGCGGCTGGCCAGATAATTCAGGATCTCGGTGCAGGTCTGGGGCATGAGCCGCTCCAGGAATTCCGCCTCAAACTGACGGCCGTAGCTCTGATGGTTTCCCCATTTTCCGGTGACCATCAGCCGTTCTCCCACAGCAGGCAGCGGAATGGTGCCTACCACCGTGACGGACTGATTGCCTCCCACGTTCAGCCGCAGCACCGCATAGCCATTGTCATAATTCTGGTACACCACCGATGCGATGGTGCCCTGAAGGATCTCCAGTTCCTGTTCCATCCGATTTTCTTCGCTCCTGTTCCGCCGGAAAGGGTCTCGGCAGTTTACCATAATTATATTATTTTACAATAAAATTGAGGAAAAAGAAAGCCTTTTTCCAAAACTTTTCTCGTATCTATTTCGTCTTTTTCTATCGATAGTCAATTGTCAACTGTACCAAATATTTTTTGTGCAAATTGGTTATAAATATGCCTTGAATTATAATTGAAATTACGCTATAATACTTAATAATTCGTGGACATAGTCTGTCCATTTTTCCCGGAGGCAGCATGAAAATTCTCAGTCTTCTGCTTTGGGTGACACAGTTCGGCTTCTCCATCATGTTCCCGCTGTGCTTCTTTATGTGGCTGGGCACCTGGCTGCAGGGCAGATTCGGCTGGGGACTGTGGATCATGGCTCTGTGCGGGATCATCGGTCTGCTGACCACCGTCAGCACCGTGCGCTCCTGCCTGCACTCTCTGCGCAGGGCGGCAGAGGAAGCATCCCCCCAGGAAGAACGTCCCATTGCATTCAACGACCACCAGTAAAAGGAATCAATCAATGAAGCTACAACCCGCATCCAAAAAAGAGATCAAGCGCATTGCCACAGGCGTTGCCGTCTGTGATGTTCTGATGATCGCCGCCCTTTTCGTACTGAGTCTTCTGGGCGTTGGCACCTTCAACTACCGTGTTTTTGTGGGCGCCCTCGGCGGTTCTGTCATCGCAGTCGTCAATTTCACCGTCATGTGCCTGACCATCCAGAAAGCCACCAACATTGAAGAGAAGAAGCAGATGAAGGCATTCATTCAGGGCAGCTACAACGGCCGTCTGCTGCTGCAGGCCGGCTGGGTGGTGGTCTGCTTCCTGGTTTCCCACATCCATCTGCTCGCCGGCGCGGCTCCCCTGCTGTTCCCCAATCTGGTGATTTACTATCTGAATGCCAGAGGAAAGCTGATGCCCCCGGATCCTCCCAGAGATCCCTCCAAGGTCATTGCAGACGAGGATGAGGACGAAGCCCTGGGTCCCTTTGAAATCTAAAGTTCTTTCAATTACTTTGTGAGGTGAATTAATTTTATGGACGTATCAATCAACGGCGCAAGAATCCTCGGCTCCATCACAATTCCCGGTCTCGGCAGCTTCCCCATCACCCAGACCCTGACCGCAGCATTGCTGGTCATGGTCATTATCACCGCAGTGCTGGCCTGGCTTGCCACCGGGCTGAAGGTCTCCGGCATCAGCCGGAAGCAGGCTGTGGCTGAAATGCTCTACACCGCCATCGTCAACTTCGTCCGCGGCAACATGGGTCCCAACTTTGACATCTACATTCCCCTGGTTTTCGCCATCTTCGCATCCAGCGTGGTCTCCAACCTCATCAGCCTTCTGGGCATCTGGAGCCCCACCGCTGACCTGATGACCGAGCTGGCATGGGGCCTGGTGGTCTTTGTGCTCATTACCTATCACAAGATCAAGGCTTCCGGCATCAAGGAATATCTCCGCTCCTTCCTGGATCCTATTCCCGTGCTGCTGCCCATCAACATCATGTCCGAATGCTTCACCCCCGTTTCCATGGCCTGCCGTCACTTCGGTAACATCCTGTCCGGCACCGTTATCAGCGCACTGGTCTACGCTGCTCTGGTGGCCGGCAACAATGCCCTCTTCGGCATCCTGGGCTCCAGCCTGTACGTGGCAGCCATCGTTGCCGTTGTAGGTGTGGCTCTGTTCCTGGTTGGCAAGAAACTGGGCAAGAAGCTGTTCCTGGTTCTGGGCGTTATTGCCGCCATCCTCGGCATCTGCGCCATCTTCACCTGCCTGGGCGTTGACTACCCCTGGCTGACCATTGGTATCCCCGCAATCCCCTCTCTGTACTTTGACTGGTTCGGCGGCTGCATTCAGGCTTTCATCTTCTGCACCCTGACCACCCTCTTCATCAAACAGGCTGCCGGCGACTAAGCGCCAAGGCCATTTGAATAAACAAAAAACGTATTTTATTTTTAGGAGGCAAATTTATGGAATATCAGATTTTGGCTAAGGGCATCGCTCTGGCAGGTTGCGCCATCGGCGCCGGTCTCGCACTGATCGCAGGTATCGGCCCTGGTATCGGTGAAGGTAACTGTGCAGCCCGTGCCTGTGAAGTCATCGGCCGCAACCCCGAGTGCAAGGGTGACGTCACCAGCTCCATGATCCTGGGTATCGCTCTGTCCGAGACCACCGGTATTTACGGCTTCGTTACCGGCCTGCTGCTGATCTTCGTTGCTCCCGGTATGTTCATGAACTACCTGGGCTAAGCTCCGGCAAAAACTGTTCATTAAGAAAATTTAGCCGGAAGGAGGCAAACTAATGGATCTTTACCAGTCTCTTGTGACGGTAAACCCTGTTACGCTGATCGCACAGATCTGCAACCTGTTTATCCAGCTGTTCCTGGCAAAGAAGCTTTTCCTGGATAAGGTCAAGGCAATCCTGGATCAGCGCCGTGAGGCCGCTGACAAGGAGATCACCACCGCTCAGGCCGCCCGTGCCGAAGCTGAGGAGATCAAGCAGACCTACGAGCAGAACATGCGCGAAGCCCGTGCCAAGGCAGATGATCTTCTGATGAACGCCCAGCGGACCGCCAACGCCCGCAGCGAAGAGATCATCGGTCAGGCCCAGCAGGCTGCTGCTCAGATCAAGCAGAAGGCCGCTTCCGATATCGAAATGGAAAAGAAGAAGGCCATCAACGACGCCAAGAACGAGATCTCCGGCCTGGCTCTTGCCATTGCAGGCAAGGTCGTGGCCCGGGAACTGAACACCGCTGATCAGGAACAGATGATTGACCGCTTCATTGACGAATTGGGTGGCGCTGTATGACCCAGATCGGAAATGTTTACGGCGAATCGCTGTACGAATTGGCAAAGGAAGAGAACCTGACTGCCGGGATCATCCAGCAGCTGAAGGTGCTGAAGGACAGCTTCCGTCAGGAGCCTGACTTCGTCAAGCTGCTGTCCACCCCCAGTCTGACCAAGGCCGAGCGCTGCAAGATCCTGGACGACAGCTTCCGGGGCACCGTTCACCCTTACGTTCTGAACTTCCTGAAAATCCTGACGGAGAAGGGCTACATGCGCTATTTCTCCGACTGCTGCGATGCCTTCGCAGCGCTGTATAATCAGGATAACGGCATTTTGCCCGTGACTGCTGTGACTGCCGTGGCCCTTTCCGAAGCCCAGGCAGAAAAGCTCACCGGCAAGCTGGCTCAGCTCACCGGCAAGCATATTGAGCTGATGAATCGCATTGACCCCTCTTGTTTGGGCGGTGTCCGCCTGGACTACGACGGTCAGCGTCTGGATGATACCGTGTCTCACCGCATGGACACCATCCGTGATCTGCTGAAAAACACCGTACTCTGATGAGAAAGCAGGGACTGTATGGAACTTAGACCCGAAGAAATCACAAAGATTATTCGTAGTCAGATCAAGAACTACGAAAGCAAAATTGAAGTGAGCGAAACCGGCGTCGTCATCCTGGTTGGCGACGGCATTGCCAAGGCCTCCGGCCTGGACAAGTGCATGGCCGGTGAGCTCGTGGAATTCCCCGATGGCTCCTTTGGTATGGCACAGAACCTGGAAGAGGACACTGTCTCTCTGGTTATTCTGGGTACCGACCAGGGCATCAAGGAAGGCGACATCGTTAAGCGTACCGGACGCGTTGTGTCCGTCCCCGTTGGCGAGGCTCTGATCGGCCGCGTTGTCAACGCTCTGGGCGAACCCATCGACGGCAAGGGCGCCATTGAAGCAGAGGCTTACCGTGCAACCGAAATGCCTGCTCCCGGCATCATCGAGCGTCAGCACGTTTCCCGTCCTCTGCAGACCGGTATCAAGGCCATCGACGCCATGATCCCCATCGGCCGCGGCCAGCGTGAGCTGATCATCGGCGACCGTCAGACCGGTAAGACCACCATCGCAACCGACACCATCATCAACCAGAAGGGCAAGAATTGCCTGTGTATCTACGTCGCTATCGGCCAGAAGCGCTCCACTGTCGCTCAGCTGGTTGAAAACCTGTCTCAGGCTGGCGCCATGGACTACACCATCGTCGTTTCCGCTACCGCATCTGAGCTGGCTCCCATGCAGTTCCTGGCCCCCTATACCGGCTGCACCATGGGCGAGCACTTCATGGCTCAGGGCAAGGACGTTCTGGTTATTTACGACGACCTGAGTAAGCACGCCGTTGCCTACCGCGCAATGTCTCTGCTGATCCGTCGTCCCCCCGGACGTGAAGCTTATCCCGGCGACGTCTTCTACCTCCACTCCCGTCTGCTGGAGCGTGCTGCACAGCTGTCCCCCGAACTGGGCGGCGGTTCTCTGACTGCACTGCCCATCATCGAGACTCAGGCCGGTGACGTTTCCGCCTATATTCCTACCAACGTTATCTCCATCACCGACGGTCAGATCTTCCTGGAGACCGAGCTGTTCAACTCCGGCGTTATGCCCGCAGTTAACCCCGGTATCTCCGTCTCCCGTGTCGGCGGTGACGCACAGATCAAGGCCATGAAGAAGGTCGCAGGTTCCCTGAAGCTGCTGTACTCCCAGTACCGCGAGCTGCAGAGCTTTGCCCAGTTCGGTTCCGATCTGGACGCTGACACCAAGGCACGTCTGGCTCTGGGCGAACGCATCGTGGCTGTTCTGAAGCAGAAGAACAACGCTCCCAAGGAAGTTGCCCAGCAGGTCTGCATCATCTACGCTGTTACCCACAACTACCTCAACTCCATCCCCGTTGAGAAGATCCCCGAGTTTGAGAAGCAGCTGGAAGAGCATATGGATAACTATCATCCCCAGGTTCTGGAGGCCATCCGTACCTCCGGCAAGCTGGAGAAGGACACCGAAGAGGGTATCAAGACCGCTCTTACCGAACTGTTAGCCCAGTTCAACGCATAAGGGAGGAGGGTACCGCATGGCTGGCGTCTCCACCAAGGAAATTAAAAACCGAATCCGAAGCATGGAGAGCACCAAGCAGATCACCAAGGCCATGGAAATGGTCGCTGCCTCCAAGCTCCGCCGTGCCCAGGCACAGGTTTCCAATTCCCGCCCTTATTTTGAGATTCTTTCCAATACCATCAGCAGCATTGTCCGTTCCAACCGGGATTTCACCTCCCCTTACCTGAAGAACCGCACCGGTAACCGTGTGATGTACATCGTCATCGCCGGTGACCGCGGTCTGGCAGGCGGCTACAACAGCAATGTTCTGAAGATGGTTCAGGCCGAGATCGAAGGCAAGGAAGCTACCGTCCTTCCCATCGGTAAGAAGGCCGTGGAATTTTTCAGAAGCCGCAAGATTCCCGCTCTGACTGAAAACTATGCAGAGGTTGCCGAGCTGTCTGTGGGTGACTGCTTCTCCATCTCCAAGATGCTGAGCAAGGCTTACCTGAACGGCGAATTTGATGAAGTGCGCATCGCCTACACCAACTTCGTTTCCGTCATCTCCCAGGTCCCCATGACCCGCCGTCTGCTGCCTCTGGTTCTGCCTGAGCAGGAAGAAAAGGCACCCTATACCTCCGATATTATCTATGATCCCGATAACGAGGAAGTATTTGCTGCCATCGTTCCCGAATATCTGGGCGGTGTCGTTTATGGCGCCGTGTGCGAGAGCCGTGCCTCCGAGCAGGCTGCCCGCCGCACCGCTATGGACGCCGCTACCTCCAATGCCGAGGAAATGATCGCAGACCTGAGCCTGAAGTTCAACCGGGCCCGTCAGGCTGCCATCACCAACGAGATCATCGATATCGTTGCCGGCTCCTAAATACCGATTCCCCACCATTCCAACACAAGGAGTTGAGAATCCAATGTCCAATAACAAAGGTACTGTGATCCAGGTCATGGGTCCTGTCCTTGACATTCGGTTCGCTGACGATCAGCTGCCCCTGCTGAACAGCGCAATCGAAGTTCCCAACGGCGATAAGACCATCGTGGCCGAGGTTGCACAGCACATCGGCGACAATGTCGTCCGCTGCATCGCCATGTCTTCCACCGACGGTCTCCAGAGAGGCACCGAGGCTGTGGACACTGGCGCTCCCATCAGCGTTCCTGTCGGCGATGAGTGCCTGGGCCGTGTCTTCAACCTGCTTGGTCAGGCCATTGACAACAAGCCCGAAGCTCAGGCTGCCGAGAAGTGGCCCATCCACCGCCCCGCTCCCTCCTACGAGGAGCAGCAGCCCGCTACCGAGATCCTGGAAACCGGCATTAAGGTCATTGACCTGATCTGCCCCTACGCCAAGGGTGGTAAGATCGGTCTGTTCGGCGGCGCAGGTGTCGGCAAGACCGTTCTGATCCAGGAGCTGATCTACAACATCGCTACCGCTCACAACGGCTACTCCGTCTTTACCGGTGTCGGCGAACGTACCCGTGAGGGCAACGACCTGTACAACGAAATGACCGAGTCCGGCGTTATCGCCAAGACCGCCATGGTCTTCGGCCAGATGAACGAACCCCCCGGAGCACGTATGCGTGTTGCTCTGTCCGGTCTGACCATGGCAGAGTACTTCCGTGATGTGAAGCATCAGGACGTGCTGCTGTTCATTGACAACATCTTCCGTTTCACCCAGGCTGGTTCTGAGGTTTCCGCACTGCTGGGCCGTATGCCCTCCGCCGTCGGCTACCAGCCTACTCTGGCCACCGAAATGGGCGCTCTGCAGGAGCGTATCACCTCCACCAAGAACGGCTCCATCACCTCCGTTCAGGCAGTCTACGTCCCTGCTGACGACCTGACTGACCCCGCTCCTGCTACTACCTTCGCCCATCTGGACGCCACCACCGTTCTGGACCGTGGCATCGCATCTCTGGGTATCTACCCCGCAGTTGACCCCCTGGACTCCACCTCCCGTATCCTCTCCCCCGAAGTCGTGGGTATCGAGCACTACGAGACCGCCCGTGCTGTCCAGTCCATTCTGCAGCGCTACACCGAACTGCAGGACATCATCGCCATCATGGGTATGGACGAACTGAGCGAAGAAGACAAGCTGACCGTTAACCGCGCCCGTAAGGTGCAGCGTTTCCTGTCCCAGCCCTTCCACGTTGCTGAGCAGTTCACCGGTTATCAGGGCAAGTATGTCCCCCTGAAGGAAACCATCCGTTCCTTCAAGGAGATCATCGAAGGCAAGCACGACAACATTCCCGAGTCTTTCTTCCTGTTCGCCGGCTCCATCGATGAGGTGGTCGCCAAGTTCCGGGGCGGTGAGACCGCATGATGCCCTTCAGCCTGAAGATCGTTACCCCTGACGGCCTGTTCTTTGACGGTCAGGCCGAGCAGCTGATCGTCCGTACTTCCACTGGCGACATCGGTATCATGGCTCGTCACATGAACTATGTTGCCCCTCTGGGTATGGGCCGTGCTGTTGTTATCGCTGACGGCAAGCGCCGCAATGCAGCCTGCATCGGCGGTATGGTTACCGTCATGAACGGCGAAGTCACCCTGATGCCCACCACCTTCGAGTGGGCTGAGGACATCGACGTTGAGCGTGCTGAGAAGTCTTTCCAGAAGGCAAGCAAGATCATCGAGGAAAATGCCTCCGAGACCGATGTGAAGCTGGCTAAGGCAAAGATTTCCCGTGCAATGGTCCGCAAGGGCGTTGCCAAGTACCGCATCGACATCGATCCCAACAGCATGAATCACTAAATGCAAATACCGCCGGTACCAAACGGTACCGGCGGTTTTGTTTTCCTTCTGCGTCCTATCAGGAGTCGTGATCCCATGGGATCGAGGATCATTGACGCCCCTGATATTGGCGTGGTTCTCCGCGCAGCGAATCAATGATCCATCGATTGCCAGTGGCAATCGCACTATAATCTCTGCGCAGTCCACGTAAACGATCATTCTTCTGTCCCGAACTTATAGTAGTCCGTTTCCAGGATCAGGTTGTTGATACCGGTGAATTCCTCTGTCAAGCGGTTCATTTCTATGCGGAATTCCGGCGTGACCTTCGGTGCATCCTCCTTCAGATAGAGCAGCTTCCGCTTTCCGGCATCCCATGCCACATTTCCTGTGATCCAGCTGCCGTCCGCAAAGATGGCGTAGCCCGGATAGTCCGGATCAAATGCATCCCTGCCGATGTAATCGTATTCTGCTTCCAATCCCATCAGATTCAGCACCGTGGGCAGCAGATCCGACGTATTCAGGGTCTTCTCCACCTGCACGGGCTGCAGATCCGCGCTCCAGATAAAGCAGGGAGTCTTTTCCAGCAGCAGCTTTTCCCCTACCCCGGACAGCTCCAGCAGGGCTGTTTCATTTTTGTAGCCGTAGGTATAGTGATCGGTGACACCAATGATGACGGTATCCTGAAGCCGGCCCTCATCCTCCAGCTCCATCAGCAGCCACTGGAACAGGTCATCCACCAGACGTGCCTTCAGCAGTGCGCAGTCGGTTTCTTCATTTCCCGTCATGCCCCGGTATTCCGGGTATTTTTTCAGTCCCCAATGACTCAGAACCTCATTATACTTATAACTCAGATGGGCGGAACGGGTAATGACAAAGTTCAGCGTCTTCCCTTCCCGGAAAAATTCCTGCCGCAGACCGGGATTTTTGAACAGCAGAAGATCATCGTACAACAGGTCTTTCTGATGCTTTTCCGTGTATTCCGTCAGATAATCGGCATAGCATACATATTCCTCATAGCCCAGGGCCTCAGAAAACACATCCCGGCTGTAAAATGAAGGATCGTTATAGTGGAACACTTTGGCAGAGTACCCCTGCTGCCGCAGCAGCGATGCCAGAGACTGATTGTATTCATTGGTCACATAGTCAAAGGCGTAGCCGCCCTGGCTGCTGAGGAACGAGCCTGTATTGATGCAGAACTCCGTGTTGAAGGTTCGGATGCCGCCATAAGGCGGTGTGTAGAAATTGGTAAAGTTGATTCCTTCCTCCATCAACCGGCACAGTGTCGGGGTATGGTCGCCGATCATCCAGTCATCCATGGATTCCATCAGCACCAGTACCACATTC
The DNA here is from genome assembly GCA_017409205.1 of Oscillospiraceae bacterium. Taxonomy (GTDB): domain Bacteria; phylum Bacillota; class Clostridia; order Oscillospirales; family Oscillospiraceae; genus Faecousia. Next base: position 13,750 of record JAFQTF010000016.1, on the reverse strand, counting down.
TTTCCCTCCAGAAGTCCGGTCATGGCATTTTTCTTCGATTGGGGAAGGCTGGTGTCATCCTCTTCAAAATATGTTTCAATCTGTTTCTGATTTTCCTCCTGCTCCATGATATATTCTTGTGTCAGCGGAAAAATATTGTTGGCATAAATATCCTTGGCCATGGTCTGAAAAAGGCCACAAACCTGATACAGCCGGTGAGCATTGAACATATTCTCATAAGCCGCTTCTGCAGACTGCATTCTGCCATAGTCTGATTTTGCAAACTGGATGCTGCGGTCATTCTCAAAAACCTGCTGCGGCAGCATAACGGCACCCACTGCAGCAGCCGCACCAACTGCTGCCCAAATCACCCGGGGCAGCACCGGACGTTTGAACCGGGGATATTTCCAGAGGATCAGGATTCCCATTGCCAGAAGTCCGGCGATCCAGAGGAACCAGGATACCGGATAACTCAGCAGCACATCCAGATAGTCGGATCCTTCCGAAGCATAGCGAAATTCGGAGATCCACATCATTTCAGAAAACAGCTGATAATAGCCGCTCTGGCCCACACTGTAGACCACACTGACAGCAAACAGTACTCCGAACAGCCCGCGGCTCACCCTCCGGGAGGGCAGACGCAGAATACCGCCCAGAAGCGCTGCCCACAGTCCTCCGAAAGCCAGAGGCCAGCAGGTTCTATCAGACACCGACTGCAAATAGAAAAAACCAAATACCTCAACCAGAAAAAAAGAAACAGGAACCAGAATAAACGGGCAGCATCTCCCTGTTTGCGGTGTCCTCTTTTCATATTTTCCAACGATGGTCGCCATGGAAACCTGTGCTCCTTTTGTGTATGATTTTTTTATTTTATCACAAATACGGATAATTGTACAATTAAGAATTGATTATCTTTCCTTCCATATTTTTCCTAATTTTGTTCATCAGCCACCAAACGGGAAATTATTTTGATTATTTCCCACAAAAATCAAGATTCCCTCTTGTAAATTCTCCCAAATTGGCGTATACTTACCCTATATTTTAACCACGAAGAGAGGAAACGAATATGCAGCTTATCACCGTTCGTGAACTGTTCCGAAACACCGAAAAGTATGTCGATCAGGAAATTGAGATCGGCGGCTGGGTGCGCAATAAGCGTCCTTCCAAGCAGTTTGGCTTCATCGTAATCAATGACGGTACTTACTTCACCCCCGTTCAGGTGGTTTATAACGATTCCATCGCCAATTTCCAGGAGATCTCCAAGATCAACGTGGGCGCAGCCCTCATCGTCAAGGGCACTCTGGTGCTGACCCCCGGCGCAAAGCAGCCCTTTGAAATTCAGGCCAGCTCCGTCATCGTGGAGGGCCCCTCCTCCGGCGACTATCCCCTGCAGCCCAAGAAGCACTCCATGGAGTTCCTGCGCTCCATTCCCCATCTGCGTCCCCGGGCCAACACTTTCCAGGCTGTGTTCCGTGTCCGGAGCCTGGCTGCCATGGCCATCCACCAGTTCTTCCAGGATCGTGACTTCGTCTATGTGAACACCCCCCTGATCACCGGCTCTGACTGCGAGGGTGCAGGTGAAATGTTCCAGGTCACCACTCTGGATCTGAAGAATATCCCCCTGACCGAGGACGGCAAGGTGGATTTCTCCAAGGACTTCTTCGGCAAGCCCACCAACCTGACGGTTTCCGGCCAGCTCAACGGCGAAACCTACGCCATGGCCTTCCGCAACATCTATACCTTCGGCCCCACCTTCCGTGCCGAGAATTCCAACACTACCCGTCATGCTGCTGAATTCTGGATGATCGAGCCCGAAATGGCCTTTGCCGATCTGCAGGATCTGATGCGGGTGGAAGAGGATATGATCAAGTATATCATTTCCTATGTGCTGGAGCACGCTCCTGAAGAAATGGCCTTCTTCAACCAGTTCCTGGACAAGGGTCTGCTGGATCGTCTGAACAATGTTCTGAACAACGACTTCGGCCGCATCACCTACACCGAGGCTGTGGAACTGCTGCAGCAGCACAACGACAAGTTTGAATATCCCGTCAGCTGGGGCTGCGACCTGCAGACCGAGCATGAGCGTTATCTCACCGAGGTGCTTTTCAAGAAGCCTGTCTTCGTCACCGACTACCCCAAGGATATCAAGGCCTTCTACATGAAGCTGAATCCCGATGGCAAGACCGTTGCCGCTGTGGACTGCCTGGTGCCCGGCGTCGGCGAGATCACCGGCGGCAGCCAGCGTGAGGACAACTATGACCTGCTGAAGGCCCGTATTGAGGAACTGGGCATGAAGCCTGAGGATTACGATTTCTATCTGGATCTGCGTAAGTATGGCTCCACCCGTCATGCAGGCTTCGGTCTGGGCTTTGAGCGTATCGTTATGTACATGACCGGTATCGGTAACATCCGTGACGCCATCCCCTTCCCCCGCACTGTTGGCAACTGCGAACTGTAAGCATCCGAACCGCAACAGGATTTTAAAGGCGAACCGTGAAATACGGTTCGCCTTTTATCATGTTTTTTCCATGTACTTACGCAACAGACTATGCTATGATATAGAAAAATCAGCAGGAAGTGATCTGATATGACAAAAGAGCAAATGCTTCAGCTGCTTCACCAGGATGTGGTGCCGGCACTGGGCTGCACAGAACCCGTTTGTGTCGCCCTGTGTGCCGCAAAGGCAGGCACTGTTCTGACCGGAGCTATTGAGTCCATTACCGTTGAAGTAAATCCCGGTATTTATAAAAACGCCATGTCTGCCGGTATTCCCGGCTGCACCCAGGTAGGTATCCCCTGGGCAGCCGCCATTGGCGCTGTCCTGAAAAATCCGGATCAGGGGCTGCAGCTGCTGCACGGTCTGACCCCCGAGCTGCTTGCCAATGCCCGGGCAATCGTGGAGGGCGGTCATGTCGTCGTTCAGGTAAGGAATGAAGAAAAGAGCATTTTTGTCCGCTGTACCCTCCGTTCCGGCCAGGAAGAAGCAGTATGTATCACCCGGGGATCCCACACCAATTTTGTCTATCTGAGCCACAACGGAGAAGTTCTTTTTGAGAAGTGTGCCGCATCTGCCGCTGCCGCCGGGGATCCTCTGGTGGACGCACTGACCGAAATGACCATTGCCGGTATCCGGCAGCTGGTCTGCAGTTCTTCCGAAGAGGAGCTTTCCTTCCTGATGGACGGCGTGGCCATGAACGAAGCTCTGGCAGACTATTCCCTCAGCCATCCCATCGGAATTGGTCTGGCAGGCGTTCTGCGGCGTCCTGACGCCTTCTCCCTGTTGGGAGGTGATCTGATTCACAAAATCACATTGGCCGTCACATCCGCCGCCGAGAGCCGTCTGGACGGTTGTCCCTTCCCTACCATGTCCAGCTCCGGCGCCGGCACCAAGGGGCTGGTGGTGATCCTTCCCATTTCCGAGACTGCAAAAGCCATTGGTGCGTCCCGGCTCCGAACCGTTCAGGCGCTGGCCCTGGGGCATCTGGTGAACCGGTACTGCAATGCCTTCGTGGGCAAGCTTTCCCCCATGTGCAGCTGTGTCATGTGTTCCTCCACCGCTGCAGCTGCCGGTATTGCCTTCCTGCTGGGAGGCAGCGACCAGCAGATCGGTCACGCCATCCGGAATATGTGCGGCACCGTCACCGGCATGATCTGCGACGGCGGTAAGGTTGGCTGCGCCATGAAGGTGGCCACCGGCTCTTTTGCCGCCCTCACTGCTGCCCTCCACGCCGTCAATGGCGTGGCCCTGCGCACCAGTGACGGCATCTGTGCCGAAACACCGGAACAGTGCATCAAAAATATGGCCTCCATCGGCGTGCGGGGAATGAAAGACACGGATACAGAGATCCTGCGGCTAATGACTCAGTGCAAGTAATTTTCTAAATTATCTTTAAGATTGATCCCCCCTGTTGCGTCCAAACCGTATTCCATGATATAATATTTTAAAGGGAGGGATTTTCATGAAAAAAGCTGCTGTTATTCTGTTTTCCGTCCTGCTTCTGGCGGTATTTGTCATCGGTCTGAAGGTTTTTGTCATCGGCTCGCCTGTGAATGGAAATGCACTTGCCGTTGATGTACAGGCCCATGACAGACAGGTAACTATCTATATTGACAGTCCCGATTCTGCCTTGGCCATTTCCAATATAAAATACCGCTACGAGGGAACAAAACTCTACATAACCGTATGGAAAGTCCTAAGCTCCCCCATTCATAACAATGGAAGCCGGTGTCTCTACTATGAAATCACCGATGAAACAGAGATCTGGCTGGGAGACCGACTGATCTGGTCTGCAAAATAAAGGAGAGCCTGCTCGGTAGAGCAGGCTCTTTTTCTTATTTCATTCTCTTGTGGCCAAGGTAATTGTCCAGCTTGGCACGGATGTTTTCCGGCATCTCCCGGGCAAACAGAGGATGCTTTGCCGCAGCCATCCGCTTGGCAAAGGCCAGCACGAATTCAAAATCTGCCTGCATCTGTTCACCGCTCATGACATCCAGAATGTCATAACGGTCATGGTAGCCTGCCATAGAGCGCAGGGCATTCCTGGCAAAGGACACAGCAGGAACATTCTTATCGGCAAAAGGTGTGGAATCGCTGGAATAGATTCCCTGGTAGGCATCATTCTGAAAGCCCAGCTCCGCGGACATGGCAGAAATATAATGCACCATCTTTTCCTCAGCGGAAACACAGCTGATGAACTTGCCCATAAGGCAGCCGATCATATCCAGATTAATGTTCAGGATACAATTCTGAATGTTCTCCTCACTGGCACAGTAAGCCTTGGCGCCCAGCAGACCCCGCTCCTCACTGCCGCAGAAGAGGAAACGCAGGCTGTAATGCTGGGGATTTTTTGCAAAATACTCTGCCATGTACAAAAGGCCTGCCACACCGGAAAGGTTGTCGTAGACGCCGATGGAAAGATGGGTGGAATCATAGTGGGCGGTGAATGCAATGTAATCCTCCACCTCGCCGGGGATATCCACCACGACATTGTGGGATTGTCCCACCCATTCCTCCTGCTCCAGAACGATCCGGGCCAGCTTACCCTGGCTGCGAACGATCTTCACTGCATCCTCAGCATGAATGTTCACCGCAGGCATCCGGTTGCCCTGGTGAACATAGGTACGCTGTTCCTTCTGATCGATATCCCGGTCGGAGAGGAACAGACTTCCGTTGCAGGTGATATAGCCAGCCACACCGGCCTTCAGCAGGTCCTGATACTTCCAGTAACCCACAAAGCTGTCCAGCAGCACAAGTTTCCCCTTTGCATTGGCAAGAGAGATAGGATCGGTGTCCCGCAGATAATAAATGGGAGCTTCCACATCATAATTCCCTGCCCCCAGATAGCCGGTACAGGGAATGGACACACCATCCACTGTCAGTTCGGCTCTTGTGATCTTTGCCATGGGGACATCAAAGGGCTGAAGCTGAGCGTTCAGTCCAAACTTGGATACATAATCCTGAAGGTAGTGGGCGCAGCGCAGCTCCTCCGGGGAGCCGCCGGTGCGGACATAGGCATTATCCTCCAGTATTTTCATCAGTTCGTTGGGATACATAAATCCGCCTCCTTTTTCTCTCACCCTATGTTACCGCAAACTTGCGGATTTTGCAACAGGAAAACCCCGGCTTCCGAGGAAGCCGGGGTCAAATTTACCGGTTACTGTTCAGAGAATCAGGGCAGCAGGGGCTCGTTCATGTTGAACAGCAGGAAGTAGGTACCAGTGGAGGGAGCGATGAAGAACTCATCGGGATACTCAGCCTTGACAGCGGGCATTTCGTTGGTGGGGCAGGACTCCACGAACAGCCAGGTGTCGTTCTTCCAGTTGGTCAGGATGTTGTTGTCATCATCGGACAGGTAGCACTTGATCTCCTGCATGCCGATGTTGGCAGCATCATGATACAGTTCGTTCTTGGTCAGAACCATGACGGAATCATGTTCCCACTCGGTCAGCTTGTAAGCACCGTTGGTGATGTAAGTACCAGCCTCGGTAGCCCAGCCTTCGTTGGCAACGACGTCCTCACGGACGGGCATATAGGTGGTGAAGGCCAGCAGCTCGTTCCAGAAGGGAGTCAGGTTGTTCAGGGTAACGACCAGAGTACGATCGTCAACAGCCTCAACAGCCAGGGTGCCGTCTTCGTTGCGCTTGATGTAGTCGAACATGTAACCATAGGAAGCGCCCAGCTCGGGAGAAGCAGCGCGGTTCCATGCGAAGGCAAAGTCAGCAGCGGTCAGGGGCTCGCCATCGGACCAGACCAGGCCTTCCTTCAGGGTGTAGGTGTAGGTAGCGGTGCCGTCTTCGTTGACAACGGGAGCAACCAGCTCTTCAGCGCAGTCGGTGACGATCTTGGTGTAGGAGCCGTCTTCAGCAGCAGTCCACTTTGCCAGGCCGGCGAAAGCGTGCTGGCAGGTGATGGCGCCGTCAACGGAGGAGTTCAGAGCGGGGTCGATGGTGTCGGGCTCGGAGGACAGGCAGACAGAGATGGAGTCGGAAGCACCATTGACGGTGGAGTGCATGAAGTACTTGTAGCCGAAGGGGTTGACGCCGACGTTCTCAACAGACTTGTCCTGCAGGTAGAAGTCGGTGTAGTAGTACAGGTTGACCAGGGCGCCGGTAGCAGCCAGCATGTCTTCAGCGTAGTGCATCATCTCGAAGCGGGCTTCTTCGTCGGTGCAGGACTTGATAACGTTGATCAGAACGTCGAAGGTCTCAGCCCAGGTGCCGTTCTCAACAACAATGTCGTAGCCCCAGGGGGTCAGGTCCATGTCGTAGACAGCCAGGTTGGCATGCTCGCCCTTACCCAGCTGAGCGTCGTTGTTGCCGGAGTTGGACATCCACAGGTCCAGCATACCAACGGGGTCGTTGTAGTCAGCGTACCAGCCGTGACGGGCGATGGAGAAATCGCCGGCCTTACGGGTGTTCTGGAAGGTGTTCCATTCCTGGTTCTCCAGCTGCAGATTGATGCCGATGGAAGCGAAGACAGCCTGCAGGTGCTCGCCGACAGCCTTGTGGGATTCCATGGTGTTGTACAGGTAGGTCAGGGTGGGGAAACCAACCAGCATACCGTTCTCGTCAACATCATAGTACTTGGTCAGGATCTCGTAAGCCTTCTCGAAGTTGTCCTCGTAGGCTTCAGCAGAGGTGTCCCAGTAGCCGGCATAGCCGTCATCGGGGTCACCGGCGTTCTCATAGAACTGGCCGCCAACGAAGTCGGTCATACCCATGGGAACGAAGGAGGAAGCGGGGGTCTGGCCGCCCTGAGCGATGTTCTCGATGATGTAGTTACGGTCGATCAGCATAGCCAGAGCGTTACGGATCTCGCCCTCAGCGATGGCCTTTTCCTTCTCGGACATAGCGGAGGTATCCACCTTGCCGGAAGCTGCAGGTGCATCTTCTGCGGGTGCATCGGAAGCTGCAGGTGCGGAGCTGCCGCCGCAAGCGGCCAGGCTCAGAACCATGACAGTTGCCAGAAGCAGAGCAATCAGTTTCTTCATGTTACATTTTCCCTTCATGATATACTTTTTTATTCACGATTTGTTCCTGCATCCCCTTGGAATGCAGGAACAAAGATGAACCAATAGGATTAATCTACGTTCTCCAGATTATGGCAGGCGCAGAAGTGGCCGGGCTTGACTTCCTTGAACTCGGGCATGCTCTGAGCGCAGACGTCAGTTGCATAGCGGCAGCGGGTACGGAAGGGGCAGCCGGAGGGAGCGTTCAGAGGGGAAGGAATGTCGCCTTCCAGAATGATACGCTTGTTGGCCCGGGCGATGTTGGGATCGGGTACGGGAACGGAGGACAGCAGGCTCTTGGAGTAGGGGTGCATGGGATGATCGTAGATCTCATCAGCATCAGCCAGCTCCACCATCTTACCCAGATACATAACGGCAATACGGTCAGAGATATGACGCACAACCAGCAGATCGTGGGCGATGAACAGATAGGTCAGGCCCAGCTTTTCCTGCAGTTCCTGGAACATATTGATGACCTGTGCCTGGATGGAAACGTCCAGAGCGGAAACGGGCTCGTCACAGACGATGAACTCGGGATTGACAGCCAGAGCACGGGCGATACCGATTCTCTGACGCTGACCGCCGGAGAACTCGTGGGCGTAACGGGCGGCATGCTCGGAGTTCAGACCAACGTAGTCCATCAGTTCCAGAATACGGGCCTGACGCTCTTCCTTGGTTTTATACAGCTTATGGACATCCAGAGGCTCGCCGATGATATCGGCAACGGTCATACGGGGGTTCAGGGAAGAGTAGGGATCCTGGAAGACCATGGTGGCCTTCTTGCGGAATTCCTTGATGTCGGCAGCAGTCTTGATGGGCTTGCCGTCATAGATGATCTCGCCGGAAGTGGGCTTGTACAGGTTCAGGATGGTACGACCTACGGTAGTCTTGCCGCAGCCGGACTCGCCGACCAGACCCAGAGTCTCGCCGCGCTTGATAGAGAAGGAAACGCCGTCGACAGCCTTCAGGGGCTTGGTCTTCAGACCGCTGACCTGAATGGGGAAATGCTCCTTCAGGTTTCTGACCTCGATCAGAGGAGTTTCATTTCTGATTTCACTCATTATGCATTACCGCCTTTCTGATCGTCCAGCTTAATGGTGCCGTTGGCGATGCCTTCCTTCACGTTCATCCAGCAGGCAGCCGCATGGTTCTCGTTGATCTGCATACGCTCGCAGCGTTCGCAGATGCAGATCTTCATGGCAGCATCGCAGCGGGGTGCGAAGGGACAGCCCTTGGGCATATTCAGCAGGTCGATGGGGGTACCGGTGATGGGCTGCAGACGGGAACCATCACTGTCAACAGTGGGGATGGAGCGCAGCAGACCCTTGGTATACTCGTGCTTGGGGTTGTAGAAGATCTCGTCGGCAGTGCCCTGCTCACAGATAGAGCCGGCGTACATAACGATGACTTCGTCACACATCTGAGCCACAACACCCAGGTCATGGGTGATCATGATGATGGCCATGCCCAGCTCTTCCTGCAGCTGCTTCATCAGATCCAGGATCTGTGCCTGAATGGTAACGTCCAGAGCAGTGGTGGGTTCGTCAGCAATCAGGATGTCGGGTTCGCAGGCCAGAGCCATAGCGATCATAACACGCTGGCGCATACCGCCGGAGAACTCGAAGGGGTACTGCTTCATGCGCTTTTCGGGTTCATTGATGTTGACCAGACGCAGCATTTCAACAGCACGATCATAAGCCTGCTGCTTATTGCGGTTGGTGTGCAGCAGAATTGCTTCCATCAGCTGATGGCCGATGGTATAGGTGGGGTTCAGGGAGGTCATGGGGTCCTGGAAAATGATGGAGATCTTGTTGCCGCGGACCTTCTTCATGACTTCTTCACCAGCGCCGACCAGTTCCTGACCGTCTAGCTTGATGGAACCGCTGACGATCTTGCCGGTGCCGGCCAGAATCTGCATGATGGAGTAGGCGCTGACGGACTTACCGGAGCCGGACTCGCCCACGATGCCCAGAACCTTACCATGGTCCAGGGAATAGGAAACGCCGTTGACCGCCTTGACTTCACCGGCATCGGTGAAGAAGGAGGTATGCAGGTCTCTAACTTCTAACAGAGCCATTGTTTATACTCTCCTTTCTTAACCGTTCAGCTTGGGATCGAATGCGTCACGCAGACCATCGCCAAACAGGTTCAGAGACAGAACGATCAGGGAAATCACGATTGCGGGGATGACCAGACGGTAGGGGTAGGAGTTCATACCGTTCAGTGCATCGGAAGCCAGAGAGCCCAGAGAAGGCATGGGAGCATTGACGCCCAGACCCAGGAAGGACAGATAGCTTTCGGTGAAGATTGCGCTGGGGATCTGCAGAGCAGTGGAGATAACCACAACAGAAATGCAGTTGGGAAGCAGGTGCTTCATGATGATCCACTTGCCGCGGGCGCCGGTGGCCTGTGCAGCCAGAACGTACTCCTGCTCACGCAGGGACAGGATCTGACCACGGATCTGACGGGACATGGAGACCCAGTACAGCAGACCGAAGACGATGAACAGCGAGATCATGTTGACGCCCAGCTTTTCCAGGACGGTACCGGCGATCAGGGGAGCCAGCACTTCCTTCAGAACGGTGGACAGCAGGATGACCATCAGCATATCGGGCAGGGAGTAGATGATATCGACGATACGCATGATGACGATATCCACCTTGCCGCCGCAGTAGCCGGAAATGGAACCAACGGTCAGACCGATGACAAGAACGATCAGGGATGCGAAGAAGCCGACAGCCAGGGAGATACGGGCGCCGTAGACAACACGGATAAAGTAGTCACGGCCCTGAGCATCGGTACCGAAGATGTGGGGGAAGATCTTCTCGCCCTCAGCCATTCTCTCCAGCTCCTTTTCACCGTACTCGAAGGGAGCCAGGTTGTTATAGGAGGAGTTAACAGGACGGCCGGGCCTGACGCCCAGCATCTGGTCGTACTTATAGGGCCAGAACATGGGCAGAATGATGGAGCAAAGGGTGATGATGACGATGACAAAGAAGCTGATGACAGCGATCTTGTTCTTCATCAGGCGCTTGACGCCGTCCTTAAAGAAGGTAGAGGAGGGGCGCATCTGCACCATATATTCCTTTTCAGCTTCCGATGCGGGTGCAAAGCAATCCAGATCGGGATGCATGGACAGTTTCTTCAGGTTCATATTCACTTGTCCTCCTTATTCCAGATTGATGCGGGGATCAACGACCTTGTACAGGATATCACTGACCAGGTTCATGATGACGATCAGAGAAGCCAGCACGATGGTGGTGCCCATGATCAGGGGGTAGTCACGGTCGGTGATGGAGCCGACGAAGGCACGGCCAATGCCGTTGACAGCGAAGATCTTCTCAACAACCAGAGAGCCGGTGACAATGTAGGCCAGCATGGGGCCAACATAAGTAATGACGGGGATCAGGGCGTTCTTCAGAGCGTGCTTGAAGACGATCTTCATGCCGGAAACACCCTTGGCCTTAGCAGTGCGGATGTAGTCCTGGCCCAGAACGTCCAGCATGGAGGAACGGGTCAGACGGGTGATGTTGGCCATGGGAGACAGGGACAGGGTGATGACCGGCAGGATCAGGCCAGCCGCCGTTGTGCCGTTTGCCGGCAGAAGTCCCAATTTCAACGAGAAGATCAACAAGAGGAACGAGCCCATAATGAAGCTGGGCATGGACACGCAGGCGGTGGAGAACACCATGATGCAGCGGTCCAGCACGGAGTTACGCTTCAAAGCGGCAACTGCACCCATAACGATGCCGCAGACGGCAGCGATGGCAGCAGCGGACAGACCCAGCTTGATGGAGACGCTGAGGCCGCGGGAGATAATGTCGTTGACATCCTGACCACGCTGCTTCAGGGAGGGACCAAAGTCAAACTTGGTGACGACATCGCTCAGATAGGTGAAATACTGTTCCATCAGAGGCTTATCCAGGCCATATTTGGCTTCCAGAGCAGCCTGTGCGGCGGCGGAGATCGCCTTCTCACCCGTGAACGGACCGCCGGGAACCGCGTGGGATACAAAGAAGGTGATGGTGATGACAACCCAAACCGTCAGCGCAGCGAGCAGGATGCGTTTCAGGACGTACATCAGTGTTTTGGAGTTCATTGACATCTTCCTTTCGCACGGGGAAATCCTTGTTTTATGCAGAATAGACCGAATTCACCCGTTTGATTTGTTTCTTTCCCAAAACAGCTTTTGCCGTTTAACGCCCTTTTTCAAATTTTTTGACCGTATTTATCAAAGAATTTCAAAAAGGTGTGGAAATTTACTTTAGATTATAATACAGAATACATGTTTTTTCAACCTTGTTAATTTAATGAATAAACTGTTCAAAATTACTTAATATTTGTGACTTTTGTACAAGGACACTTGTCTTTATTCAAAAATACACTGTCTATATCCGTCCCAACAGCCTTCAGCGGCCATTTTGCCCGTTTTTTTCCGTCAGATTCACCAAAGAAACAGCCCTGAATTCATTTTCCATTTATTTACCTCATATAAAAGGCCGTTTCTGATTGAGAGAGCAAATCTATGTTTTTGTTCTCCTCGCAAAGACACTTGCCTGAGCTAAATCATGACATCGTCTGTTTTTGGCACAGCGCAGGCATTCAATTCTCTCAGGAATATTCATTTTCTGTATATTTATTCTATTTCTCAGTACAATTCCGCTCCCCTCCCCTGCCATGCCGGATCACAACGCGTAAAAAACCGCCCGACAGCGGATACTGTCGGGCGGCCTGCGGGAATATTCCATTCATCCGGTCTTGCAGCGGACCCTCAGGGCAGCACATACTTATCAGGACTCGTTGTCATACCGCCATTTTTCTCAATGACAGCATAAATAACCTCCTCGCCATCCCGCAGCTCCAGATAGCAGATACCCTTCTCATCGAACAGCTCCGTCACATTGATCTTATGTCCGCGGTAGTAAACCCAGATGGTGCCGTCCTCCATGTAGCGCAGGTCAGGCCGGTCCAGATGCTCCAGAAGCTCCTGCTCTGTCAGCGGCCGCTCGGACCCATCCGGTTCCATGGCAACACCGCCTCCCCCTCTGATAATCGAACCATCCGAATCTGTCAGGGTATATGCCCCGTCCTGCACATCCAGCACAGCGGTGGTCAGTTCGCCGTAACGCCAGATCTGGATGATTCGCCGGATGCCCCCGATATCCGCCGCATAGGCCGTTCCTGCCAATGCCAGGATCAGGCAGGCAGCCAGCAGCAGGCTGATGATTTTTCTGGAAGATACCGTTTTTTCGTGTTCCGTTGCTTTCATGTTCGCAGTCCTTTCCGGGGATTGCCTGTGGATATTCTCCGGCCAGATCAGAGATTCTGCGAGAAAAGTGTCGTCTATATTGCCGATTGCCTCTGAAATCAGTTTCCGGTTCATTCCAGCATCCCCTCCCTCTGAAGATTATATTTCAGTTTCTGACGCAAACGGAAAAGGCGGACCGAAGCTAAGTGAGGCGTGATGCCAAGACTATGTGCAATCACATCGACTCTGTCGCCATGCCAGTATCTGCGCAGGAAGAGATAGCGGTCCTCCCTGCTTAAGTCTTTCAGAAACCGGTTGAGATAAGATGTCAGTTGTACTTTTATCGTGCTTTCCTCTGTCAGAAGGTGATTGATACCATCCTGCCACTCCCGCAACGAGCCACCACAGCCCTGCAAAACGAGACCTTCCTGATCCTCCATCTGCCGCAGTTGGGTTATTGTCGTATTCCGGATGCTCATAGAGACTGTACCTCCATTTTCGGAACTGCCATCCCCTGCTGTTCCTCCTGAAGTTCCTGGGCTGTCAGCTTTCGGAAGTTGTCAACTCCGGGGATTGCGGAAAGTGTTCTGCCATTGTCCCACTTTGTGTGGACATTTCCCATATCATCTACATGGTCAACAGTGCCTCTGGTTCCCGGTGGCACCGCATAAGCATCTACCATGAGTTCCAGTTCAATTCGGGTACCGGGCGGATAACTGAGCCGGATCTGGGCAGCTTCACGGGGTGTGGGCGCCTTACTCATCTGTATCCTCCAAATCTGAAATATCGATAGGACGGGGCAGTGTATGATCTCCAACGACCAGGAAATCCAGCCACTCCACATCCGAGATGTCCTCTGCAGATATTTTACCGTACTTCTTGAGCCGGGCCTCGCATTCCGGACAGAGGCAACCTTCGCTGCAGTTGCTTTCGTCATCGTCAACTATGTCATCATGCATATCAAAGACTTTCTCTCTGCCCGTGCCGAAGTTGATATAAAGAATCCCCTTATCTG
>JAFQTF010000015.1 GCA_017409205.1 Oscillospiraceae bacterium | reverse complement strand
TTAGCTCAGTCGGTAGAGCGACGGACTGTTAATCCGCAGGTCGTTGGTTCGAGTCCAACAGGGGGAGCCATAGTTAGTGTACACTTTAGATATCAACTGTGAAAAGTTGATTCAGAGTGTACACTTTCTTGGTTTATAGGCGATTTTTGGAGTTTGTTGTTTGAATTTCAGGGGTAAAATGTGAATACGATTTTATTCATTTTCATAGATATCATAGCAGTGCAAACAGATATCTCCGCAAGACAGCGGAGGATATGTGCTGTATATAGCGATTTGAGCGGTGCCTTTTTTGAATCCGGGAAGGGTTTTGAAAAAGGGCACCGCTTTTTTATTCGAGTTTTCAGAAAAATATCAAATAAATTTGAGCCGGACATTTTGGAGCAACTGCTCCAGGATGTCCGGCTTTTTTGTTTTTCAGAAGGGAGGAAGAAAAATGGCACAGTCATTAAAAAGGGCACCGGCATAGCGGCGCCGTGCTGTAAAAAGAGAATCACACCGGAACGGCGGCGGTATGCCGCTCCGCCTAAAGAGACAGAGAGAAAAGTATGCAGCAGATCCGAACTCTGTATCGGATGCCCTTTTCTGGCTTCTGGCTTTATTTGCTGGGGCAGCGGAGAGGACTGTCTGCGGTCACGATATATGAAATTACAAAACAGGGAGGAATCGAAATGATCACAATCATTCTGAATCATCACAATAAGTACGCCGATGTAGATATGCCTGCAATGTATGAAGAACTGCAGCTGGCTCTCTGGAAGCTGGGATTGGACCGGGTACCGGAGAAATACACTTTACAGGACTTGAAAGCAACTTTTCGCTACCAGTCTCCGCTGGAGTATTTTGTGCTGCGGCTGTTGGAGGGGGAGATGAGCCTGCTGGATGCGGTGGCTGCCATTTACACTGTGATCGCACCACCTCGACCGATTATGGCTCAGGTGCAGATCCTGTCCAGCGGATTTCGCTCTATTACAGAATTGCGGCAGGAAATCGACCGTATGATCAAAAGCTCCGCTCAGTTTGGAAGTACCTGTTTCTTTCCTGTACGAGGGTGGCTTGTTGGAGTGGATGGTGAGATGGAACCGGCCAGAGATGCCGTAATGCTCCAGCACGCTGAAGTAATAGGCGAAGCGGTTCAGCGGATGCAATCCTGGATCATCCATGACATGGCACTTTGCTTTGCGGATACCGAGACGGATGCTGAAGAATCTCTGTTCCAGAAGATCCTATCCGCCAGATGGTCGGTAGAGAAGCGGGGAAGAAAGCTGTATGGACGTATCGACCTGCTCCTGACAGAAGACCTGACTCTGGAGGAGCAGGAAGCGTTGGAGGAAAAGACCAGACGGATCACGACACAGGATATGGCTCTGCGCCTGGATCGCTGGTCGGTGCTGACAGATAAGGGGATTCTCTATATCAACTTCGGTACCGGCAAAGAAAAAGTCTTTGATTGCAGATATGGATTACCGTGATGCTTTGCTGGAGGAACTGGTTCCGCTGCAGATGGGAGACGCTCCTGATTTTGGGGAGATGAGTATGTGAAAAATAGAAACAGATAGGCCGTCATGGTAGCCCGGAAGGGAAAACCATGACGGCCTTTTTTGTTTTCAAAGGATGATTTCACATATCTCAGAGAAGTCAATTGCCATATTCTTGACCTGAAGAACTTTCCAGTAAGTGTCGATGCTGGAAACTGTACCAGTGACCCGCAGGCGCTCCTCTGCAAAGCTGCAGTCAAAGACCACAGTGACCTGCTGTCCCTTGTGCAGCTGGGAAATCATTTGTGCGATTCTGTCTTTCATAAGCTCAGTCCCAGTTGTGCCGCAGATGGTAGCTTACAATATCCCGGTTATAACGGAACCGGGCATCGGCAAGATTCTCTCCATTTAAGATGGAGGTATAAGCGTTCATGTGAATGTTGGTCAGCTCCCGGTCATGGAAGAACAGATTCGATACGATCTTCAATGCAAAGGCTGCATCCGGATACTGCTTTTCCAAAGCGGGGCGCTGGTCAGCATAGGCACCCATGATCTCCCGAACACCGGGGATGCGGCACAGGGCGGCATATTCCCGCTGCCGGAAGAATTCCCGGTTGGTCATAACAACTGCGTTACTGGATTCTTAATACCCGATGCTACACTATTCCATTTCGGCATCCTTACATCTAATGTTCACAATGCCTGGATGCGGGCTGTAGCAGGCCGGTTAAAAAGTGATTATCGCTATTCCAAGGATATCGTCTATAACAACTTTCCTTGGCCTACACCTACGGATGCACAGAAAGCAAACATCGAGCAGACCGCACAGGCTATCCTGGATGCCAGAGCATTGTACCCTGATTGCAGTCTCGCCGATCTGTATGATGAAGTCACCATGCCTCCGGAGCTCCGCAAGGCTCACCAGCAAAATGACAAAGCAGTCATGCAGGCCTACGGCTTCTGGGGTAGGCTGAATACGGAAACCGAATGTGTGGCTGAGCTGATGAAGATGTATCAGAAATTGACAAAGGCATGATCGTACCGCTGTTCTATCCATACCGATTATGTCCGTATTTTTTGCAGGAGGGCGCTTCGGCGTCCTCTTTTTTGTCCATTTTTTTGCCAGCTGCGTTCCCCAAGCATAAAATTGGGGTAAATTGAAGTAAATCCAGCGCTGTACCATTATTTTAATAAAATATGTCATATTTATTATAGTTTCTTTGGAAGGATTTCACAGTTTCGGAAGCAGAAGATCCTTCAGATGAAAATATCATTGGTGCGTTCGTCCGCCGAGGACGCACAAATCTCCACATACTGTGGTCAAATTGCACAGGAAAATTGTTAAAATTGTATTAATCCTGTTCATTTATCCAAAATTTGACGCAGACAAGCGTTTATCCATCTTTTAACTTGCAAAATTGTTGGGATTCAGATATAATACACCCATTCACAGATACAATCTAAAACGATAAATTGGTGAATTCCAAGAGCGGTACCGCTCTTTTCTGTTTCCACCGGAAACAGAATCTTTCCTGTATGTCACTGTTTACATCCAGTAAACAGCGTTCATAAAATCTCTATTGGAGGAAAAGATTATGAAGAAAATCGTAACCCTGCTTCTGGCACTGGCTATGGTTCTGGGTCTGGTCGCTTGCGGCGGCAGCTCTGAGCCCGCTGCTACTGAAGCACCCGCTGCTACCGAGGCACCTGCCACTGAGGCTGCTGCTCCTGCAGAAATGACCGAGGCTGAAAAGGCTGCTGCCGAGGCTGAGATTCGCTATGCAATCTCCCTGCTGTTCGACCGTACTTACATCGTTGAGGAAATCGGCCAGGCCGGTCAGGTCCCCGCTTCTTCCTTCGTGCCCATGGGCATGACCGATGCTGACGGCTCCCAGTTCTACCACAATGCCGGCTCCAGCGACGAGTTCTACGGCTACTACAATGTTGATCCCGCTGCTTTCGAGGACAACTATGCTGAGGCATACGAGATCCTGACCAAGTACTACGAGGTCGATGCCAACGGCATGCTGACCAACTTCCCCACCCTGACCTACCTGTACAACACTTCCGAAGGCCACAAGGCTATCGGTGAGTACCTGCAGTCCGCTCTGGCCGGTGTTGGCATCAACATGCAGCTGGAGAACCAGGAATGGAACACCTTCCTGAACACCCGTAAGGAAGGCAACTACTCCATCGCCCGTAATGGCTGGCTGGCTGACTACAACGATCCCATCTGCTTCCTGGATATGTGGACCACCGGCTCCGGCAACAACGACGTTCAGTTCGGCCGCGAGGGCCACGCTGACCTGGCTGTCTACAACCTGGATCTGACCGACCTGGGCTTCGACATCAAGGTCGAGAACGGCACCTGGGCTGAGACCTTCGACGTCATCATCCCCCTGATCAAGTCCACCACCGACAACACCATGCGTATGGCTCTGATGCACAAGGCTGAGGATCTGCTGATGAGCACCGGCGCTATCGTTCCCCTGTACTTCTACACCGACGTCTTTGTTGTTGACGAGACCGTTGACGGCATGGTCGTTAACCCCCTGGGCTACAAGTACTTCCATCAGGCTACTGTCAGCGGCTCCGGCGAAAGCATCAACATCTGCCTGTCCTCCGAGCCCGACACCCTGGATCCCGCTCTGAACTCCGCTGTTGACGGCGCTACCATGGTTTCCCACCTGTTCGCAGGTCTGGCCAAGTGGTCCGAAGACGCTGACGGCAACCTGGCTATCGTGGCTGACTGCGCTGAAGAGCTGGTCGAAGGCGTTGTCAACGAAGACGGCACCGTCACCTACACCTACACCCTGAAGGACGGCCTGAAGTGGTCCGACGGTCAGGCTCTGACTGCTCATGACTTCGAGTTCGCATGGAAGCGCGCTGCCTCCGTCGAGCTGGCTGCTGACTACAACTACATGTTCGAAGTCGTTAAGGGCTACAGCGAAGTTTGGGCCGAGGAAGAAGGCGCTGAGCTGGCTGTCACCGCTATCGATGACAAGACTCTGGAAGTCACTCTGAGCAACTCCGTTGCTTACTGGAACGAGCTGCTGGCATTCCCCACCTACTTCCCCGTCCGCGAGGATGTCGTTGGTAACGAAGGCTGGGCAACCGATCCCTCCACCTACATCTCCAACGGTGCTTACACCATGGTCGGTTGGGAGCATGACTCCGTCATCAACCTGGCTAAGAACGAGCACTACTGGGACGCTGAGAACGTCGTCATGGAAGAGATCAACTGCTTCCTGTCCGATGACTCCAACAACCAGCTGACCAACTGGAAGAACGACACCTGGCAGTTCATCGATGACTGCCCCACCAACGAAATGGCTGCTATGAAGGAAGAATTCCCCAACGAATTCACCGTCGTTGGCCAGATCGGTACCTACTACGTCTGCTGGAACATCAACGAGCCCCTGCTGCCCTAAGTTCCTGTCTGATCCAATGTAATGATTGCCCCGGCTTCCTCGGAAGCCGGGGTTTTTCTGCAAAATTCATGTGCGGCTGCAACCGGAGAAACCTGTTTTCCGACTGGAAGGGTGAAAGGAGCTGATACCATGGACGATCAACGGATCATCCAGCTATATTTGCAGCGCAGCGAGGAAGCCATTGCCTCCACTGCTTCCAAGTATGGCGGATTCTGCTATTCCATCGCATACCGTATTTTATCTGACAGCCGGGATGCAGAGGAGGCTGTCAGCGATACTTACATGGACACATGGAATTCCATCCCGCCTCATATCCCCAATTGTCTGTCAGCCTTTCTGGGCAAGCTCACGAGGCGAAATGCGTTGGATCGCTGGGATCATAACCTGGCAAAAAAACGGGGCGGCGGAGAGGTGCTGCTGGTTTTGGAGGAACTGAAGGACTGTATATCCGGCGGCGGAGATCCGCAGCAGGAACTGGAGTGCATGGAACTGAGAGAAATGCTCAATTCTTTTGTGCGCAGTCTGCCCCAGCCTGAGCGCCAGATTTTTCTCTGCCGGTACTGGCGCATGGATTCCATTGCGGAAATTGCACAGCGGTATGGTTTTTCTCAAAGTAAGGTGAAATCCATGCTGCTGCGCATTCGGAAGAAACTCAGAACACAGCTTGAAAAGGAGGGGATTCGGGTATGACTGCATGGAATCTTTTGCGGATACTGAATGAGCTGGATGAGGATCTGATCGCTGAAGTGGCGGATCAGCCCGGTCCGGCGAGAAAACGTCTTGTCAACCGCAGCGTGCTCATTGCGGCTGCACTGATTGCCTGTCTTTTGATGATAACTGCCTGTACGGCAATGGGGGGTGCGGGCTGGTTCTTGCAGTATTTTTCAGATGTTGCACCGGGAAAGCTTTCTGCAGAGCAGGTGGAGTATATTGTGGCCAATACCCTCGATGTGAACAAAAGTCAGACCGTCAATGGCTACACCCTGACCTTGCAGTCTGTCTTTTCTGACGGCCGTGATATTCTGATTCAGTTTGAGCTGACGGCTCCCAGCGGGAAGATTCTGGATGCAGACAGCTATTCGGATATTCGCGGCACGATTCTGGAGAGTGAGGCAATGCCCTCTGCCATGTGCATGGAATGGTCGCTTCAGGACGATGACCGGACAGACAACCGGGTGAAGCTGCTGTATTCCATCAATACTGCATGGAACAATGAAACGCCCTTTTCCGAGCAAAACTGCCGCCTGTATGTCTACGGTCTGGAGGCGGTATGGCGGGAACACATGGAGGTCTGTACAGAAGTGCTGACGGAGGGCTGCTGGAGCTTTGATATCCACTTCCCGGAGGACTGCAACCGCAGCATTGCCTTTATTCAGGAGCCGGTACCCATCACCCGGCAGGTAACCGTGGGCTATGAAAGGACAGGAGAAAACACCATGATGGCCGTCACCGAGCCTCAGGAAGGACAGATCACAGCCCTGAACCTCTGGGCCTTGGGTGCAGAGCTTTCCTTCCGCTTTGGGGAAAAGCCGAAAAACGCAGAATTTGGGGATTTGTATGCGGTGATGAAAAACAGGGAAAAGATCACGATGAACCAGTCTTTTGGCGCGCCGGACTTCATCACCTACAAAGTGGAGACCCCCATCATTCTCGATCAGGTGGACCATCTCCTTCTGGAGGACGGCACCAAATTCCCGATCCCATAGAAAACGCCAGCATCCTGCAGGATGCTGGCATTTTTTATCGATGATTCATCCAGAACTGGACAGCATCCTCAAACCATCCCTCGCAGGGCAGACCCTTTCCGATGCCGATGCCGTGATCCACGCCTTTGTATTCCCGGCAGATGCAGGGGACACCGGACTCCTCCAGAGCCGCCTTCAGCATCCGGCTGTTGTCGGGATCTACGGTGCTGTCGCAGTCGCCCCACCACAGGAAGGTGGGGGGATAGCTTTCGGTGATCTGCTTTTCGATGCTGGTCAGATTCACATACTCCTCAGAGGCATAGGCGCCAATGTGATAGTTTTTGCTGCTCTGGTGGGTCTTTGTCCCCATGGTCACCACTGGATAGGACAGAATGACTGCACCGGGGCGGGGGAGGCCGAACTGTTTCCAGCCCATGGCTTCCGTGCCGAAGCTGCCTGCAAGGTGGCCGCCGGCGGAGGAACCCCAAAGGGAGTAGCCCTCCATATCCAGTTTCCACTGCTGTGCATGACTCCGGACTTCCCGGATAGCCCGGGCCAGATCTTCCTGCGGCTTGGGATAAACAGCCTGATTCCGAACCCGGTAGTAGACTACCACGGCGTGGTACCCCATTTTGTTCAGCTTCCGGGCATACGGATGGCCCTCAATGAAGCTGCAAACCCGGCGATAGCCGCCGCCGGGACAGATGATGGCCACGGGATGGACGTTTCCATCCTTCAGAAGGTAGGGCCGGAGCATATATTCATTTTTACGGTAGGTGTCCTGCAGTTCCCGAAGCTTCATGGGGAGCGGTCTTTTCATGGGACGTCATCCTTTCTTTTTTCATACTATAGCATAAATCGGAGGGCCTTTCCAGCCCCTTCGAAGGCAATATGGGCGTTTTTTCCAAATGGAGAAAGAAAATACAAATGTCCGTGTGTGAAATATACCAAAAACACAAAAAATGTTTGAAAAGCCCGGAAAACAGTGTTGACAATGATACAATCAAATGCTATACTTTGGCTATCAATTGAAAACTGTGGATCGATAGAGGTGCGGTGTGTATCAGTACTTCTGCCAATGGAACGGGAATTCCGGCAGAGGGAAAGGGCGCTCCGCCGAAGCGCAGACTGCTTCCCGGGCAGCGGCGCTGGGCCGTCGGAGAATATCCGCCGGACTGTCACATTTCGTGGAGCGCTATCATTCTTCGTGTATTGGCGATAGCCTTGTGCCGTGAATGTTGGATTTTCTCCGGGATTCGCGGTTTTTTATTTAGAAAGGAAATGAGAAAATGAGAAGAACCACAAGACTTTTGAGCATGATCCTGATGCTGGTCATGCTGGTGGGCGTCATGACCATGACTGTCAGCGCCGCCGAACTGAGCTCTGAGGATGCCTTCGCCTATCTGGACGGCTATGCCGACAATGTGGGTGTGGATCCCGACTTTGATGCCAATATTTCCGATGCACTGACCATTGCACGGGATTCCGTTGGCAGCTATGCCACCTTTATGGCACTGCTTCCCCCTATCATCGCCATTGCGCTGGCGTTGCTGACCAAGGAAGTGTATTCCTCTCTGTTTGTCGGCATCCTGTCCGGTGCCCTGATCTACTCCAACTTCAATATCTGGGATATGATCCTGGTGACATTCGACACCATGATCTCCAAGATCTGTGACAGCTGGAATGTGGGCATCCTGATCTTCCTGGTGCTGCTGGGTATGATGGTCTCCATGATCAATAAGGCCGGCGGCTCTGCTGCTTATGGCCGCTGGGCACAGGCACATATCAAGTCCAGGGCCGGCGCCATGATCTCCACCTGCGTGCTGGGTATGCTGATCTTCATTGACGACTACTTCAACTGTCTGACCGTGGGCAGCGTCATGCGTCCCGTTACCGACAAGTTCAAGGTCTCCCGTGAAAAGCTGTCCTACATCATCGATGCCACTGCAGCGCCTGTCTGCATCATCGCTCCCATTTCCTCCTGGGCTGCCGCAGTTTCCTCTGTTGCTCCCGAGGGTGAGGGCCTGAGCCTGTTCATCAGCTCCATTCCCTACAACCTGTATGCACTGCTGACCCTGTTCACCGTGCTGTTCATGGCTTACATCGGCCTGGACTTCGGCAAGATGCGTATCGCTGAGCAGAATGCCGCTCAGGGCATCGGCTATCCCGAAAACGAGAATACTGAGGCTGCTGCCAATTCCAAGGGTACCGTTCTGGATCTGGTTCTGCCCATTCTGGTGCTGATCGCTTCCTGCGTTACCACCATGATCTACACCGGCGGCTTCTTCGATGCCGAAAGCGGCTCCTACATGAACTTCGTGGATGCTTTCGCAAACTCCGATGCTTCCATGGGTCTGGTTCTGGGCGCCTTCATTGCTCTGGCAGTTACCTTCGTTCTGTACCTGCCCCGGAAGGTCATCACCTTCAAGCAGTTTGCTGATTCCTTTGTGGATGGCTTCAAGGCCATGACCTCCGCGATCCTGATCCTGATTTTTGCCTGGACCCTGTCCGGTGTCACCAATATGCTGGGCGCCAAGGTCTTTGTGGCTGAGCTGGTCCGCGGCGCCGCCGGCGGCCTGGCCAACTTCCTGCCCGCCATTGTCTTTGTCATTGGCGTGGGCCTGGCCTTCTCCACCGGTACCTCCTGGGGCACCTTCGGAGTTCTGCTGCCCATCGTCTGTGCAGTGTTCCCCAGCGGTGAGCTGATGGTCATTGCTGTCTCCGCCTGCCTGGCCGGTGCTGTTTGCGGCGACCACTGCTCCCCCATTTCCGATACCACCATCATGGCTTCTGCCGGTGCCGACTGCAACCACATTGCCCACGTCAGCACTCAGCTGCCCTATGCGCTGACCGTTGCCGGTGTGACCTTTGTTGGCTACATTCTGGCCGGTTTCATCCAGAATGCCTGGATCGTTCTGCCCATTAGCCTGCTGATGATGTTTGCCGTCCTCATGGGCATCCGCGCTGTCCAGAAGAAGGCCGCATAACAACCGGATTCCTGAGAAAGCCTCCCGGAAGGGAGGCTTTCTTTTTGCATAACTGGCCATGAATTATCGGTTATTTGTTTCTTTCAGTTGGAATTATTGAATAAATGAAGAAAAAATATCAAAATGTAACTGTATATTTCAAGATTGTGGTTGTAATATTCTTAAGAATGGTGTATAATGCCTTAGATAATGCAATGATATAATGCGGGAGTATGACATATATGTTTAGAAGCAAAAAAATTGCCAAATACCTTGTTCCCGGCCGGCGTGTCCATCTGGTGGGCATTGGCGGCGTATCCATGCGGCCTCTTGGCCTGGTGCTGAAGGGGATGGGCATGGAGGTTACCGGCTCTGACATGAGCGCCTCTGCCGGCACCCGTGAACTGGAAGAACAGGGTATTTCTGTTTTCATCGGCCACAATGCTGAGAATATCGAAGGCGCCGAGTGTATCATCCGCACTGCCGCTGCCCACAATGACAATCCTGAAATTGCCGCCGCCCGTGCTGCCGGTATCCCCGTTTTCGAGCGGGCTCAGGCCTGGGGCGAGATCATGAAGTCCTACAAGAATGCAGTCTGCATCTCCGGCACCCACGGAAAGACCACCACCACTTCCATGATGACCCATATCCTGATGGAAGCGAATATGGATCCCACGGTTATGATTGGCGGCTATCTGCCGCTGCTGCATGCCACCCACCGTGTGGGCCATGGCGATACCATCGTTATGGAGAGCTGCGAATACTGCGATTCCTTCCTGAATTTCTTCCCCACCCTGGCTGTGGTGCTGAATGTTGAGGCTGATCATCTGGATTATTTTAAGGATCTGGCGGATATTCAGAAATCTTTCCATAAGTTTGCGGAGCTGGCCACCTTCGGTGTTGTTGCCAACGGTGATGATGAGCACACTACCCAGGCAATGCAGGGCATTGACTATGTTTCCTTCGGTCTGAAGGAAACAAACAGAATCCATGCAGACAATATGTGTCCCGACTGGCGGCACTTTGACGTGATCTGCGACGGGGAATTCTACTGCCATCTGGATATGGGCGTTATGGGCCGTCACAATGCTCTGAATGGCCTTGCCGCAGCCGCAGCCGCCTGGATGATGGGAGTTCCCGGTGAGGCGGTTTCCCACGGACTCCAATCCTTCCATGGCGCGGGACGCCGGATGGAGGAAAAGGGCAGCTGGCATGGTGCCGTTGTCTATGATGACTATGCCCACCATCCGGATGAACTGGCTGCCACCATTGATTCCGTCCGGACTTCCTTCCCCGGACGCCGGCTGGTGCTGGCCTTCCAGCCCCATACATACAGCCGTACCGCAGCCCTGTTCGATGATTTCGTCCGGGAACTGAAGAAGGCAGATGTTCTGGTCCTGGCAGAGATCTATGCAGCCCGGGAACGGAACACCATCGGTATTTCCTCTGCCCATCTGGCTGAGCAGATCCCGGGTTCCCGGTTCTGTGAGACGCTGCCGGAAGTGACCCGGTTCTTCCAGGAAGTGGTGCAGGAGGGCGATGTGGTGATTACCATGGGCGCCGGCGACATTTTCCGGGCAGGCGAGGCGCTGCTGGAAATCAAATAAAAAGAAAAATGTGCCGGGCTCACCGGCACATTTTCTGAGATTATCTTATTCATCCAGCACCAGATGCTGGAGACCGGAAGCTTCGAATTCCGACATATACCGGTCCATGCGGCCCACGATCTCATCGTAGTTTTCCTCCGTGATCTCGGCGTAGTCCATATCCCGGCGGGAAAGCTCCTCGGCCAGAATTTCATAGAACACATTGTCCTCGTACAGGGCGATGGCTTCGTGGATGCCTCCCTCGCAGTAAGCCCGGGAGGGAACCACCTCTCCGTTCCACAATTCGGACAGGGCAGGGGACATGGCAAAGATCTTGCTTTCCAGGGCATCATAATCCCTGAAGCGGTCGTTGCCACGGGTGGAATTCAGCACCCAGTTACCGATATATACCAGATCCAGGAGCCTGCGGAATTCCCTGGATGACAAATTGATCTGCATGATGAACCTCCTGTGGGTTTTCTGCAACCAGTATACCACGAATTTTCCGAATTTCCAGATGGAAATTGTAAATTCTATTGAGAAGAGGCGACAATATGAAAAAACTCAGCGTCTGTATTCTGTTCGGCGGTATGAGTCCGGAGCACGCAGTATCCCTGCGGTCTGCGGAGGCTGTGCTGAACAATATCGACCATCACAAATATAATGTATTTCCCGTGGGCATTACCCGGGACGGCGACTGGATCCTCTACGGCGGCAAGGATTATTCCCTGCTGCCCACCGGCGAATGGGAAACCTGTCCCAAAAACCGCCGGGCAGCCATTTCCCCTGTCCGGGGTCAGGGCCTGCTGAGCTTTGAGGGTGACTGCGTGGTGCGGGAGCGCATCGATGTGGTGTTCCCTGTGCTTCACGGCGAAAACGGCGAGGACGGCGCCATGCAGGGCCTGCTGAAGCTGGCAGGAATTCCCTATGTGGGCCCCCACGTGGCGGCTTCTGCCGTGGCTATGGATAAGACCATGACCAAACTGGTAGTGGACCATGCGGGTGTGCCCCAGGCAGCCTGGCATCTGGTGCGCCGGGAGGAGCTGTCCAACCACATGGACACCATTCTTGACAAGCTGGAAGCCAAGTTCTGCTATCCCATGTTCGTCAAGCCTGCCGGCACGGGTTCTTCCGTGGGCGTTTCCAAGGCTGCTGACCGGGAAGCGCTGGATAAGGCGCTGCTGGCCGCTGCCAAATATGATAAGAAGATCCTGGTGGAGGAATTCATCCACGGCAGGGAGATCGAAGTGGCTGTTATGGGCAATGACAATCCTGTGGCTTCCATCTGCGGTGAGATCGACTCCGGTGCCGACTTCTATGATTATGACGCCAAGTACATCACCGATACCTCCCGGGCGTATATCCCCGCCCGGATCCCCGAGGATGTACAGGAGACCATCCGGGAGGCTGCCATTCAGGTGTATACCGCCATCGGCTGCCAGGGCCTGAGCCGCGTGGATTTCTTTGCCACCTATGAAGATAACCGGGTGGTGTTCAACGAGATCAACACCCTGCCCGGCTTTACCTCTATTTCCATGTATCCCAAGCTGTTTGGCGCCAGCGGAATTCCCTACAGCCAGCTGATCGACCTGCTGCTGCAGCTGGCACAGGAGGCCTACGATGAAGCGTAATGTGGTTCTGTCCATTCAGGGACGCCAGACCTATGCGGATCAGGAGCCGGAGGTCATCGAACTGGTGACCGAGGGAACCATGGAACTGCGAAACGGCGGCTGGGATATCAGCTATGAGGAAAGTGCTCTGACAGGTCTGGAGGGCGTGACAACCACCTTCCGGGTGGAACCCGGCAAGGTGATCCTGACCCGTACCGGAAAGCTGAAGTCCCAGATGGTCTTTGAGCAGGGCGTGCCCCATGATTCCCTGTACCAGATGCCTTTTGGCGCGCTGCTGATGACGGTGAAGGCAACGTTTGTATTTTTTGATATTGTAGAGGACGGCGGCTCCATCGATCTGAGCTATAACATTGACATCGAAAACACCGAAGCCGGTGTCATCGATTATCACCTGGACATCCGGGCAAAGTAAAAAACAAAGGACGCACCCTTCGGTGCGTCCTTTTTGATTTTAATACAGTGCATAATTGGATCGTGCTTCCAGATCCCGGCTGATGAGTTCCCCGGTTTTCCGGTCATACTTGCACTTGTAGCTGCGGGCGTAGAGTACATTGTCCCATACGCTGGATTCCGTTTCCATTTCCACATAGTAGTCACGCTCCTCGGTGCCCAGGATCGTGATCTTAACATGGTCATCCGAGACTTCTGCGGCAAGTTTGATGGGGAAGTGAGTGTTGTTCCGGAACTGGAAGTCCGGTCCCCACCAGCTGACAGTGGCATCCAGACCCGGCTCCATATAGCCAACCTTCATGCCGTGGTTGACCCGATGGACGATTTCCAGATCCGCATACAGGGTGGCGCAGTAGACTGTGGAGGAAACCTGACAGATGCCGCCGCCGTAGGACTGCACCAGCTCCCAGCCGGAGTAGGCGCCGGCCCGCAGATATCCGTTTTCCTTTGTTCTCTGGCCCAGCGTTTCGTTGTAGGAAAAGGTTTCGCCGGGCTGCAGGACCACGCCGTTCAGGGATTTGCAGGCGACCCGGAGGTTGTTGTTCCGGTTTTCATCCTGGGTATGGGGCGTCTCGCAATAACCCAGTACATCCCGGAAATAAACCCCGTCCCCGAAAATATCCGGTTCGATCCACTCCATGGGAATATAAATCGTTTCACCGAAACCAGCCTGATCCACCTGCTTCCGGGCCTTTTCCAGATCGAAATGATAGCCGAAAGCACCGGGGATCACTTCGTATTTTTCCATGTTCAGGGAATCATCCACCGGAGGAATGTAGTATTCGTCATAGATTGCTTTCAGATCCGGCATTTCCGGCTCTTCCAGAATTTCCACAAGGAAGGGATTTTCCACACGGTAATGGCCTTCCTCCGCGGCGGAAAAAGCACAGTCATAAAGGGCCAGGATCTGCTGGAAGGCATGTTCCCGGTCAATGCGGGTGGTGGGCAGGCCCATGGTCAGCTCCAGCGTCTGAGGGCGGTTTTCGCTGCTCTGATTTTCAATTTCCAGATCCGGCGCCGGCCCGGCCATCCATACCTGGGGCGGGGTCAGCTCCGTTTCGGCATCGTCTGCGTAAAGATCAATCCGCTGACGGATATAGCCCTCATCCAGCTTCAGATGCTCCTGCAGCCAGATGCTGTGGCTTTTCCCATCCACCCGGCCCACCTGATACGCTTCCCACAATGCGGAAAAACAGTTCAGGGACACCTTGGTTTCTGCAGGGGAGAAGGGAATGGTGGAGCCGTCCAGAGTCTCCACTTCCAGCCAGGTGCTTTCCAGCACTTCTTCCGAGGCTTTTTTCAGAGTGTGGTAAGCCTCCTGCAAGGTCTGTCCGCCGATATCCAGTCCGCCTACCCGAACATGGGGGGCGAGCCGGCTGCCCAGCGCAGCGGCGATCATGACAGCGGTTAGCGCCAGCGCCAGCAGGAGCAGACCAAGCCCCATAAGCCACCGGCGGGATGGATGTTTTGCTTTGGAGAGGAAAAGTTTCATTTCTGCACCTCCCTTTTTTGGGGATTATATCACGGAAAAAGGAAAATAAAAAGGATTTATTTCAGGGCAACACTGCGGTAGTGCTGCACAAAAATCTTGCTCTGCTTCAGGCTGTCCACACCGGCAGAGAGCTTCAGCCGAAGGGTAGGCTCCTTGGCATTGGCCAGGAAGGTAACCCGGGTCTTGTAGTCCGGGTCGGCGCAGAGGGAACCTACAGCCTCGAAATTCAGATTGTGCAGGGTAAACAGCACATCTCCTGCCTTCTGCCTGATATCCTTGATGCCGGCTTCCCGGGCCTGGGCACGGAGCAGAGCAATATCGATGAGGTTCAGAACGCCTCTGGGAGGCTCGCCATAGCGGTCCACAATCTCATCCAGCAGATCGTCGGCATCCTCCTGGCTCCGGATGGCAGCCATCCGGCGGTACAGATCCATCCGTTCTTCGCCCCGCTCCACGTAGCGCTTGTCCACATTGGCGGTAACGTTCAGGTCGGCGGTACAGTCCGGGGTCTTGGGAGCCTCGCCCTTTTCCTCCAGAACAGCTTCGTCCAGCAGCTTCAGGTACATGTCGTAGCCCACGCTCATCATGTGACCGGACTGCTCGGCACCCAGCAGATTACCGGCGCCCCGGATCTCCAGGTCACGCATGGCGATTTTGAAGCCGGAGCCGAATTCTGCAAAGTCCCGGATGGCAGAGAGGCGCTTTTCTGCGACTTCTGTCAGATTCTTGTCAGGCCGATAGGTGAAATAGGCATAGGCATGGCGGGTGGAGCGGCCCACACGGCCCCGCAGCTGATGGAGCTGGGAAAGACCAAAGCGATCCGCGTTTTCAATAATCAGGGTGTTGGCATTGGGGATATCCAGGCCGGTTTCGATGATGGTGGTGCAGACCAGCACCTGAATATCGCCTTCCGTCATGGCCTGCATCACATCTCCCAGCGCATCCTCGCCCATCTGACCGTGGGCAACGCCTACGCTGAGACCGGGGATCCGCTTTTTCAGAGCAGCGGCGCACTGGTCGATGGTTTCGGTGCGGTTGTGCAGGTAATAGACCTGACCGCCCCGTTCCACCTCCCGGCGGATAGCGTCATCGATGATGGCGTTGTTGTGTTCCATAACGAAGGTCTGTACGGGATATCGGTCGGAAGGCGGTTCCTCGATGGTGGACATATCCCGGATGCCGGAGAGGGCCATGTTCAGTGTCCGGGGAATGGGGGTGGCAGACAGGGTCAGCACATCCACACCCCTGGACATTTCCTTTAACCGCTCCTTGTGGCTGACGCCGAAGCGCTGCTCTTCATCGATGATCAGCAGGCCCAGATCCTTGAACTGCATATTTTTCTGCAGCAGCTTGTGGGTGCCGATGATAAGATCCACACTGCCGGCGGCCACATTGTGCATGGTCTGCTGTTGCAGCTTGGGGCTGCGGAACCGGCTGAGCACATCAATATTCACCGGGAAGCCCCGGAACCGGGAAACAGCGGTCTGGTAATGCTGCTGGGCCAGAACGGTGGTGGGCACCAGTATGGCCACCTGCTTGCCGTCCATGACAGCTTTCATCACGGCCCGAAGGGCGACCTCCGTTTTGCCGAAACCCACATCGCCGCAGAGCAGCCGGTCCATGGGCTGAGGGGACTCCATATCCCGCTTGATATCGGCAATGCAGCGCAGCTGATCGTCGGTTTCGGGATAGGGGAAGTTATCCTCAAATTCCTTCTGCCAGGGTGCGTCTGCGGAGAAGGCATAGCCCAGCTGCCGCTTCCGGGCGGCATAAAGCTGGATCAGCTCGCCTGCCATATCTTTGGCGGCCTTCCGGGCCTTGGCCTTGGTTTTTTGCCAGGCATCAGATCCGATCTTATTCAGTCGGACATTGGTATCCTCGCCGCCTCCGCCGATATATTTGCTGACCAGATCCAGCTGGGTGGCGGGGACGAAGAGGGTGTCGCTGCCCTGATAGGCGATTTTGATATAGTCTTTCACCGCGTTGTCCACTTTGATCTGCTCCATGGCAACGAACCGGCCGATGCCGTAGTTTTCATGGACCACCAGATCGCCGGGAGTCAGATCGGTGAAGGAATTCAGTTTCTGCCGGTTGGTGGCACCGGTCTTTTTGGCGGCAGCCTTTTTCCGGGGTTCTCCCCGGGACAGCAGCTGTCCCTCCGTCAGAATGGCGAGTTTGCTCAGGGGATACTCCATGCCGAAGGGCAGGGTGCCCTCTGTCAGCAGGATCTGACCGGGCTTGGGCATGGAGGTGAGGGGAATACACAGGAAGGCGGAGAGGCCTTTCTCCCGGAGCATCTGCTGCAGCAGCTCTGCCCGTCGGCGGGTGCCGCAGAGCACCAGAGCGCCGAATTCCACCTTCTGGTAGTGGGCCAGGTCAGAAGCGGCAGTATCCAGATTGCCGCCATAGCCGGGAAGCTGCTTGGCGGTCATGGGCAGCAGGATTTTGGGGGGCGCGTCCTCCGGATAGGAGGCGCCGCCGAAGGCATCGAAATAGACTACCTTACGGCCCCTGAGTCCGGCGCAGAAGTCCTCCCACTGGCAGACGTAGTCGCAGAGCTCGCCGGCCACCAGACCAGTCTGCAGCAGGCTGTCCAGCTGCATGCCCATCTCATCACTGCGGTTCCGGGCGGAACGCTGCAGGCTGCTGTGGTCACAGAGCACCATCACCGCATTTTCGGGGATGTAATCGGCGGCTGTGGCCATTTCGGGATAGATCATGGCCATATACCGGTCGGAGGCCGGATTGGTCAGGCCATTTTCATATTTTTCCAGGTCCTTTGTCAGTGTGGTGATGAGGGCTTCGTTCAGGTTCTTCCTCCGCTTCTGACGGGAGATCAGGATGGAAATGTCCCTGCACAGCCCCTCCATGCCACCGGGGTGAAGGCTGGGCTGGGTCTCACCCACGGGGAGGATCAGCACCTGCTCCGTATTTTCACTGCGGCGCTGGGTGGCGGGATCAAAATAGCCCATGGTGTCCAGTTCATCGCCGAAAAATTCTGCACGGATGGGCAGATCCTCACCGGGGGAGTAGATATCGATGATTCCACCTCTGACGGCAAACTGGCCGGGGCCTTCCACCATGCCGCAGCGGCTGTAACCGGCGGCAGAAAGCCGGCGGGTCAGCTCGTCGATGGGATATTCCTGCCCCACTTCCAGAGAAAAGGCGGCCTTCAGCAGAACAGGGCGGGGCATGGTGCGCTGGCTCAGGGATTCCCAGCTGAGAATCTGAATCCGGGTCTTTCCTGCGGCAAGATCGTACAGCTGCCGCAGGCGCTTTTGCTCCCAGCTGCGGGAGACCACCGCTGCGTCATACAGCGTCAGATCCCGGCTGGGGAGAATGGGGGCGGCGATACCCAGAAAGCCCTTCAGTTCCTCCTGGAGCCGGCGGGCGGCCATATCATCCTGGCAGAGGATCACAATGGGACTGCCGCTGTCCCGGGTCAGACCCGCGATCATATGGCTGCGGTTGATCTGACCGATGCCGGTAACGGCAGCGCTTTTGCCCTCCTTCAGGGCATCCAGCAGGGCAGTGTATTCCGGAATGGTTTTCAGTAAATGGAGGAGTTGTTCCATAATCGTACCTCATAGAAATGGACAATGGAAAGCATATAAATAACTTATCTGTTTTCAATCACCAATTTCACGGTGTTCTGACAAAATGGCAACGCGGAAAGGGGGATAACTCCCCCTTTCCGTGGTTTTGTGACAATATACGGTTTACGGGTGGCTGCCGTTGAACCGGTTGGCGGCGTCAGGCACGCCGTGGTCAATGATGGCAAGGGCTGCATCGGCAGCGTTTTCCAGAGCCACAGCCAGAGCCTTTTCCTCTTTTGCAGAGAAGCTGCTCAGCACCCAGTCCGCCAGATCATATTCGGGGTTGGGCTTGCTGCCCACACCGATCTTCACCCGGGGAAAAGCCTGAGAGCCTACCTCCTGAATGATGGACTTGATGCCGTTGTGGCCGCCGGCAGAGCCGTCAGGCCGGACACGAAGACGCCCCGGCTCCAGAGAGATATCATCAAACAGGACAATGATCCGCTGGGGCGGGATATTAAAGTAGGCACTCAGCTGCAGCACACTGCGGCCGCTGAGGTTCATGTAGGTCAAAGGCTTCAGAAGCATCAGCTTTTTTCCGCCGTAGGTGGTCTGACCGTAGATGCCCTGAAATTTGGCTTTGTCGATTTTGCAGCCCAGCTTATCCGCCAGCAGTTCCACGGCCCGGAAGCCGCAGTTGTGGCGGGTACGCTCATACTCCCTGCCGGGATTGCCCAGACCAACGATGAGCCAGGTCTCGTTAGCTTTTCCGAACACGGCTTAGAACAGATCGGCGATGGAGGTAGCGCCGTGGATGTGCTCGATGGCGCGGGCAAAGACGGGAGCCACGTCCAGGAACTTGATCTTGCCGCTGGGGGTGTTGTTCACTTCGGGGATGGTGTTCAGGAACAGCATTTCGGAGATGACGCTGTTTTCCAGACGCTCGTAAGCGGGGCCGGACAGAACACCGTGGGTGGCGCAGGCATAAACTTCCTTGGCGCCGCCAACTTCCACCAGAGCCTTGGCAGCATTGCACAGGGAGCCGGCGGTATCCACCATGTCATCGTACAGGATGCAGGTCTTGCCCTTAACATCGCCGATGATGTTCATGACTTCGGAAACATTTGCCTTGGGACGGCGCTTGTCAACAATGGCCAGATTCATGTGGACCTTCTGGGCAAAGTTACGGGCGCGGGCAACGGAGCCAACGTCGGGAGAGACAACAACGAAGTCGTTCTCATGGTCGAACTTATCCTCGGGGAACTTGTTCATGTAGTACTCCACGAAGGAGGGAGCGCCCAGCAGGTGGTCCAGGGGGATGTCGAAGAAGCCCTGGATCTGGTTGGCGTGCAGGTCCATGGTCAGGATCCGGTCAGCGCCAGCCACGGTCAGCATATTGGCCACCAGCTTGGCGGAGATGGGATCGCGGGACTTGGCCTTGCGGTCCTGACGGGCGTAGCCAAAGTAGGGGATGACAGCGGTGATACGGCCTGCGGATGCACGGCGGCAGGCATCGATCATAACCAGCAGCTCCATCAGATTGTCGTTAACGGGCTTGCAGGTGGACTGGATCAGGAAAACGTCAGCACCGCGGACAGTCTCAACCAGAGAGACGGAAGCTTCGCCGTCAGCAAAGTGCTTGACGTCGGCGTTGCCCAGTTCAATGCCCAGTTCCTTGCAAATGGTCTTTGCGAATTCGGGATTGGAATTGCCGGTGAAAACCTTGATACTTTCGCTGTATGCAATCATCGAACAAATACCTCACTTATTTTTTCTTTCATAATTCTTTTTTCTGCCCGCAGCCCATGCCGGGGCAATTTTACAAACCCATTATATCATCAATATATTGGGAAAAGCAATATCTATCCAGCTGAAATAACGCCGAAAAAAGAGACTGAAAATATGTCATCTTGCAACAAAGCAACCATATACCGGCAAAGAGGGGAAACCGAAATTTTGTTTGAAAAATGTCTTGTGAGGGAGAATATTCTGTGGTATAATACAAGGTACAGAATTTAGCATCAGGAGCTGCGTATGAACGACAAGATCATCATTCAGGGCGCCAGAGAGAACAATCTGAAAAATGTGAATCTGACCATTCCCCGGGACAAGCTGGTGGTGTTCACCGGCCTGTCCGGTTCCGGCAAGTCCAGTCTTGCCTTTGATACCATCTATGCTGAGGGACAGCGGCGGTATGTGGAGAGCCTCTCCTCCTATGCCCGTCAGTTCCTGGGTCAGATGGACAAGCCGGATGTGGATTCCATTGACGGCCTTTCTCCCGCCATTTCCATTGACCAGAAGACCACCTCCAAGAATCCACGATCCACAGTGGGCACTGTTACGGAAATATATGACTATCTCCGTCTGCTGTGGGCCAGAGTGGGTGTGCCCCACTGCCCAAAATGCGGCAAGGAGATCAACCGGCAGACCATCGACCAGATCGTGGACCGGATCGAATCCCTGGGAGAGGGAACCCGGTTCATCATCCTGTCTCCCGTGATCCGGGACAAGAAAGGTGAGCATCAGAAGGTGTTCGAGGATGCCCGGAAGCAGGGCTTTGCCCGCGTACGCCTGGATGGCATCCTTTACGACCTGACGGAAGAGATCAAGCCCGAGAAGAATAAAAAGCACACCATTGAGCTGGTGGTGGACCGGCTGGTGCTGAAGGCGGGCCTTCGCCGCCGGCTGACGGACTCCATAGAGACGGCCTGTGCCCATTCCGGGGGCCTTGTGACCATTGAACTGCCCTCCACCAAGGAGGAACTGACCTTTTCCCAGAACTATGCCTGTGAGGACTGCGGCATCAGCCTGACGGAGCTGGAGCCCCGGATGTTCTCTTTCAACAATCCCAGCGGCGCCTGCCCCAGCTGTACGGGCCTTGGCTTCCGGCTGGTGGCGGACGAGGATCTGGTGATCCCGGATAAGACGAAGTCCATTTTCGAGGGCGCCATTCAGGCCAGCGGCTGGCAGAGCGCCCGGACGGATTCTATTTTCCGGATGTATTTTGAGGCCCTGGCCCAGAAATATCACTTCTCTCTGACGGTTCCTGTGCAGGAGCTGCCGGCGGAGGCCATGGATGTGATCCTCAATGGCACCCGGGGAGAAAAGCTGCGCATGACCTATAACCGGGGCAATGGAATGGGTGTGCTGGAGCAGCCCTTTGAGGGTATTCTCAATAATATTTCCCGCCGGTACAGGGAGACGCAGTCCGATTCCGCCCGGAAGGAGCTGGAGGAATGTATGTCCTCCGCCCCCTGTCCCCAGTGCGGCGGGGACCGGCTTTCGGATATTGCCCGGGCGGTTACCGTAGGCGGCATGGGCATCATGGACTTCTGCCGCATGAGCATCCGGGATGAAC
Organism: Oscillospiraceae bacterium; assembly: GCA_017409205.1. Taxonomy (GTDB): domain Bacteria; phylum Bacillota; class Clostridia; order Oscillospirales; family Oscillospiraceae; genus Faecousia. The sequence goes on along the minus strand of JAFQTF010000015.1, from coordinate 24,591 downwards.
TGGAATTTATGACGAACCTCCATCTGGAGGGCAATATGGCCACGGTTGCCGAGCAGATCGTCAGGGAGATCAAGTCCCGGCTACAGTTCCTGATGGACGTGGGACTGAGCTATCTGACATTGTCCCGTGCTGCCGGCACACTGTCCGGCGGCGAAAGCCAGCGGATCCGATTGGCCACGCAGATCGGTTCCTCCCTGATGGGCGTGCTGTATATTCTGGATGAGCCCTCCATCGGTCTGCACCAGCGGGACAATGACAAACTGCTGGGAACGCTGCGCCACCTGCGGGATCTGGGCAACACCCTGATCGTGGTGGAGCATGACGAGGATACCATGCGGGCGGCAGACTTTATCGTGGATGTGGGCCCCGGCGCCGGCAGTCGGGGCGGTGAGATCGTCTGCACCGGCACCCTGGAGGATATTGAAGGCTGCGAACGGTCCATTACGGGTCAGTATCTATCCGGCTTCAAGAAGATCCCGGTGCCCTCTGCCCGCCGGGCAGGCCAGGGCAAAACCCTTGCCATCTGGGGCGCCAGCGAAAACAATCTGAAAAATGTGGATGTGGAGATCCCTCTGGGGACCCTGACCTGTGTCACAGGTGTCTCCGGCTCCGGCAAGTCCAGCCTGGTGAATGAAGTGCTGAACAAGACCCTGCTGGGCAGACTGAACCATGCCCGCACCCGTCCGGGCGCCTGCCGCTGTGTGGAAGGCATGGAGCATCTGGACAAGGTCATCGACATTGACCAGAGCCCCATTGGCAGAACACCCCGCAGCAATCCGGCCACCTATACCGGCCTGTTCAATGATATCCGCGATCTGTTTGCCTCCACTGCGGATGCCAAGATGCGGGGCTATGGACCCGGCCGATTCTCCTTCAATGTGAAGGGCGGCCGCTGCGAGGCCTGCTGCGGCGATGGCCTGGTGAAGATCGAGATGCACTTCCTGGCGGATGTGTACGTTCCCTGTGAGGTCTGCAAGGGCCAGCGGTACAACCGGGAAACGCTGGAAGTGCAGTACAAGGGCAAAAATATTGCCCAGGTTCTGGATATGACCGCTGAAGAGGCGGTGGAGTTCTTTGAAAACCTGCCCAAGATCCGCCGGAAGGCCCAGACTATGGTGGAAGTGGGCCTGGGTTATGTGAAGCTGGGCCAGTCCAGCACCACTCTTTCCGGCGGCGAGGCCCAGCGTGTCAAGCTGGCCACGGAGCTGGCCAGGGTTTCCACCGGCAAGACCATTTATATTCTGGATGAGCCCACCACGGGCCTTCATGCAGCAGATGTCCACAAGCTCATCGAGGTGCTGCAAAAACTGGTGGATGCCGGAAATACGGTGCTGGTCATCGAGCACAATCTGGATGTGATCAAGACTGCCGACCATATTATCGATCTTGGCCCTGAGGGCGGTGACGGTGGCGGCTATGTGGTGGCCCAGGGTACACCGGAGGATGTTGCAGCCGTGGAGGGCAGCTACACCGGCCAGTATCTGAAGCAGTATCTGTAAAAAAAGCGCACCGCCTGAGCGGTGCGCTGACAGAATCTGTTATAAATTGCTGTACAAGTCTGCAGACAGGCAGTCTGACAGTTCCACCAGACCATGATCCCAGCCGCCGGTGTAATCCGGCCGGAGAAGGGGACTGCGGAGCAAGGCGTTGCTGTCCTGACAGATCGCCATGGTCATGGTGACCCGGGTACCCTCAGGGGTGCTGCTGATCAGAACGGTTCCGCCGTGGTTGGCGGCAGCTGTCTGGACAATGGTGAGCCCAAGTCCCAGACCGTACCGGGGGTCCTCCAGACCGGGCTTGCGCAGATATCGTGCAAACAGGGTATCCCGGACAGCCTCGGCAATACCGCTGCCGCTATCCTGTACGGTCAGATGCAGCATCCGGCCGTGGCGGCTGAGACGCCCCTGAATACTGCCGTTCTCCGGCAGAAATTTGATGCTGTTGGACAGAATATTCCAGACAGCCCGTTCCAGCTGCTCCGGATCGATCTGTGAAAAAACAGGCTGTTTCAAGCCTTCGTAGGAAAGCTGCACCCTGCCGCGGGTCAGCGTACCGGCTTTTTCGAACACTTCCTGCAGGAAGCTGTCCACATCCCGGACCTCCATCCGGGAGGAGGTCATATACCGGCTGATATCACCAAGATTGTTTACCAGCCGGAGCATCTGCATCAGCCCCTGATTCATTCTGGCAGCAGCGGGGGAGTCGGCACCTTCGGTATTGGCCAACTGCTGGGCGCTGCTGATGATCTGCATCAGCGGCATCCGGAGTTCTTTGGAAACCAGCGCCATGGAACGGAATTCCGCTGTTTCTTCCGCCGGATCCAGAAGGAAAAGGTCGCAGTCATCCAACCGGCTGACCACTGCGGCATGATTCTGACCGCCGATGGTCAGGGTCAGGCAAAGGTGGCCCTCCTGAAAGACGGCGTATTCTTCGCTGCCGGTGCAGAGAAACTGCGCTACAGGCATTTCAGGAGCGAGAAGCATAGCACGGGCAGCCTGGTTCACATTGACGATTTTTTGATTTTTTACCAGAAAACCGGGCTGGGCGATCCGCTCCAGCAGGTCTGAAATATATCTCGGTTCTTCCATGCTGCCCCTCCTGACCAGTTCTAGCATGCGCAGTTTGGGAGAAAACTTTCTTCCCGGGTTTCGACACGATTCGACAAACCCATTCTAACCCAAGATATCCAAAATAGCAAGCAAAACCGCAAAGAGGTGAAAGAATATGGCACAGTCCATCCATAAGGATCACCGGAAACGGATGAAGGAACGCTTTCTTCAGCAGGGACTGGACAGCTTTACGGAAGTGCAGGCACTGGAATTTCTGCTGTTCTTCTGTATTCCCCAGGGAGATACCAACGAACTGGCCCACCGGCTGATCCAGCGGTTCGGCAGCCTGTCACAGGTACTGGACGCCCCTGTGGAGGAGCTGAAGGGCGTCGCCGGTATCGGTGACCATTCGGCGATCCTGATCCGGCTGATGAATCAGATGGCCAGATACTATCTGGTAAACAAGGTGCAGCAGGAACGGATCCTGGCCACCATTGATGACTGTGCCGGATATTTGCAGCCTCGGTTTCATGGCCGGAAGGTGGAGACGGTGTTCCTGCTGTGTCTGGATGCCAAATGCAAGGTGCTTTCCTGCCGGGAGGTGGGGGAAGGAAGTGTAAATTCTGCCGGGATCTCTGTCCGGCGGATCGTGGAGACAGCCCTGCGGGAGGGTGCATCCACCGTTGTTCTGGCCCATAATCACCCCAGCGGCATAGCCCTGCCTTCGGCGGAGGATATCCAGACCACCCGGCGGATCGCTGCGGCGCTGCAGTCGGTGGAGATTGCTTTGGCTGACCACATCGTGGTGGCGGATGACGATTATGTTTCCATGGTACAGTCAGGCTACCGGTTCGACGACTGCGTTTTTGTGTAGGAGGGTTCTTATGGATCGTTTCAAGCTTGTATCCCAGTACCGTCCCTCCGGCGACCAGCCGGAGGCTATTGCGGGACTGGTCAATGGTGTCAACTGGGGCCTGCGGGAGCAGACGCTGCTGGGCGTTACCGGTTCCGGAAAGACCTTTACCATGGCTTCTGTCATTGAAAAGCTGAACCGGCCAACTCTGGTGCTGGCTCACAACAAAACCCTGGCGGCCCAGCTTTGCACCGAGTTCCGGGAATTTTTCCCCAATAATGCGGTGGAATATTTCATATCCTACTACGACTACTACCAGCCGGAGGCCTACATTGCCCATACCGATACCTATATCGAAAAGGATGCCTCCGTCAATGAGGAGATCGACCGGCTGCGACACAGCGCAACGTCCGCGCTTTTTGAGCGGCGGGATGTGATCGTGGTAAGCTCCGTCAGCTGCCTGTACGGTCTGGGTGACCCCATCGATTATAAAAGCATGGTGATCTCCCTCCGGGTGGGCAATGAATACCCTCTGGACGATGTGCTGCGAAAGCTGGCGGAGATCCGCTATGAGCGCAACGATCTGGATTTCTCCCGAAACAAGTTCCGGCTCCGGGGCGATACCCTGGAAATTTACCCCGCCTACTGGTCGGGTAAAGCCATCCGGGTAGAATTTTTCGGGGATGAGGTGGACCGGATCAGTGAGATCAACGCCGTTTCCGGTGTGGCGGAGCGGTATCTGGATCACGTGGCCATCTATCCTGCCAGCCATTATGTGGCATCTAAGGAAAAGCTTCACCGTGCCATGCGGGACATCCAGCGGGAATGTGATGAGCAGGTAGCATTTTTCCGGGCAAAGGACAAGCTGATCGAAGCCCAGCGTATTGCCCAGCGGACGGCCTATGATCTGGAAATGCTGACGGAGATCGGCTTCTGTAACGGCATCGAAAACTACTCCCGGGTGATCCAGGGCCGTGCTCCCGGCACGCCCCCCACCACGCTGCTGGATTATTTCCCGGAGGATTTCCTGATGTTCATTGACGAGAGCCATGTTACGCTGCCCCAGTGCCGGGCCATGTATGCCGGCGACCGGAGCCGAAAGGATGCTCTGGTGAATTACGGCTTCCGCCTGCCCTCGGCCTATGACAACCGGCCTCTGAACTTTGCGGAATTCGACAAAAAAATCAATCAGGTGATCTATGTTTCCGCAACGCCTGCCGAATATGAGCGCACCCGCTCCGGCCAGACCGTGGAGCAGGTGATCCGCCCCACGGGTCTGCTGGACCCCATCGTGGAGGTCCGGCCCATCGAAGGGCAGATCGATGATCTCATTGGAGAGATCAATGCCCGGACGGCCCGGGAAGAGCGGGTGCTGGTGACCACCCTCACCAAGAAAATGGCGGAAGATCTGACGGTATACCTGACCAAGGCGGGGATCCGGGTACGGTATATGCACTCCGATATCGGCGCCATGGAACGGATGGAGATCATTCGGGATCTGCGTATGGCGAAATTTGATGTTCTGGTTGGCATCAATCTGCTGCGTGAAGGCCTCGATCTGCCGGAGGTGAGCCTGGTGGCCATACTGGATGCGGACAAGGAGGGTTTCCTGCGCAGCGAGACCAGCCTGATCCAGACCATCGGCCGCGCGGCCAGAAATGCCGAGGGCAGGGTCATCATGTATGCCGACAACATCACCCCCTCCATGCGCTCAGCCATTGATGAGACGGAGCGGCGCCGGGAGATCCAGGATGCCTATAACAAGGCCCACGGCATTGTGCCGAAAACTGTCATTAAGTCCGTCCGGGATCTGATCGAGATTTCCTCTCCCACCGCCGAGCGGAAGGGCAGGACCGGCGTGAAGATGACAAAGGCCGAGAAGGAGAAGGAGATCGCCCGTCTGGAAAAGCAGATGAAGGAAGCAGCCCGCATGATGGAATACGAGTATGCGGCCATCCTCCGGGACCAGATCATCGAGCTTCGGGGTAACGGTCTGAAATAATGAAAAAGAATGCACCCCTCTGCGGAGGGGTGCTGTTTTGTTCAGGAAAGGTGATCCATCAGCTCATGAAACAGTTTTGCGGTGGTTTCGCCGTCTTTGCGGCTGAATACCATGGTGCGTCCGTCATTGAGGGTTATCACAACACAGTTTGCGGTATCGGGATCGATGCAGCAGTGGTACTCGCCCCAGGCTTCGTTCTTCCAGACACCTGCCACCAGCGTGCCGTCATCGAAGGCATCCTGAACTTCCTCTCCGGGTTCTTCCAGAGTGGTCAGCTCAGCTTTGGAGATATCGGAATAGACGATGTCCATGTTGTAAAGCTTGGAGTATACATAAATGGAGTCCTCGTCAAGGGTGACTTTTACCATATTGCCGGACTGATAGAAGGCAAAAACCATCATCAGAGCAACGATGCCGATGCCGAAAAGGATATGTTTGATGGAAAAATAGTCGCGGAATTTCATGGGAATAACCTGCCTTTTGGAATGTCTGTCTGTATTATAGCACACTTGGTGCGGGATGCAAGGAAAATCCCCTCCGGAGCGATCCGGAGGGGATTCGTGCTTCAAACCGGATTCAGATCAGGCAGGAATTAAGCCTTGCGGGCAGCCAGGTCTTCCTGAACCTTTGCCAGGGTCTTCTTGTCCAGGTTGTAGACCAAAGCCAGGCCGATAAACTGGATGACGCCGGCAACAACATAGAATGCTGCAGCCTGATAGCGCATCTTCAGAGCGACCTCGAAGGTCTGGTTGCCGCCGTTGGCCTCCACGAAGCCCAGAGCAGCAGCGACGAACAGGCCGAGGGAGGGGCCAACGCCCTGTGCCAGCTTACGGAAGAAGGAGTGCAGAGCATAGGTGGTGCCTTCCTCGCGGACGCCGAACTTCCACTCGCCGTAGTCCATGGCGTCAGCCATCAGGGACCAGGAGACACACTGGTAGATGCCGCCGCCGATACCGGCGATCAGCTGGCCGCCGACCCACATGAACATACCCTTGTTGTCGGGAGTGATGGGCAGGATCAGCAGCAGAGCGTAGCCAACCAGAGCCACGACGGTGCCCAGAGTGACAGCTTCCTTCTTGCCGAACTTGTCAACGATCTTACGGACAAAGGGCATGAAGGCGAACATGGGCAGCATCTGGATGATCTGCATGATGCCGGAGATCTGCGCATTGTGGAAGTAGGACTGGAACATGGCAGTGGTGGCATAGGAGGAGCCGTACATACCGATGAACATACCCACGGGAGCCAGAGTAGCGCCGACAGCAGCGCGGTTCTTCATGAAGGAACCGAAAGCCTTGATAACGTTGAACTTGGGGGCTTCTTCCTCGTTGCACTTGACATCGGTGTCAACACGGATGACAGTGTTCTTGATCATATACTGGAAGCATACGAAGCCGATGCCGCCCATGATCAGAGCAGCCCAGAACACGGCATTGCCCTTCAGGTTGTTGTTGCCGTCGTAGATCAGCATGGGCAGGATGGCCATGGGCAGCATGTTGCCCACCATGGAGCCCACGGAACGGAAGCTGGACAGCATAGCGCGGTCGCCAGCGTCAGTGGTGATCAGAGACAGCAGGGAGCCGTAGGGAACGTTGGCGATGGTGTAGAAGGCGTCCCACAGAATGTAGCCCACAACGAACAGGACATACTTCATGACCATGGGAGCGTTGGGGAAGGGCAGGAACATTGCAGCACCAGCCACCAGCAGACCGATGGAACCGACCCAGATATACTGCAGGAACTTGTTGCGCTTGTAGGTACGCTTGTCAGCGTCGACCATGGAGCCGATGATGGGGTCATTGATTGCGTCCCAGATCTGCACGATCAGCATCAGGATACCCATAGCAGCCAGGGAAACACCCATGTACTGGGTCCAGAAAATCTGAACAGTGTTCTTCAGAGCAAAGCTCATGTTGCAGCCAAGGTCGCCGGCAGCATAAGCCAGATTGTCGCGCATACCGAACTTACGGTAGCCGCGCTCGTCCAGTTGGACAGTTTTTGCCATTGATTCTTCCTCCTTATTGTTCGGGATGGGATATTGCTATCTTTCCCGTATTGAATAACATTATATATCATGAACAAATTGTTAACTAGGCACAAATGGAAAAATGTGTGACATCACCCTACAAAAAATGCAGCAACATTTTGTTCAAAGCATATAATTTTTATTTTTTCAACAAATATATGGTAAAGAAACAGGAAAATAAAGAAAAACCCGGCTTTGTTTATACAAAGCCGGGTTTATGATCAGATCAGAATATCGCCGTTTTCATCGGCCTGCTTTGGGAAGATAATCAGCAGGTCAATGATGGACATGGCCATGGAGTAGCCGGACCAGCAGAAAGCCAGGTACAGAAAACCCAGCAGGTACTGCTTCTGGTAGAACCGGTGGGCACCTGCCCAGCCCAGGAAAATGCACAGCAGAAGATCTTTTTTCTTGTTGACCTTCACCTTTTCCTTGGCTTCCCGGCGATCAAAGAAGGTGGAGATAGCCTTGGAGAGCTTACCCTCTTCCGGTGCAAGACCATATTTTTCTTCCAGTTCTTCCAGTTCACCCTTGGCGGACAGATATTCTTCAAAGCTGACTTCCTGCAGGACCTCCCGCTCAATCTGCTTTTTGGTTTTACGGATGCCGGGATCTTCCAGTCTGTAGGGATTTTTCAAAAATGCTCAGTCCTTCCGGATAGTGATAAATAGGGTGCCGCTTTCGCGGCACCCTACATAATGCTTAGGGAACAATATTTACCCGAAGGCAGGAAAGATTAGGCTTCCTGAGCGGCAGCAGCCTTGATGGCAGCAACCTTGTCCTGAATTTCGGCCATCTTTTCCTTGGTCAGGGGGTAGTACTTCATGGCGATCAGGTTGCACAGCAGGCCCAGGATGATCAGGCCGTATGCCAGGAATGCAACGCCGATGACCAGCTCGGTGGTGACGGGGTCGCCTTCGACGGGGTTGTGATCAGCGAAGCCAACAGCGGTGAAGACTAGACCAGCGATCATGGGAGCGAAGGAGGAGATGATCTTGTCGACGAAGGAGAACAGGGTGCCCATCAGGCCGGGAACGTACTTACCGGAACGGTAGGTCTCGTAGTCGGCGCAGTCAGCAGTCATGGGGATAACGATGTTGCCGGAGATACCCTGGAAGCCAGCCTGAACACAGGTACCGACCAGGTAAGCGATGGTGAAGAAGGAGAAGGCAACGGTGCCGGCAGCGGGATCGTTGGTCATGGTGGTGGGATCACCGAAGACCCACAGGCAGAACATCAGAGCGTTGGTGATGATACCACCGACGGAGCCGATGATCATGGCCTTACGCTGACCCAGCTTGGTAGCGATGATGGAGATGGACAGGAAGGTGATGATGCAGGAGGGAACAGTGGTCATTGCGGTGATGTTGCCCTGCAGCTTGGTGGAGCCGGCGATACAGGCGAACATAGCAACGGTAACAGCGGAAGTCTTGGCGGTGGCAGCCAGCTTGTCGGAGGAAGCGGACAGAACCAGCATCTGGATAGCACGATTGTTCTTCAGAACTTCCCAGTAATCCTTCAGGCCAACCTTGACAGCCTTGCCGGTACCGAAGAACTCGGAGCGGTCCTTGGGAGCGATGGAGATGACAGCGATGGTGGTGAAGATGCCGGACAGGATAGCAACGAACAGCCACAGATCGTGGAAGTACTCAGTGGAGGAGTAGCCGCCCACAGCCTGATGCTTGGCAGCCATGTTGGCAGCAACGATGGCGATACCAGCGAACAGGACGGTGTTGTAAACGCCGTCGAAGGAAGCGAACAGGGGGCGCTGCTTGGGGTCGTTGGTGATGCAGGACTGTGCGGACTTGGTGACGACACACTGAGAGGTGTAGCCAATGTAGTAGATGGCGGACATGATGATGAAGAACACCAGACGGATGGGGCCTTCAGGCAGCTTGTGGGTCACATGGAACAGGATGAAGGAGGTGACGCACAGGATGATGTTGCCGATGACCATGAAGGGGCGGTTCTTGCCGAACTTGCCGTTGGTCTTGTCAACCATGAAGCCGACGATGGGGTCGGTAACACCGTCCCACAGACGCATGATCATGGAGAAGGAGGAAGCCAGCACCATGCCGACGCCTACCCAGCCCATCAGGTAGAAGGACACGTAGTTCATCAGGAACATGTACAGGTTGGTAGCGGTGTTGTTCAGGGCGAAGCCGCCGATTCGCCACAGGGGTACGCGGTGAATACCATTTTCACCTAAGTACTTGGGGTTAATGGGTTTGCTCATACTTTTTTCTCCTTATTTCAGGTATTTCCCGGCTTTTTCAAATCGTTCGGCCACATTTTTCCTTGGAGAAATGAAGCAGAGCAGACCGCGGACATCCGGGATTTTTGCCTTTTATATTGTAATAAATTTACTAAAACTTTACTAGGTACATTATTGCGATTTTGTGACACCGACAATAGAATTATGATGGTTATAATTTGTTCACAATTTACAAAACGGTTGATTTTTTTGATAAATAAAGGTATAATACAAAAGAATCCTGAAAACGGAGTGTTGGCTATGTATAAACTGTGTAAAACGGAACAGTCCGCTGCCCGGCAGCGGGAGCTGGAGCAGTGTCTTGTGGAACTGATGAATATCCGCCGGTACGAGGAAATCAGCGTCAGCGATTTCTGTATTCATGCAGGTATTCCCAGAAAGGCGTTTTACCGGTATTTTTCCAGTAAGGACGGCGCCCTCTTTGCTCTGCTGGATCATACCATGCTGGATTATGACATGTACCGGTCCTCTGTGGATTTTAATGGAGACAATGTACTGCAGAAGGACATGGAAAGCTTCTTTCTCTTCTGGAAAAGCCAGAAGCCTCTTCTGGATGCTCTGGAGCACAGCGGCCTCAGCGGTGTGCTGATGGAGCGGGCTATCCACAATGTCAGCGACGGACTGAATCAGAAATATGTGCGCTATGATGAAAATCCCAATATGCGGGATCATGTGCTGCGGTTTGCCCTCTGTGGACTGATGATCATGATGGTAAACTGGCATCACGACGGTTTTCGGGAGAGCGTGCAGGAAATGACCCGCATCGCTTTGCGGCTTGTCAGTGAGCCGCTGGTTCCTGCGGTAAGTGAATGGTTTTGATTCGATTGCCTTTGTACGATATGTGCAAAGGCAATTTCTTTTTTTGTGGCGTCGTGTCACAGTTGCCGCGGTTTGAGTCTGTGCTGAGCGGATTTATTTTATTATAATACCTTCAGCAGGAGAAAAACAACCTGAAAATACTGGAAAATAAGGAGAATGAACACAAAATGGCTGAATTTGTAAAGCTGCAGCTGTCCGGTCTGGAAGAGCTGCGTACTGTGGATGAGCGTCTGGTTTCCTATAACGTTGAAATGACCGAGGTTACCGGCGGCACCTTCTGGAAAGCCTATACCCCCGGCCAGATCGCTGGTACCGAGATTTTCCCGCCTATTTCCTCTGCTGCCGAAATGGCAAATCTGATGCAGTGGTATGACCCCATCGATACCACCAATCCCCGGCTCATTGCTCTGGCAAAGGAACTGGGCCCTGTGTGGGTCCGCGTCTCCGGCACCTGGGCAACCAAGACATATTATGATTTCGACGGCAAGGGCATGCCCGAGGGTTATCAGAGCGCCATGACCCGTCAGCAGTGGGTCAATCTCATCAACTTTGTGGAGGCCGTGGGCGGCAAGCTGCTGATCAGCGTAGCCAACTGCGATGGCCTGCACAGTGCTCAGGAGCCCTGGAACCCCAGCGAGGCAGAGAAGATCTTCTCCCTGAGCCGGGAACTGGGTCACCCCATCGATGCCGTGGAATTCACCAACGAGCCCAACATCCTGCAGACCACCGGTTTCCCTGTGGGCTATACCGCTGCGGATTTCCGCCGGGATCAGGATCTGTTCCACAAGTGGGTCCGGGAGAATTATCCCGATACCCTGGTGGTTGGCCCCTGCACCATCGATGCCATGAACGGTGCGGGCGAGGCTGAGAAGAGTACAGCCGGTGTGGGCGCTGCCTTCGGCGTAACGCTGAATACCGATGAGCTTATGGAGGGCTGCACCGAGAAGCTGGATGTATTCAGCTATCATTATTATAATGGTATTTCCGAGCGTCTGGCTTCCATGATGCCCGCCATGCACTGGCAGCCTGAGGAGGCTACCGGCGAGGCTTACCTGGCTATGGCTGGTGCCTGCGCACGGTATGCAGCTGTCTCACGGGACAAATATGTTCCCGGCGGCCAGATGTGGGTCACCGAGTCCGGTGATGCCGGCGGCGGTGGTGACACCTGGGCTTCCACCTATCTGGATGTGCTGCGTACCCTGAACGAACTGGGTGAGTTCGCATCCATCACCGATGGTGTCATCTTCCACAATACGCTTGCTTCCTCTGACTACGGCTTCCTGAAGCACGGCACCTTTGAGCCCCGGCCCAACTACTTTGCCGCCCTGCTGTGGACCCGCCTCATGGGCAGAACTGTCTATGCCTCCGGCGAATCCATCCGGGAAGGCGCCCATGTCTTTGCCCACTCCCGCAAGGACGGCAAGGAAGGCATGGCCTATCTGGTGATTAACAACTCCACCACCGATGTTACCACTGTGGAGCTGCCCAGAGAGGCTGAGGCTTACGTCCTCACCGGCCGGGACGGCCTGCGCTCCCGGGTCATGTGCCTGAACGGCAGGGATCTGGTGCTGGGTGAAAACGATGCCCTGCCCGAACTGACTCCCGTTGCCGTTTCCGGCAAGGTGGAGCTGCCTGCCGCTTCCTGCGCCTTCTTCGTTCTGTAAGGCGAAGAATCTCCGCTGTCGGCGGAGTCCGCAAACCAGCAAATCCGGCCTGTGGTTTCGGTCACAGGCCGGATTTTTGCGATGTCTGCCGGCTTTGGAAAAAAGGTGCCCCCTATATGGGGGCCTTTTCTGCGGTACGCGGAGGTTGGACCGGTTCAGGTTTGTTTCGCTGCATATACTATAATATGGTAGTGGATCAAAACAGGCACGGCAGAATGGTCTGCTGTGCCTGTTGCCTGTTGGATATGTACCGTCCCGGTGGGGATGGCTTTGCCGGTTATTGGGCGGCCTTCAGCTGCCGGGCCAGGTGCCGGGTGACTTCGGCGCAGCGGTGGGCAGCGATGCGCTCAAAGGTAGGGTAGTCCATTTCGGCGCTGTCGTCGGCCTTGTCGGAAATGGCCCGCAGGATCACAAAGGGCACGCTGTTGCGGTAGGCGGTCTGGGCGATGGCGGCGCCCTCCATTTCGGTACACAGGCCCTGGGTACAGGCGATGATCTTTTCCTTCAGCTCCTTCACGGCAACAAACTGGTCGCCGGAGGCGACACGGCCAATGGTCGTATGGCCGGGATTCACAGCCTCGGCAGCGGCGAAGGCATAGCGGATCATGGCTTCATCGGCGGGGAATTCGGTGGTGTCCATACCGGGCACCTTGCCGTAGGGATAGCCGAAGTGGACGGCGTCCACGTCATGATACATGGCATCCCGGCTCACCACCAGATCGCCGATGTCCAGCCGGGCGCAGAGGGAACCGGCAATGCCGGTATTGACGATATGGGTCACGCCAAACAGGTCGCACAGCACCTGGGTGCACATGGCAGCATTGACCTTGCCCACGCCGCACTGGACAATGACTACGGGAAGCTCTTCCAGCACGCCTTCATAAAAGACGGAGCCTGCCTTGTGCAGCTCTTTTATATTTTCTGTCAGGGCCAGCAGGGTCTCCACTTCCTCCTGCATGGCGCCGATAATGCCGAGTTTTGTCATAGTATCTCTCCTTTATTCCGGGTAGACCAGCCGGGTTTCGTCAATGGTTTCCAGCAGGGCGGTATATCTTGCGCCCCAGTAATTTGTCATGGGTAAGTTCATGTCCAGATAGTTTCCGCAGTCCTTTGCACTGGCGCCGGGAACTTCTCCCCGGAAATCCCGGATGAACCGGAAGCAGTCTGTCACCAGCGGCAGGACGTCCCGGCTGCTCAGATCTCCGGCCAGCAGCAGGTAGAAGCCGGTGCGGCAGCCCATGGGGCCGAAGTAGATGACCTTCTCTTTCCAGTTGGGTTCATTGCGCAGATAGGTGGCAGCCAGATGCTCCATGGTGTGCATCTCGGCGGTGTTCATCACCGGCTCATCATTGGGCTTGGTCAGCCGCAGGTCGAAGGTGGTGACGGTTTCTGTGCCGATCTTATCCTTCCGGGATACATAAAGTCCCGGCAGCAACTTGATGTGATCGATGGTGAAGCTTGTGATTTTTTCCATAGCAGTTACTCCTAATCATTGTGGGAACAGTTTGCCGCGTCGATGGCCAGCACCAGCAGCAGGCCCGGGATCTCGTCGGCAGGATCCCGGAAGCGGAGGGTGTAGGTGTCGGACCAGTTCCAGATCTCCTTCGTGATGGAAAGCAGTTCCCGGCCATTCTGATGGATCCGGTAGTCCCAGCCCATAAAATCCCCTTCCACATCCCAGCCCAGGTAATCCACCAGGTAATCCTGACGGAACAGGGTGAATTTCTTTCGGATGGTGCCTACCACCCGTCCACCGATCTCAATCTCGAAGGTGGGCAGCAGGGTAAACAGCTTCTGCCGGATGCAGCCGATTTCTTCACTTCGCTCATCGGCCCGCCGGTCATATACATGGATCTGGTGGCCCAGGGAGAACAGGGCAGCCCGGACCTCATATCGGGCTTCGCCGGTATCATCATAAACGTCATAACTGTCGGTCCAGGAGAATATCCTTTGCTTGATGTAAAGCTCCATATCACCGCCTCCTTTGGCTGTACTATACCATAATCCGGATTTCTTTGCAAGAAAAATGGAAACAACCGCTGGTTGAGGTGGATTCAACTGCCGGTTGTGAAAAAAGAAACCGGAAATTAACGAATGCTTGATAGCTTTTTCTGACAAAATGTGGCATGATGAATCCAACGGATCCGAAACACAGAAAAAAGGGAGGAACCTTGTATGACAGAAGAAACACTGGGCAGACGGATTGCGGCTCACCGAAAAAGACTGGGACTGACCCAGGACAGTCTGGCGGAACAGCTGGGGGTGACGGCCCAGGCAGTGAGCAAATGGGAGAATGATCAGTCCTGCCCGGATATCAGCATGCTGCCGAAGCTGTCTGAGATGTTCAGTATCACCATTGACGAACTTCTGGGTGTGGAGAGACAGACGAAAGTAAGAGAGACATCCATTCCGTCTGAACCGGAGGAATCTGTTCCTGTTCGGAGGAAAATGCCAGGCAGAAAAGAAGGAATCGGAATTGCGCTGTGGCTGCTGCTGACCGGCGGTATACTGCTGGCGGTGGAGATGTTTCCGCTGCACTTATTTTATGTCCCGTTCTGGACATTGCTGGGTTTGACAGGATTGACGGTATTCGGCCTGTTTGGCCTATATCCCAGGTTCAGCATGTTCCGACTGGGTTGTGCACTGTTTGGCGGATACTATTTATATTGTGCAGTCTTTTGTCCCAGGGTGCAGCTGAATGAAGAACTGCTGCTTCCGATTCTGCTGGTATTTTTCGGTCTGAGCTTACTGGTGGACAGCCTCCGGGGGAAACAGGGAAACAGAGTGCATCTTTCCGTCAACGGTGCGGGAAAAAATATCTTCGAATATCGGAAGAATACCTTTGTATGCAGTACCTTTTTTGGCGATGATCACCGAACCATCAGCCTGCCGGTGCTGGAGGGAGGAGAGGGGAGCGTCTGTTTCGGCGATTTGGTGATAGACCTTCATGACTGTGCAGCATTTTCTGAGGACTGCCGCATCGGGCTCAAGTGTATCTTCGGCTCCATGACGCTGTATGTTCCCCGGAATGTCCAGGTGCAGTGTATCAACAAAACTGCCTTCGGCACGGTGCAGGAATACGGCAGTCCCGGTCCGGATGCAGCACATGTCATTCTGGTGGAAAATGATGCGGATTTTGGTGAGATCAGCATCCGGTATCTATAAATAATTCTTAAGAGAGATCCGCTGTTGGGGAAAAACAGCGGATATTTCCGCCTGAAAGGGGGAGTTTTATGTAAAGTGCATCCGTTTCCGGAAGTTTATTGTATTTTTATGAATTCTTTGGATTCATCTTGCATTTTTTATCGAATAATGCTAGAATACTATTGACTATACCGTAAAGGCAGGGATTTGCTATGGCGAAGAACGATTTCGATCTCGATTTCGATTTTGAAAAAGAATATGGCTTCGACCCCAAAGCCATTTTAGATTCTGAATATACTGATGACGATCTGGACCTGAGCCAGTTTGATGATGCTGCCCTGGGCATTGACCTGGAGCAGGTGTCTGCGGACGAATTTGAGGATTTTGATCTGGACAGCCTGGATCAGGAAGAAGCCCCTGATGTGACTGCCGTTGTTCCGGAAGAGAAGGCAGAATCTGCCTATGAGGCCGACTTTGAAGCGGAAGCAGACGACCTGGATCTGGATGATCTGGATCTGGACGGTCTGGGCTTTGACGATGAAGAGGACGACGAGGAGGATCTGTATCCGGATGATGCAGACCTGACTGCAGACATGGACTTCACCCGCCGGGCCAATTTCTTCGGAATGGATACCGGGGTGCTGCCCCAGCAGCCCGAAGCGACTGCTTATGAGGAGCCTGTTTACGAGGAACCTGTTTATGAGGAGCCTGCCGCCGATGCACCTTCCTATGAGGAGCCGGCCTATGATGACCAGGCACAGGAAGAATACGATGTGGCAGATCCCATCCCGGAGGACGAGGACGAGGAGCCCGTACGCCGCCGCAGAGAGCGTCCCAGAAAGGAACGCAAGCCTGTTCAGCCCATCAAGCTGACAATGCCTCCCTTCCTGACCAAGCTGGTGAAGCTGTATTTCCCCACCCAGCAGGAGATCCGGGAGCGCGCCGAGTCCACTGAGGGCCGCCGCAGAAGAAGACCCTCCAAGCAGCAGATCTTCAAGGAATATTATCTGCCCACCATCATTGCCGGTCTGTCCGTTGTGCTGATCCTGTCCTTTGTCATCGGCGCGCTGTCCAATGCCATCGACAATGCACAGCTGAAGCGTCAGCAGGAAAAGGACAAGGCCCAGCAGGAATCCATTGCTGCTGAGAAACTGCAAAGCGAAGGCGCAGAGCTGCTGAAAAAGGCAGAGGAGCTGGCCAAGGGCTATGACTATGACAAGGCCATCGGCCTGATCGACTCCTACACCGGAGAACTGAGCCAGGAAATGACCATGAAGAAGTCTGAGTATATCAACGCCAGAAACAGCCTGGTGGAGCATCAGGATCCCACCCTGATTCCCAACCTGTCCTTCCATGTTCTGGTGGCGGATATGAACCGGGCAATCGCTGACGATGAAAACGGTGGCTCCTTCAACCGCAACTTTGTTTCCACCTCTGAATTTGAAAAGATCCTGAACCAGCTGTACCTGAACAACTACGTTCTGGTGGATTTCGACAGCTTTGTGGGCAGCAACTCTGTGGACGGAACGACCTCTGTTTATATGGAAGATTCCATCTGGCTGCCTGAGGGCAAGAAGCCTGTGATGCTGACAGAGACCCTGGTCAACTACTTCGAGTATATGATCGACGGCAACAAGGATGGCGTGGCAGACGCCGGCGGCGCTGGCTTTGCAAGCCGCCTGGTGGTGGATGCCAATGGCGATATCAAGGCCGAATACGTGGATGCCAGCGGCGCCACACAGGTGGGCAACTATGATCTGGTACCCATTCTGGAGGATTTCATTGCCCAGCATCCCGATTTCAGCTACCGGGGCGCCCGTGCCACGCTGGCTGTCTGCGGCTATGAGGGCATCTTCGGTTACCGCATCCAGTCCGAGACCATTGCCAAGAAGGGCAATGACTATTACAATGAGCAGGTCGTGGGCGCCACCAAGGTGGTGGAGGCTCTGAAGAACAAGGGCTATAATCTGGCCTGCTACTCCTTCCAGAACAAGGACTACTCCAACATCAGCGCAGCACAGGTCAACGAAGACCTGCAGAAGTGGAAGTCCCAGATCTCTCCCGTCATCGGTGAGATTGATACCATCGTCTTCGCAAGAGGCACCGACATCGGCGACTATACCGGCGGTAAGTTCGATGTGCTGTACGACAATGGCTTCCGCTTCATGATCAAGAGCGGCGATACGCCCTATACCGAGGTCAATACCAGCTATATCCGTCAGACCCGTCTGATGGTCACCGGTGAGAATATGGTTTCCAAGGCTTCCATGTTCACTGACACCGGCCTGTTTGATCCCAATGCCGTTCTGGATCTGGCCACCCGCGGCAACGTTCCTGTGGGCTAAACATCATATAACATGCGCCGGAAGTTCTTCCGGCGCATGATTTTTCAGGAGGGAACTTATGGAACTGAAGAAGGGAAGATACCGCCATTTCAAAGGCATGGAGTATGAGCTCATCGGGGTGGCAACCCATTCCGAGACCCTGGAACCCATGGTGATCTATCGGGCGCTTTACGGCGACGGCGGATTATGGGTGCGGCCTGCCGCCATGTGGACCCAGTGGGTGGATCGGGGCAGCTACCACGGCCCCAGATTTCAGTATTTGGAAGAGCAATAGGAAACGCCGCTTAAACGGACGGCATTGTTATGCCTGAAGGGGCCTGACGGTTCCGGCGTCCAACTTCCGGCGCAGAGACTGATAGCACAGAATGAAGACAATGCCGCTGAGGAGCCAGGTGATGGGGTAGGCCCAGGATACCGTTTCCAGCCGGGGCCAATGGGGGAGCGCCAGCGTGATATAGCCGATGCGGATGAAGCACCAGCAGACCAGCATGGTGGCCATAGGGACGGTGGCCCGTCCGGCGCCACGGAATACGCCGGCCATGCAGTGGGAATAGGACATGAGGAAATAGAACAGGCAGATGGTGCGCATGTGCCGCACGCCAAAATCCACAACCTCCGGAGAATCGTTGAAGATCCGGATCAGATGCGGGGCCAGCAGATAAGCACCGATGCCGATGATCTCCGCCATGATGAGGCAGCAGCCCACACCGAACCGGACGCCCTTTTTCACCCGGTCATACTGCTTCGCCCCCAAATTTTGTCCCACAAAGGTGGCCAGGGACTGGGAGAAGCAGACCACCGGCAGAAAGGCAAAGCCTTCCAGCTTGGAATAGGTACCGCAGCCGGCCATGGCGGCGGCACCGAAGCCATTGATGCAGGTCTGCACCACCACATTGGCGATGGAGATCATGGAATTCTGCACGCCGGAGGGCAGGCCGACCCGGACGATCCTGCCAAGGCTTTCCTGGTGGAACCGGATGGCCCTGGGTTCCAGTCGGTAATCTGCGTTTATGCGCAGCAGATGGATGCAGCAAAGCAGGGCACTGATGCCCTGAGAGATGGTGGTGGCCACAGCGGCGGAGCCCACGCCCCAGTGGAATACCCCCACGAACAGCAGATCCAGCGCCACATTGACACAGGTGGAAAACATCAGATAGTACAGCGGGTGGCGGCTGTCCCCCAGTGCATGGAGGATGCCCTGGGAGATATTGTACATCACCACGAAAACAGCACCGCAGAAATACAGCCGGAAATAGGAGATGGATTCCGGCAGCACATCCGCCGGGGTATCCATCCACCGGAGAATGGTGGGGGTAAAGCCGACGCCGAGGGCCGTCAGCAGCAGTCCGGCGGAAAGTCCCAGAGCCACATCTGTATGGATGGCTTTTTTCAGGGAATCATAGTCACGGGCGCCGAAATACTGGGCAATGACCACACCGGCGCCCATGGACATACCATTGAAGAAGCCAACCAGCAGGAAGATCAAATGGCTGGAGGAGCTGACAGCAGCCAGTGCGGTGTCGCCCAGAAAGCGGCCCACCACCCAGGAGTCGAAGGTGTTGTAAAATTGCTGAAACAGGTTGCCCAGCAGAATGGGCATGGCGAAAAGCAGCATGGATTTCCAGATGGAGCCTTCTGTCAGGGAATGGGGAACACGTTGCATGAAGACACTTCTTTCTGCTTGCCGGAAAAATCCGGTTTTCTAAAATCAAACTGAATCTGTTATACTCCTGTGGCAAACAAATGTCAAGCACTGAAAGAAAAATGAATAATTGGGCATCCTGTAACCGGAGGGATGACCATGACGGAAAAGGAATACAGCGAACTGGTAACGGAAATGATGCCCAAATCGCCCATCATAAAGGATTGCCTGAATGCTTTCTGGATCGGCGGACTGATCTGCACTCTGGGACAGTTTCTGCTCAACTGCTATCAGGCCTGGGGAATGGAGGAGAAAACGGCAGCCACGGCCATGTCTATGACACTGATCGCTCTGTCGGCCCTGCTGACAGGCCTGAGCCTGTATGACAATATCGCAAAGCATGCCGGCGCCGGAACACTGGTGCCCATCACCGGCTTTGCCAATGCCATTGCTGCCCCGGCAGTGGAATTCAAGACCGAGGGCATGATCCTGGGTACTGCGGCAAAGATGTTCACCATCGCCGGCCCGGTGATCGTGTATGGAGTGTCTGCGTCGGTAGTTTATGGCTTGATTTATTGGATATGTAAAATGGTAGCGGGCGGTTAAAAACCGCCCACAAAACCTGCAACCAATATTGCAGGTTTTGCTTTTTAGTGGTATCATAATCTAAATGGAGGGATGCGCTATGGAGAATAAAAAAACAGCATGGTACTTAGATGAAGATGTGTTGCTGGAAGGAACGGTAATAGAGAATAGGTTCTATGCGGATAGAAATATTTGTGGGTTTGACATTCAAGAATTTGACGAAGATATGATTGACAAAGAAATCTTCTTTGATTTGGAAAAAGCTATTTCTGTTTGTGGTGAGGTCCCAATTATCAAAATGGGTCCTAATAGAACACGAAACTATGGGTCCTAACTGGACACCCGCAGAGGGCATGATCCTGGGTACTGCGGCAAAGATGTTCACCATCGCCGGCCCGGTGATTGTTTATGGCGTGAGCGCTTCGGTGGTGTATGGATTGATTTATTGGGTAACGACATTGTTTTAACGGGCGACCGCAGGCCGCCCCTACGAAAAGGACGGACACCATAATGGTGTCCGTCTTATGTTCAGACTGCCGGGGATCACACGATGCCCATTCCGATTTCCACCAGAAGTGCAACGACCACCACCAGAGCGGAGATGATAAAGCCGTGGATCATGGGCCGGATGCCAGCCTTCTTCATGCTGGAGAAGGAGGTGTTCAGACCGATGGCGGATAAGGCGCAGACCATCAGGAACTTGCTGACGCCCTTGGTGCCGGATACCACATGGGCCGGGATGGGGAGGATGCTTGCCAGGATGGACATGGCCAGGAAGCCGAGAATGAACCAGGGGAAGATCTTGGTAATGGAGAAATCGGCCTTCAGACCGGAACCGTCTGTCTGATTTGCAAGGGCTTCCTTCCGCTTGATGTTCAGCTGGATAAAGGCAAAGGTGATGACCGTGGGGATAATGGCCAGGGTACGGGTCAGTTTGACCATGGTGGCGAAGTCACCAGCCCCCTCGGAGAAGGCGTAGCCGGTTGCCACCACAGAGGATGTATCATTGACGGCCGTGCCTGCCCAGATGCCGAAGGCTTCGTCGGACATGCCCAGGGCTCTGCCCATAATGGGAAACAGCACGATCATGGCCATATCGAAGAGGAAGGTGGCGGACATGGCGTAGGCCACATCGTTGTCGTCTGCATCGATGGTGGGGGCAATGGCAGCAATGGCGCTGCCGCCGCAGATACCGGTGCCGGCAGAGATCAGATTGCTCAGCTTCCAGTTGAGGCCCAGCGCCCTGCCGATGAAATAGCCGCCGCCGAAACAGGTCAGCAGTGTAAACACCATGACCGTCAGAGACAGCCTGCCCACATGGAGAATGGTGGAGATATTCAGGGACAGACCCAGCAGGATGATGGCGAATTTCAGGATCTTCTTGGAGGTGAATTTCAGTCCCGATGCAAACACGCCGGTTTTTGTCAGAAACTGGTTCAGGAACATACCGATAAACATGGCGATGACTGCCGAACCGATGAGGTGGACGGGCAGCAGGCTTTCCAGCCAGCAGGCCAGCGCCGCAACGGCAACGGACAGGATAACGCCGGGAAACAGCTTGATGATTTTCATAGGACCTCTCCTTGTTTTTTACATTTCCCCTTGATTATACCAGATGTATATCATAAAATAAAATTATCGTTTCTTATTGAATGATAATATGAAATTATCGGAGGATGCTATGCTGGATTATCGGACTGACACCTTCCTGACGCTGTATGAGGAGATGAACTACCGCAGAACGGCGGAAAAACGAAATATGACCCAGCCGGGGGTGACGCAGCATATACAGTATCTGGAGAAT
Source organism: Oscillospiraceae bacterium (assembly GCA_017409205.1). GTDB lineage: Bacteria > Bacillota > Clostridia > Oscillospirales > Oscillospiraceae > Faecousia. The sequence continues at coordinate 2,883 of JAFQTF010000015.1, read as the reverse complement.
TTTTATGGTGTAAAGCTGTTTGTCTATAACGGGCGGCAGCTGATCCGAACCAGGCAGGCGGAACTGCTCAAGCGGCATTTTGACAGCGTTCTGGCGGAGGAGAATTCCCTGAAGGAGAGCTTTGCCCGGACGGACAGGGTGAAGCTAAGGGTCGGCGCCACCAAAACCATCGGGGAATATGTGATCGTTCCGGCGGTCAGACGCTTTTTGTCGAAGGAAAATCACAGCCTGGATTTAACTGTGGACAACACCCGGACACTCCTGGCGATGCTCTCCCACGGGGAACTGGACTTCGCGGTGATCGAAGGCGTATTTGACAAGGAGCAGTATCCCCATCATCTGTTCAAGAAGGAGCGGTTTCTTGGGATCTGCGGTTGCCGCCATCCCTTTGCGGGCAGAGTTATCACGTTGGAGGAGGCGCTTCGGGAACGTCTGATCGTCCGGGAACAGGGCTCCGGCACCCGGATGCTTCTGCAGCAGGCGGTGGCGGACAGGGGCTATACCCTGGACAGCTTCCGCAGCTGTACCTCTGTCAGCAATTTTTCCGTGATCTGTGAGCTGGTGGCCGGGAGCGATGCCATCACATTTGCCTATGAACCGGTGGCCTGTTGCCGGGAGGATCTGGCGACCTTTTCGGTGAAGGATATGCAGATCCGGGGAGAATTCAATTTTGTCTATGCCAATGCCGGTGTCGCCGGGCCGAAGATCGCCTGCTTTCTGTCCGATGAGGACTGATACGCCGTCCGGAGAAAGAAAATGCCTGCACAGTCCGGGAACTGTGCAGGCGTTTTTTCAGTCAAACATGACCGCAAGCTGTGTGTTTTCCAGAGCGGCATCCAGGATGGCCCGTTTGGTGGCCCGGGCATAGCTGCCCAGACTGGCTTCGGCATCCTCCCAGTGCAGCAGGCGGATCCGGGTTTCCTCGGAGATCTCCGTCAGACAGTCGTGGAGGGCATCCAGATTGTTGCCGTAGTAATCCGGAAAGGCCAGGGCATCGGCAAAGGCCTTGTGCAGATCGGACCGGGGGACAAAGCCCCGGCAGTCAATGGTGATGTCTTTCATATCAGGGCTCTCCATACAGCAGCTCGAAGCTTTCGTAGTGGTCATCGGTATAGTAGATCAGACCGTCCTCTGAGAAGACGATGCGCTTGGCGCCCCGGCTTTTTTGTCCCAGAGTATCGATGTCACATTCGGTGTAGTCCCGGTCTTCGGGCAGCAGTCCTTCATAGTTGCCGAAGTGATCGCCGCCAATGCACATACCGGGAGCGTAGGGCTCCAGGGAACCGCCTTCCCAGCCCAGCTTCCGGGCTTCATTCTTGGTGATGAAGTTATCCGGCAGACAGCCGTAGGTGTGGATGTACAGAGCAACATCTTCCTTGGTGGTATAGCTTTCCCCAACAACGATTTTCAGAACGGTTTCCGGGGGTGCCTGAGGCTGGGCCTCAGCCTCTTCCGGGGCAGCTGCCGCGGGGGCTTCGGTCTCAATGATCTGGATCTGCTGCTGGATTTCAGGCTGGACAGCTTCCTCTCCGGGACCGCCGAAGATGGAGAACAGCACCACCAGCACCACAGCAAGCAGTGTGGAAAGTATTTTTTTCATGATAACCTCCTGTTGATCGGAATTTGCAATCATTATAGCGGCATTGCCGGGGATTCTCAAGAGGAAAAGTGTTATTCCTGACAGTTTTTCGGGAAAGAGCAGGAACTATGGTTTTCTTTCATAAATTTATCAGCGTATTTTTGGTTAATATTTTCGGAACACTTCGTTGTCAGAACCGAAGGTTTTGTGTTATAATCATTTTAGCCAAAGACGCCCCCTGTTTTCAGGGGCGGCACATTTTACGAAAAAATGGAGGAATTTACTATGCCTATGCACATGGGTTTCCGTTGGTATGGTGAAGGCAACGACAAGATCAGCCTGAACGATATCAAGCAGATCCCCGGCGTCACCAGCATTGTTTGGGCCCTGCACAACAAGATGCCCGGTGAGATCTGGGAAGAACACGAGATCGCTGAAGTTATGGATCAGCTGCACAAGTACGGCTTCAACGGCGACGTTGTTGAGTCTGTCAATGTCCATGACGACATCAAGATCGGCAAGCCCACCCGCGACGCCCTGATCGAGAACTACAAGCAGTGCATCCGCAACCTGTCCAAGTTCGGTGTCAAGGTCATCTGCTACAACTTCATGCCCATCTTCGACTGGACCCGTTCCAACCTGTTCCACGAGATCGGCGACGGCTCCACCGCCCTGTTCTATGAGAAGGGCATGATCCAGGACGATTACAACGCCATGGCTAAGTACATCCTGGACTTCACCGAGAAGTACAACATGAGCTTCCCCGGCTGGGAGCCCGAGCGTATGGCCAAGCTGGACCAGCTGTTCAAGGACTACGCCGATGTGGACCACGAGAAGCTGTGGGCCAACCTGAAGTACTTCCTGGAGGCCATTATGCCCACCTGTGAGGAGTGCGATGTCAAGATGGCCATCCACATGGACGATCCCCCCTGGGATATCTTCGGCCTGCCCCGCCTACTGATCAACGGCGAGAACATCGAGCGCTTCCTGAAGATGGTCGACCATCCCTACAACTGCCTGACTCTGTGCTCCGGCTCCCTGAACGCCGACCCCAACAACGACGTTCCCTCCATCGTGCGCAAGCATGTGGACCGCATCGCCTTCGCCCACATCCGCAACGTCAAGCACTTCCCCAACGGCGACTTCTCCGAGGCTTCCCATCGTGACTGCGACGGCGAGACTCAGATCGTCAACATCATCAAGGCTTACCACGAGGCCGGCTACGAGGGCTACATCCGTCCCGACCACGGCCGTCACCTGTGGAACGAAGGCCCCGGCACCGTCCGTCCCGGCTACGGTCTGTA
>JAFQTF010000014.1 GCA_017409205.1 Oscillospiraceae bacterium | reverse complement strand
CTCTGATCGAGTCTGAGAAGCTGTTCTCCGCCATGGTCAAGGCCAACCTGGCCGCCCGCAAGGCTGCCGGCACCTATTCCGGCAAGTTCTCCGCACAGCATCACTTCCTGGGCTACGAAGGCCGCTGCGCATTCCCCTCCAACTTCGATGCTGACTACTGCTACTCCCTGGGCTACAATGCCTTCATGCTGATTCAGTACGGTTACACCGGCTATCTGTCCAAGGTCTCCAACCTGTCCAAGCCCGCTGAAGAGTGGGTGGCCGGCGGTATGCCCATCACCAAGATGATGAACATCGAGCGCCGCCACGGTGCTGACAAGCCCGTTATCCGCAAGGCTCTGGTGGAACTGGAGGGTGCACCCTTCAAGTTCTTCTGCGAGAACCGTGCTGAGTGGGCCACCGAGACCTGCTTCACTTACCCCGGCGCCATCCAGTACTATGGCCCCGCTGAGGTCTGCGACCTGACCACCAGAACTCTGGCTCTGGAAAAGGCCTAATCTGATCCCATAACGCAGCTGAGCCTGTCCCGAAAGGGACAGGCTCTTTTTTCATTCCATACATAACGGATCGTTTATCCACTTCCAGGCAAAAGCCTGCCCCAGTGGGGCAGGCTGCTTCTGTTTATGCTTCATCCAGTACCAGATAGTAATCGCTGATCTTATATTCTCCCTTTTCCTGGATAACAGTGAAGTTCAGAACTGCGCCTTCCTCTTCCCAGGCAGACTTTTCAAAACTCCATTTGCCGAAGCCTACCTGGAACATCCGGCTTCCGGTCTTTTTCAGTTCTGCCAGATCCTCCGGTTCCACGCTGAAAGCCATGGTATCCGCGTAGTCGTCCCCTTCCGACCAGACGGTAACTTCTCCGGCATAGGAATCCGACAGCAGATTTTTCAGTTCTTCCCTGCGGTTGGTCCGGAAGTAATAAATGAAGTCATAGACCACCCGTTCAAAGGCATGCTGATCCTCCTGCTCCGGGGTAGTGATGAAATAGCTGCCCAGCGTTTCTCCAAGGACGGTTTCTCCATCCACTGTCACATTTTTGCAGGAATTGAAGTTCATGATACTGTCTCCGCCGATATCCCGGAAGGTGGTATTCTGGATGACCGCGCCATAAGTATCCCACAGCTTGATGCCACCGGTGCTGCATTCATAGATCTCGCAGTTTTTCACTGTCAGATCGGTGCAGGATTGGGTCTCCACACCCAGAATGCCACAGCCAAAGAGACCGCAGTTGTCCACGGTGATCACATCGCAGTCCCGGAATTCCAGCACGCCGCCGGCACAGCTGCCCTGCTCTTTGGTGTGACCGGCTGTGAAACCGGAGACCGTGATATCGGAGCAGCCCTTGAAGGCCAGAACGTCTGCATACCGGGGCACAGCAGAAATGGTATGACCCTTCACATCGCCGTCATTGCTGCGGATAGTCATATTGGTCACGTCCCGGATCACCAGGCCGGGTCCATCGAAGATATCCTCCCAATAGAAATGCGCTCCCTGGGTGGTTCCATAGCCGGTGGCAGTGCTGAGGTCATAAAGCGCCGCATCCAGAATGATCTCCTTGTTGGATCCGATGGCAGCAATGAATTCATCCACAGTAGCGACATGGATCTGGAGCTGGGGCTCCTTCGGTTCCGTAAGCTCCGTGCCGTAAGCATCCATCAGGACATCCTCTGTCAGCAGGCGACCCTTTTCATCGCTGGCGTAGAAATTGGACAGATCGTACCACAGGCGGATGATGTTGTCCTGGAACTTATTGTTCTCCAGTATCACCTCCATAAGGGATCCGTTGTTATTTTGAAGACTTAGGGCACCTTGAGCGATTCGGTTATTGGCGATGCGGTTGTTCTTCATCTCCACAGAACTGCCATAGGCGCAGAGCATATGGCTCAGCTGACTGTCCAGCAGCTCACAGTTTTTGATGGCCACATTCTGAGATTCCCGGACTTCAAAGAAGGTGTAGCCGCCATAAAGCACAGAGCCAATGGAATAGATCCGGCAGTCGGAAATGGCCACATTCTGAGAGTTTCCCAGATTCGCCGCAGAACCGGAACACTCATAAATATCGCTGTCCCGCAGCTGCACATCGGCACAGCTCTCGGCATTCAAACCCACCACGCCGCAGCCGTAAAGGCCAAGGCCCCGCAGATCGATACCGGTGCATTCCCACAGCGATACCACACCGCCGCTGCACTCACCCCGCTCCCGGGTATGACCCATGGTGATATCCATAATTTCCACATTGGAGCAATTCTCCAACCTAATCACATTCGCATACCGGGGATCCGTTTCCAGAAGTGTCACGTGCATACCGTTTCCCCGGATGGCAAAATTATCCAGGTCCCGCAATATCAACTCGTATCCGTCATAGACCTGACCCCAGCTGAAATATTCCCCGCCAAAGCTGTAGGCATAGGATTCAGATGCGCTCAGGTTGTAGGTTCCGGCTTCCAGCACAATCTCCGTATTGGGAGCAATGGCATTGATCAGCGCATCCACCGTGGCGACCGTCACCACTTCCCGGGGCGGCAGCGTTTCCTTCACAGCTTCCTCTGCGGAGGCTTCTGCCTTCTCCACAGGGCTGGTCACCAGACACACCGCCACAAAGAGGATAGCGATCACACCGGCCAGAGAGATCCAGAAGCTGGGCTTTTTGTAGTTCAGGACACTCAGCACCCGGTTTTTCACACTGACCTCACCGAAGGCCACAGGACAGGCAGCAAAATGGGCATGGTTGGTGCTGCAGTTCAGAAGGGCCGCAGAATAGCTTTTCCGCTCCTCCAGTTCCATAAACTGGACAACGCGCTCGTCACAGGCCATTTCAATATCCTTGCACAGCAAAATGTAGGCCACCCAGACCAGAGGATTGAACCAGTGGATAGCCAGAGCGATATAGCCCACCATCTTGAACCAGTGGTCGCCTTTTTCCAGATGTGTTCGCTCATGGGCCAGGATATGCCGGCGGTTATTCCGGGACATACCCATGGGCAGATAGATCCGGGGCCGGATGAAGCCCAGAATGAAGGCCGTTTCGATCCGGTCGCACTCCCAGATATTGTCGCGGATACGAATGGCTTCCCGCACCCGGAGCTTCAAACGCAGATAGGAACCAAGAGTATGCAGCAGGAAGCAGAAGGCAACACCTACCCAGATACAGGCAGCGATCTCATCCAGCCGGGCCAGCGGATCGGCCGGCAGCACCATTGGCTCCTCCACCGGTGTCTGAGCCTGTTCTTCCAGGGCAGGCTCCTCAGGCATGTAATTGTGCAGGATCTGTCCCTCCTGGATCGGCGGCATCTCCTCCATGGGTTCCGGTGTCACTGCGGTCACTTTGTTCAGGGGACTTTCCTGAAGGAACCGGGACTCCACCACGTTGTCCACATCCGGCTGCAGGCTGAGCCCGGACCGGATCTCAAAGGGCATCAGCAGACGGATGCCTGCCAGAAGCCACAAAAAGCACAGGAATTTCTTCGGCGTTTTCTTCAGCAGCAGCCGAAGAAGGATGACCACCAGGATCACGATACTGCCGTGGAAACTGGCTGTCAGCACATTTTGAAAGACATCGGTCATACGTTATTCCTCCTCATAGGAATCGATCAGAGCCCGAAGCTGGTCAACCTCCTGTTTCGTCAGCTTTTTGCTCCGGGAGAAGGCAGCGATGAAGGCAGGCATAGAGCCTTCAAAGGTCTCCTCCACCATTTCCTCCAGACGGGACTTCTGGGCCTCCTCCTTGGAGATCAGCGTGCTGACGATGGTGTTCTCATTTTTCAGCACCCCCCGCTCAGACAGGCGGCGGATGACCGTATAGGTGGTAGCCTTGCTCCAACCCAGGTGTTCTTTTGCCAGCTGCACCAGCTGGGTGGAATTGATGGGTTCATTCTCCCACAGAAGCAGGCAGAAGCGGTATTCACTTTCAAAAATTTTCGGTATTTCCATTTGATTACCTCCTGATGTTCGGTACTGTCCGGAACGTCTCCCGGACAGCCGCCGATAGTTTAACGCATTAAACCTTGTATCTGTAGTTTAACTCATTAAACCTGTTTTGTCAAGCATCTAATTGCAAAAAATGACAGGCTGCCAAAGCAGCCTGTCTTCTTTGATTCTCTGTAACGGATTATTCTGCGCAAAATCTCTTTTCTCTGTCCTGGCAGGTGAAGAGGATCACCTGCTTCTGCTCTGCCTCCTGTTTCAGAATCTCCAGCGCAGAGCGGAGACGGTCATTGTCAAACCGGACAAAGGCATCATCCAGCACCAGGGGTGCTTCGGGCGTCAGCTCCTCCGCCACAGCCAGACGCAGGGCAAGATACAGCTGATCCACCGTGCCCTCACTGCGCCACAGGGCTTCATGCAGCACGGATTCCTGCTGCGCACCGGCAAGCAGGGACAGGTCTTCACTGAAGCTGAGCCGGTCATACCGTCCGGCGGTCATGGCGCCCAGCAGTTCCTGGGCTCGCTTGGAGATCCGGGGCGCAAACCGCCGCTGCAGTTCCTGACGGGCCTGGGCAAGAGTATCCAGAGCAATGGTTGTCGCAGCGTATATCTCTTCCAGCTTTGTGATCCGCTGTTCCACCGTCTGAAGTTCTTCCTTCAGGCCATCTCCATCCCCCAGTGCCTCCATCCGTCCCTGGTACTGACCCAGTCTGTTCTGCAGGCGCTGCTGCTCGGCGCGGGCCTCATTCAGAAGACGCTCCGTTTCTTCTGTGCTGTATGTCAGGTGGTCTTCCATGGCAGGGGGGTCGACCGGAGGATTCGCCATTTCCTGCAGGGTATTCAGGTATTTTTCAGCGCGCTGATACTCCCGGCAGGCCTGCTGATAGCTTTCCCAGTTTTTCTGCATTTTCAGCCAGATCTCCAGCACCTTTTCCGGTGACTGTCCGCCAAACAGCGATTCCCGCTGTTTCTGCAGGAAGGTATGCTGAATATCCAGATCGCCCCGGAATACACGGTAATCCAGCAGCGCCTGCTCATAGTTTCTCTGTTCCTCTTCGTAGGCGGTAAAGAGCATCTGCCAGGCCTCCGGATAGGCGGAGCCATACTTTTCTTCCAGCATTTCCGTTTCTCTGCGCCAACTCTTTTGTTTCCGCATGCCCAGAATTCCAAAAGCCAGACCCACAGCCACAGCAGCCGCCGCTCCCCAGTACACCTCCATAAAAGCCAGGGGGAAGGCCAGGAGCAGGGACAGCCATGCCAGAACATAATATGCAAGCCAGGGTTTCTTCTGCGTCAGCAGTGCATAGCGTTGGCAGTCCTCCGCCACCATGTCCCCCGCCTGCTGCAGCTTCATGCCCCGGAACAGTTCCGGCGGTACCGGCGGCAGCGGCTGGGCCTGCATCTCCGCCTCTTCCAGCTGAGCAGCGGCATAGTCCTCCCGATAGGCTTCGATGGCTCTGATCTTCCGCTCCACTTCTTCCTTTGCAGGCTGCTTTGCGCAGATCTCCTCCAGAGACACCACCTCGGCCTCTGCCCGGTCCCGCAGGACACGGGCTTCTGCCACCCGGCTTGCATCGGCCTCTGCCTCGGCATATTCCAGTGCTTTCAAATGGTTTTCCAGTACCTGGGTACTGGTCTTGATCTCTCCCAGCCGCTCTTTCAACTTCCGGGAGTGGACCTCCAGCGTATACCGTTCGTTGATTTTTTCTTCCAGCTCATGGCGCTGCAGTTCTGCCTGAGGGATCAGGCCGGTACGGTTGTAGCGGCACTTGTTTTTCAGTTCCTTCAGCTCCCGGGCCAGCTTTTCCCCATCGCCGCTCTCATCACCGGTGGTAACCAGGTCGTTCAGGCGGCGGCGCAGTGCATCGTCCTGGGTCACAGGCATGTCCGACTGACGGATAAAGCCTGCCCGGCGGAACACACTCTGCTCCACACCCAGCAGAACAGCTCCGCAGTTGGCAGCCGTCAGTTCCTGCACATCCAGTCCGGATTTTGTCTCATAGGCGCGGAATACCCCCATAGGTACGCGTCCCTTACTGCTGCGCTCAATGGTGATATCCCGCCCGTTCCAGTTCAGATTTATACGGCCAGACATGGGTACGCCGGACCAGGGGGCGAACCGTTCCTTATCTGCCAGAGTGGTTCTGGTGGATTTTGCCCGGGTATCCAGGCCGTACAGCATGGCAAGCAGAAAGGCACACCAGGTACTTTTTCCCCATTCATTGGGCGCTTCAATAATATTCAACCCCGGCTCCAGTGTCAGGGTCTCATTTTCCAGTTTGCCAAAAGTGGCTGTCATTTGGTAGATTCTCACGGCAATTTGACCTCTCTTCCAGACAGGATCCTGTGGGATATCTCCGCCGCCAGTCTTGCCCGGGACGATTCTTCTGCCCGATCCCGCAGCAGTCGGAAATAGATACCCCGCAAGGTATCGCTTTGAGCATCCTCCCAAATATCTCCGGCAGCCACCGTCTGATCCCGGAGGACCAGATTGGGGAACCGATCATACTTTCTCCGGATCATTTCCAAATCTGCGTCCGTCCGGCCTGTCAGGGTAATCCGGAAATGATCGCTGCTTTCCGCTGCAGGCAGCAGCGCATCCAGCGCCGCCTCCACACCATCGGTCACATCTGCCTCCAGCTCATGGAACCGGCGGGTATTCAGCGGCAGGAACCGCACCTGAGCAGATTCCTCAATGGTGACGATGCAAATGCCCTTATCCCCGGTCTCGTCCCAGCCCCGGCCCATGGGACATCCAGGCCATGCGCATAGGGTTTCACCGGAACGGAACATACCTGCCTTGTGGATGTGTCCCAGGCCCAGGTATGCAAGACCGGATTCCCGGATCTGCCCCGCTGTAACCGGACAATAGGGAGACCGAACTGTGATGGGATCCGCATGCAGAACACCGATCTGCCAGGCCTCATCTCCCACCGCCCGGAAGTTTTCCAGCATTGGCGGGCAATCCATACTGCGGTAGCCTGCACCCCAGACCCGGCAATTCAGATCCGGAAGCGGGATGCTGGTGATGCCTGCAGTAAAAATATGCACATTGTCCGGCCAGCGCTCCTCCAGCCAGGGGGAACCCACCTCGCAGAAGTCATGATTTCCCGGCGCAACAAACACCGGCACGCCACATTCCCGCAGGGCCAGTTTTACCGTTTCCACGGTATCCCGTGAGGGACTGCCGTCAAACAGGTCGCCGGCCAGCAGCACCAGATCGCAGTTTTCCCTGCGGCAGATTTCTGCAATTCTGCCGGGAATCCGCAGCTGTTCCTGCCGCAGAATGGCCCGCTGTTCCTCCGGGAAGGAGGCAAACGGAGAATCCATGTGCCAGTCAGCACTGTGTAATATCTTTAATCCCATTCGTCAACTCTTTCCGCCTTTCGGCATTTTCCTGTGGCGCTGTCGATGGTGAACAGCACCGCCTCCATCTTGGTGGGGCCCTCTGCCCAGCGGTAACGCTCGGTCAGATCTCCCCTGAATTTCTGGATGGACAATTCCGGACGGATCCCCAGCACGGAATCCTTCGGCCCTGTCATGCCCAGATCTGTTACATAGCCGGTTCCCTTCGGCAGCACCCGGGCGTCTGCCGTAGGAACGTGGGTGTGAGTACCCCAGACGGCGCTGACACGCCCATCCAGCATATAGCCCATGGCCAGCTTCTCAGAGGTCGCCTCCGCATGAAGCTCCACCAGAATGATTCTCGCATTTGTCTGCTTCAGAATTTTGTCGATCACCAGGAAGGGATTATCCGGGCCGTAGTCCATATTGCAGCGGCCGATCAGGTCGATCACCGCCACCTCTCCCGCCTTTGTCTCAAACAGCTGCCATCCCCTGCCCGGAACCTGAGGTGCATAATTGGCCGGGCGGATGATCTGGGGACACTCATCCATATAGTCCACGATTTCCCGCTTCCCCCAGGTATGGTTGCCCATGGTGATGCAGTCGGCGCCGGCATCCAGGATATCCTCAGCCTGATTGGGTGTAATGCCCACAACAGCAGCATTCTCCCCGTTGACCACCACAAAATCCGCTCCGGTTTTCCGCTTCAGCTGCCGCAGATTCCGGCGGATCCGTTCCAGACCCGGGTTGCCCACCACATCGCCAACAGCAAGAACCTTAAAATCCATCGCCGCACCTCCATGCAAACATTTTTTCTATTATATAACATAATTCCCTTTTATGCAAGCTTTACACCTGATTTGTCCTATGACGGGAAAACCCGCGCCAAAAAAGCGCGGGTTTTACAGTTATCGGACAGATTTTGCGTATTCTGTTGGGGTAATTCCGAATTTTTCCTTGAACTGCCGGGAGAAATGATGCACGGTGGAATATTGCAGTTCTGCCGCGATCTCCGTGAAGTTCAGATTGTTTTCCCGGATCATCTGCTTGCTCTCCTGCAGCTTGGTACGGCGAATATACTCGCCGGGGGAGATCTGCAGATTCTTGTGGAACAGAGCCGTCAGATAGCTGGGGCTCACATCCACCTGCCGGGCCACCAGAGGAACGGACAATTTTTCCCGGATGTGAGTGCTGATATACTGCTGTGCCTGGCGAATGATCTCATTTTCACTGTGGACAGCATTGGAGGTCTGCAGTTTTCCGGCCCGGGGAGATACCTCCTCCCGCAGCAGCACGATCAGCAGCATCTCCAGCAGCGTCACGATCAAATTGGCAGAGAAAGCATCCATCCGTTCCTGCTCCCGCAGCATTTTCTGCAGCAGGGTCACCGCGCTCTGGGGGGCAGTAAACTTCCGGTTCATCAGCGGCGTAAGGTCACCGCTGTCCATATCAAAGGTGATGGTCACAAACCGGGGGGCCACACCGATCTCCGCATACTGCATATGCCACTGATTCGGTCCATAGATCACCAGATCTCCCTGCTTCAGCAGGATATCCTGACCCTCCACCACAGAGTGCATGGATCCCTGATCCACATAGGTCAGCTCCAGAATGGGATGGGATTCGCCGGAGAACAGGAATCCCTGCTCCTTCTCCTGATAGAAGAAGGTATGAACACCTGCCAGCCGCAGCTTCCGGTCCAGAGACAGATGCCGCTTTTCCCGCAGCATGGGATTCTCCCGCTCCTCCATCACTTCCGGCGGCTCCCGGGTGATGATCCGCACTTCGGCAGTTCCTTCAAAGGCTACCATGGAATAATAAATACCCTCACGGATGGTGATGGCCTTATCCAGACAGAAATGCCAAAAGGTCTCACCATCGATGCTGACAGAAAGGATCGTCATGGCTGTGACACAGTTGATCTGGGTCTGCTGTCTGGCGCGATAAACCGGTGCCTGTTTTTCGTCCAGCTTCAGCAGGGTTCCGGTTTCCTTCTCTATATTTCTGGTATTCTGGGGCCGTTCCGACAGAACAGCGCCAAAATCACGGAATGTAATTGCATTCAAATTCCGGATCATAGGGATCCCTCCGCAATAAAAATAACAGGGTCAAATGCTGACCCTGTTATTATAGCCGAAAAAGTCGAAAATGGCAAATGTTTTATTGCAATCTGCAAGATTTTTTTACCGCTGGTACTCGAACTCAAAATCGTAAATATCCACGGTGTCTCCATCGTGAATACCCATCTCCTCCAGACGGGCAAACAGGCCGCATTTTCTCAGCTGCATGTCAAAATGGTTCCGGGATTCATAGTCATCAAAGTTGATATTCTGCACCAGCCGCTCCAGCCAGGCACCGGTGATGAGCCAGGTATTGCCATAGTGCTCGATCTGGAATTCGCTGGGATCAGCAGGCGCCTCAATGACCTCCACATACTCCGGCTCGTAAATGGTAACGGGAGGCAAGGTCCGCAGCTTTTCCGCCACGATCCGCATCAGGTTGCGGGTTCCCTGGGTGGTGGCAGCGGAGATCTCGTAAAACTCACAGCCGGCCTCTTCCGCAGCCGCCTTCAGCCGCTCCAGATTATCGGAGTCCGGATCCATGATATCCACCTTGTTGGCGGCCACGATCATGGGGCGGTTGCTCAGGTCAACACTGTAATTTGCCAGTTCCTCGCAGATGGCGTGGAAGTCCTCCACAGGGTCGCGGGCCTCACTGCCGGAAACATCCACCACATGGACAAGCAGCCGGCAACGGTCAATGTGGCGCAGGAAGTCATGGCCCAGTCCGGCGCCCTCTGCGGCGCCTTCGATGATGCCGGGAATATCCGCCATGACAAAAGAAACACCTTCATCCACATAAATAACGCCCAGATTGGGGAACAGGGTGGTAAAGTGATAGTTGGCGATCTTGGGACGGGCATTGGAGGTGACGCTCAGCAGGGTGGACTTGCCCACGTTGGGGAAACCAACCAGACCCACATCAGCCAGCAGCTTCAGCTCCATGATGATATCCCGCTCCTGACCCTTCAGGCCAGCCTTGGCAAACCGGGGAACCTGCCGGGTGGGCGTGGCATAGTGGGCATTGCCCCAGCCGCCCCGGCCGCCCTTGGCAATGATGAAATCCTCACCGGTGGACATATCCACAATGATCTGGTTTGTCTCGGCATCCCGGACAACGGTACCACGGGGCACTTCGATGATCAGAGGCTCGCCCCGCTTGCCGCTCATATTCCGGCCAGCTCCGTTGGTGCCTGCCTGGGCAGCGTACTTTCTCTTATAGCGGAAGTCCAGCAGCGTGGACATATTGTCATTGACCCGCAGGATCACGCTGCCGCCATGACCGCCGTCGCCGCCATCAGGGCCGCCGGAAGCCACATACTTTTCTCTGTGGAAGGCCACCGCGCCGTCGCCGCCCCGGCCGCCGATAACTGTGATTCGTACCTTATCTACAAACATCTTCATATCCTCCTTTTGAGGGTGGTTGGTTTATACTGTCATAAACATGGATCAGAGGGTGATCCCGGTTTATCGCAGTATAAAATTTTTAAAAAAAGGACTGCTGCGGTATTATGCAGCAGTCCTTCATGGGTTATTCGCAATTACTGCTCAGCGTAAACGGAGCACTGACGGCGATCCTTACCCTTGCGCTCGAACTTGACGGTACCGTCAACCAGAGCGAACAGGGTGTCATCCTTGCCGATACCAACGTTGACACCGGGATGGATGTGGGTGCCTCTCTGGCGAACCAGGATGTTGCCGGCCAGAACGAACTGACCGTCTGCACGCTTGACGCCCAGGCGCTTGGCCTCGGAGTCACGGCCGTTCTTGGTGGAACCGCCGCCCTTATGGTGAGCGAAGAACTGAATACCAATCTTCAGCATGATGTTACACCTCCAAAACTTCGATATAATCAGGATAATCATCCCGCATGCTGCACAGAGTCAGCATCATGCCGGCGAGAACCGCCTGCACAGCATCCTCTTCATCGCAGGAAACGGGGAGGGTCAGGGTGATACGAGCCTGCTCGTCCTTGACCCGAACCTTGGCCTTTGCGCCCAGCACATCATTGATGGTGGCTTCGGCCATGGTAACCGCGGCGGAAATGGCGGCGCAGACGATATCACTGCCTGCTTCCGCATAGCCGCTGTGACCCGAGATGCTGAAACCGTTGATCCGGTCATTCTCGGTGAAAAATTCGCATCTAGTCAT
>JAFQTF010000013.1 GCA_017409205.1 Oscillospiraceae bacterium | reverse complement strand
TCATTATTTTGCAATTAATGATCGTTTCGCTTACGAAGGGTCTGCCTGTACTTTTCTTGCTCCTGCAAGAAAAGTACCAAAAGAAGCAGGCACAAGGGGGTCCTGTAAGTCGCGCTCCCGCGCGCCCCAGCCGTCCCCTTGTGAATCCCCCGGCCGCAACGCCGTAGGCGCCGGAGCACCTTAACTCAGATCCTGATTTTGGCAGAAATGTTCCGATTTCTGCCAAAATGGGGTGGTGCTGAGGACGGATGGGCGGAAATCGGTACATTCCCGTCTCCGTGTTAAAACCTGCCGGCCTGACAGCACAGGAGGGGGCTTCTTAAGGGGGACGGCTTTTTGAAAAGTCCCCCTTAAGACGACTTCTTTGGTTACTTTCTTGTTCGGAGACAAGAAAGTAACATCTCCTTGCTAAGATAAACGATCATTTACCCCTATGGAGGTGACTTTATGGAAACGCTGATGCTTTCCGCATCTGATCCCAAAACGGCAGCAACCGCCGCCAATCTGATCATGAACGGCCAGCTGGTGGCCATTCCCACGGAAACAGTCTACGGACTGGGAGCCAATGGACTGGATGAAGCCGCTGTGGCCAAAATTTTTGAGGCAAAGGGCCGCCCCCAGGATAACCCTCTGATCCTCCACATCTGCGGTGCAGAGCAGATCGAGCTGTTCTGCCACCACATCCCCCAGAAGGCCTATGATCTGGCGGAGAAATTCTGGCCCGGCCCTCTGACCATGGTGCTGCCCGCCCGGGACTGCGTGCCGAAGCGCACCACCGGAGGCCTCGCCACCGTGGCCGTCCGGTGTCCTGACAACGCCGTGACCCGGGAGATCATCCGGCTGTCCGGCGTACCTGTTGCCGCCCCCTCCGCCAACATTTCCGGCAAGCCCTCCACCACCACCGCAGAGCACGTCCGCCATGACCACGACGGAAAGATCGCTGCCATCGTAGACGGCGGCAGCTGCCGGGTAGGTGTGGAATCCACCATTGTGGACTTGACCGAGGAGCGCCCCCGGCTTCTGCGTCCCGGCGGAATCACACCGGAGCAGCTGCTGGAGGTTCTGGGTGACCTGGTAGTGGACAAGGCCGTTACCGCCCAGATCGATAAGGATGCAGTTGTGAAGGCCCCCGGCATGAAATACCGCCATTATGCCCCCAGCGAGCCGGTGGTCATTGTTTCCGGCTCCCGGGAAACGGCCGCCGCTTATATCCGCGCCCACTTCGAACCCGGCGACCGGGTGCTCTGCTTTGAGGAAGAACTCCCCCTGTATGAAGGCTGTAACCCGCTGTCCTATGGACGGGAGGCCGATGTGAACACGCTGTCTGCCGGCCTGTTTGCGGCGCTGCGGGAGCTGGACGATCCTGCCATCCATCAGGTCTATGCCCGGTGCCCCGTGGGCGGCGGTGTGGCCTATGCGGTGCAGAACCGGCTGAAGAAGGCTGCCGCCTTCCACATCGTGGATGCGGAGGAAGAAGTATGATCCTCGGCATCACCGGCGGCACCGGCTGCGGAAAGACCACCCTTCTGAATCATATCCGGGATGCCGGCGGCATGATCCTGGACTGTGATGCCATTTATCATGAATTGCTGCTTTCCGACAAAGCCATGCTCTCCGCCATTGAAAACCGGTTCCCCGGTACCCTGGAGGATGGCATCCTGAACCGGAAGAAGCTGGGCAGCATCGTTTTTGCAGACGAAAACGCCCTGCTTGACCTGAATGCCATTACACACAGCGCAGTAAAGCGGGAGGTTCTGCGCCGTCTGGAGGAAAAACCGAAGCTTGCTGCCATCGATGCCATCGGCCTCTTTGAGGGCGGACTGGCAGAGCTCTGCGATGTGACTGTAGCCATCACCGCGCCCCTGGAGCAGCGTGTCCAACGACTCATGGCCCGGGACAGCATCAGCGAGGATTATGCCCGCAGCCGCATCGCCGCCCAGCATGACCAGAGCTGGTTCATAGAGCGGTGTGATGTGACGCTGGAGAATGCGTCGGATGTCCAGTCGTATTCAATCAAATGTCTTGATTTTTTGAAAGATCTGGGTATAATATAGAATAGATGTTTTTCCAGGGCGGATTTTCGTCCGCATGTATTACACAGAGAGGAGACAATCTATGACCATCGATGAACTCCGCGACGCTCTGCTGCTGAAGAAGGAAAATGGCTACACCCGCCTGACCGCTCAGCAGCGGAAGGAAATGGAAGCATACGCCAGCCGCTACAGCGCCTTTATTTCTGCCTGCAAGACTGAACGGGAAGCTGTCTGCTGGGCCGCTGCAGCCGCTGAAGCCAACGGTTTCCGGCCTGTGGAGCTTGGTATGCAGCTGCATCCCGGCGACAAGGTCTACTTCAACAACCGTGGCAAGAGCATTCTTCTTGCTGTGATGGGCACTGACCCCATTAAAGACGGTGCCAATATCTGCGCTGCCCATATTGATTCTCCCCGGATGGACTTAAAGCCCAATCCGCTGTACGAGGACAACGAGCTTGCCTATTTCAAGACCCATTACTACGGCGGCATCAAGAAATACCAGTGGACCTGTGTTCCTCTGGCCATTCACGGTGTTATCTGCCGTCGGGATGGTACCACCGTTACCGTCACCATTGGTGAGGATCCCACTGATCCCATCGTTCTGGTCTCCGATCTGCTGATTCACCTGTCCGCTGACCAGCTGCAGAAGCCTCTGGCCAAGGGCATTGAAGCCGAGCAGCTGAATATCCTGCTGGGCTCCGAGCCCCTGGATGGCGAAGGCAGCGATCTGGTGAAGCTGAACATCCTGAAGCTGCTGAACGAGAAGTACGGCATCACCGAGGCCGACTTCCACAGTGCAGAGCTGTGTATCGTCCCCGCCGGCCCCTGCCGGGAAGCGGGTCTGGACCGCAGCATGCTGGGCGCCTACGGTCATGACGACCGGGTCTGCGCCTATGCCCAGCTGGAACCCATCCTGAATCTGGAGCATCCCCGCCGTACAGCTGTCTGTGTGCTGGCCGACAAGGAAGAAATCGGCAGCGTGGGCATTTCCAGTATGGAAAGCCAGGCCTTTGAGTACTTCATGGAGATCCTGTGCAGCAGTCAGGGTGCCAGACTGACAGAATGTTTCCTGAATTCCTTCTGCCTGTCCGCCGATGTTTCCATCGCTTTTGATCCCAACTTCGCCGAGACCTGCGATCCCCGGAACTCTGCAAGGCTGAACCACGGCGTTGGTGTCTGCAAGTACACCGGAAACCGGGGCAAGAGCTTTGCCAGCGATGCTTCTGCCGAGGTCATGTATAAGATCCGCACCATTCTGGACAATGCCGGTGTCCTCTGGCAGATGGCCACTCTGGGTAAGGTGGATCTGGGCGGCGGCGGCACCGTTGCCTACATCATGGCCAACCGGAACATCCCCACTGTGGATGCCGGTGTCCCTGTGCTGTGCATGCATGCACCCCTTGAGGTGGTTTCCAAGCTGGACTGCTACATGGCCATGGAGGCCTGCAAGGCAGTTTATCATTCCTGAGTCCATACGAAAAAGCGGCTCCCCCATGGGGAGCCGCTTTTTGATGTATCAGGTGTGATCTTCCCGGACCGCGCCGCTGCGGTAGGCATCCAGCAGAAGCAGCAGATCATCCACACGGGTCTGCAGCGCCTTGCCTTCATCGGTATCGGCCACCCGCATCCGGGTCTCCAGGGTTTCAAAGACCACGGAATCGTTGGCGATGTCATCATTCTCCTTCAGGGCCTTCTGCTTTCCTGCAAAGGGCTGATGGGACACCATGCGGAAATGGCGGGAATTATAGATCAGGGTATAGCCGGCAATGCCGGAGGTGGGCTGGTAAGCCCGGCTGAAGCCGCCATCGATCACCAGCAGCTTGCCGCCGCCCTTGATGGGACTTTCACCCTTGCGCACCTTCACAGGCACGTGGCCGTTGATGATATGGCAGTGGGGGCCTTCCAGACCGAACTCCTTCAGCAGCATATCGCAGACCACAGGATCCTGATAGTAGGTATAGTAGGGGTTTTTGGGTTCTGTCCAGGTGCTTTCATCGGCAATGAACCGGCGTTCCAGGGTAGTCATCCGGTCCCGGCCAAAAATGGGACTGTTCCGGCCTGCCCAGAGCCACCACAAAAAGTCCAGACCGAACTGGCGCTCCGGCGTGCCCCGCTTGTCGTAATATGCCTTGCGGGCTGTCATTTCTGCATAATCCAGGAACTCCCGTCCTTTGCGCGACCGACCGCCGATGGTGAACTCCATCAGGCTGCCGTCAACATTCATGGGGATGCAGCCGTGGAACAGCAGATTGCCATTGGTAACCTTGTAGAGGCCGCCCTTGGCATACAGGAACCGGATGTGTTTCTGCAGCTTTTCACTGTGCCGGAAGGATTCTGTCAGCTGGGTGATAACATGCAGCTCCTCCTCTGTCAGCTTATAGGGGTCGGCAGGATCCACCGTGGGGAAATCGCAGTCCAGCATGGGATAAACCGTGCCGCCGATATTGATGGTGCCGGCTTCATAGTCGATCTTTTCCAGCAGCAGCCGGTCCTCCATGCCGAATTCGGGGCGGCGCTTCAGCTTCTGACCCTCCAGCTTGAAGAGAATCATGGTGATGGCCTTGTACATCCGGGCAGACAGTAGCTTATCCTTCTCGGTGTACTGGTCGGCGTCATCACCGGTGAGCTTCACCTGGAAACGGCTCACATCGTGGTGCTTGTAGACTTCGTTGGCGAAGATGGACAGGGGCCGCAGGGAAATGCCGTAGCCGGTCTCGATAACGTCCAGATTGTTGTATCGGATGGAATTGCTCAGCACTGTGGCCACCAGCGTCCGGGAACCAGAGGCTGCGCCCATCCACAGAACATCATGGTTGCCCCACTGGATGTCGGCGCTGTCGCCGCTCATCAGGGAGTCCATGACGATATCCGCCCGGGGACCCCGGTCGAAAATATCGCCGACAATGTGGAGTTTGTCCACAACCAGACTCTTGATGACAGTACACAGGGCATGGATCACATCCGGGGCCAGACCGATCTCCACAATGGTGTTCAGGATGCTGTGGAACTGGGTACGGCGGGAGCCTTCCTCGTCCCGCAGGTGCAGCAGTTCATCAATAACAGCCTCATAGCCCTTAGGAATATAGGAGCGGACCTTGCTGCGGGTGTGCTTGGTGGAAACAAACCGGCAGATATGCACCAGCCGCTGCAGGTGGATATAGTACCATTCATCCATATCCTCCCGGTTGTCAGCCACCAGAGCCATCTTTGCCTCGGGATAATAGATCAGTGTTGCCAGCTCACTGATCTCCTGCTGGGTCATGATGCCGGAGTAGAGCTCTCCCAGCTTTTCCCGGATTTCACCGGAGCCGGAGTTCAGGATGTGAAGAAACGCTTCATACTCGCCGTGGATATCAGACATAAAGTGTTCCGTACCCTTGGGCAGGTTCAGAACAGTGCGCAGCTTGATAATCTCGGAACCGGCTGCCTGCACGGTGGGATACTGCTTGCTCAGCAGCCGAAGGTAATGCAGTTGTTCTGGCGTAAAGGCCTGTCTCGTACTCATAAGATGCCCATCCTTTGCAATAATTTACAATATTATAATACATTTTTTCTACGGTAACAAGGGATACATGCAAAAAATCCGGAAAAGAAATGTTTCTGTTTTGTTAAAAAAGCTGTATTTTCCAAAATATTCCTTTTGCGGTCAAATTTCACAATATTCAAACACTTATCCTGTAAATCCCGCTGAAAAACATGTTATTTCTGGACAGTTACCCAAATTATTCTTGCATTTTAAAATCAGCCGCGATATCATTACGTATATATAGTGGGAAGATTGCTATCCCGGAAGGAGACTGCTTATGGTATCCATGAAAGACATAGCAAAAAGGTGCGGAGTTTCCGTGGCAACCGTCAGCAAAGCGCTGAACGGCCAGAAGGATATCGGGCAGGAGACCCGTAAGCGGATCTGCGCCGTCGCTCAGGAAATGGGCTATATGGCAAACTCCGTTGCCAGGGCGCTGAAAACCAACCGCAGCTACAATCTGGGAATGTTGTTTGTGGATGAACGCCGCAGCGGACTTGGTCATGAGTATTTCTCCACCATTCTGGAGGGCTTCAAGGCAGAGGCAGAGGCCCACGGCTTTGACATTACCTTTATCAACAGCCATGTGGGCAATCAGCCGGATTCCTATACCAAACATTGCCGTTACCGGGGTCTGGACGGCATTGTGGTGGCCTGTGTGGATTTCAATGACCCCCGGATCCTGGATCTGGCCGCCAGCGATATCCCTCTGGTGACCATTGACCACATTTTCGAAGGTCACACCGCCATTCTTTCCGACAATATCAACGGCGTGGATACGCTGGTGCGTTACGCATACAACAAAGGCCACCGGAAGATCGCCTTCATCCACGGCGAAAATACCGCCGTTACCCGCGGACGTCTCACCGGTTTCCATCAGGCCTGTCAGAATCTGGGACTGGAGATCCCGCCGGAATACATCATCCCCTCGGTATACCACGACCCCGATCTGTGCGAGGAAGCGACCCGGAAGCTGCTGCAGCTGCCGGATCCCCCTACCTGCATCCTGTTCCCCGATGACTTTTCCTTCATCGGCGGTCACAATGCCATGCTGGAAGCCGGTTGTTCCATCCCCAGGCTGAGCGTTTTCAACAGAGAGATCTCCGCGCTGGGCTATGACTGCATCAATCTGGCCAGGATGATGCATCTGACCACCTATACCCAAAACGCCTATGCCATCGGCCGCACTGCCGCCGACCGGCTGATCCGGCTCATCGAGCATCCCGATGAAACACAGACGGAACAGGTTCTGGTGTCCGGCGGTCTGCTGGAAGGCACCTCCGTCCGGGATCTGAATGTATAACAAAAGCCGCCTCTTCGGCAGGTATCTGTAAAACAGTTAATGGAGCGTATCAATGCCGATACGCTCCATTTTTTATATCCATACATTCACAGTGATCTTGGCTCTCCATTTGGAAGCGCCAAGCAGCGCGCTCAACGCACTACACCGAACTGTGTATAGAAGCACACCCTTGCTTTTCGACAAATTGGAATTGGTATTATACTGGTTTAATCAAACCGTTTGTCCAGAATGTCTCAAAGGTTTCAGTTGAACCGCCGTGCTCGACAATTTTACCGTCAACAACTCTGTCAATGTCAACTCCCGTAATTTCTAAAACCTTA
>JAFQTF010000012.1 GCA_017409205.1 Oscillospiraceae bacterium | reverse complement strand
GGCTACGATGGCAACGGCCTGCCGAAAACCAAGAATGTGCTGGGCAAAACCAAGAAGGAATGTCTGGAAAAGCTGAAGGTTTTGCAGGAGCAATACACCCCACCGATCCGCAAGTGTAAGGAGGATATGCCCTTCGGGGACTGGATCGCTTTCTGGTACGAAACCTACTGCAAGCCCCAGCTAAGCTACCGCACCCAGGTGGGCTACGAAGACCGGATCTACAAGCACATCATCCCGGAGATTGGGCAGATTCCTCTGAACAAGCTGACCCAGAATGACCTGCAGCAATTCTACACCCGGCTGAAGACCAACGGACGGCTGATTTTCGTAGAACAGCACGGCCCCGGACTGTCCGACCGGATGGTTCGGGTCTGCCACGCAAGCTGCAGTGCCGCCCTGAAACGGGCAGTGCAGGAGGGGCTGATCCGGTTCAATCCCGCCGCCGGATGCAAGCTGCCGCCCAAGAAAAGCGGCGAAATGCAGATCCTGACCCAGGAGGAAATGCAGCGGTTTCTGATCCAGGCGAAGCAGGACGGGTACTACGAACTGTTCCTGCTGGAGCTGGGCACGGGGCTGCGGCTGGGGGAGATTCTAGCTCTGCAATGGACGGATCTGAACTTGACCACCGGGGAACTGCGGATCACGAAATCTGCTACCTTTATCGAGAGAGAACTGGTCATTACGGAGCCGAAAACCAAGTCCTCCATCCGCTCCATCATCCTGCCGCCGAGCCTCCTGAAAGTGCTGTCGGAATACAAGAAGACGATAAATTCCCGGTGGATGTTCCCGTCCCCGGTGAAGGAGGATGCGCCTATCGTGCCCAGCTACGCACGGCGGCGAATGCAGCAGACCCTGGAGAGGGCAGGGTGCAAGGTGGTGCGGTTCCACGATCTGCGGCACACCTTCGCCACGATGGCACTGGAACACGGCATGGATGTGAAGACTCTGTCCACGATTATTGGCCACGTTTCCTCGGCAACGACCCTAGACATTTACTCCCACGTTACCGACACCATGCAGAAGCAGGCGGCGGTGAAAATCGATCACCAGATCGGCAAAACCGATGCCCCGATGCCCCAGGAGGAGAAGAAACAGCACACTGATCAGAGGGGCTTCCAGCCCTACCAGCCCAAGCACCGCAAGCGGGGTACCGGCTGCGTGTACCAGATCAACGACCACCTCTGGGAGGGAAAATATTCCCCCAAAGGCGCCGATGGCAAACGGATTTCTCGGAACGTCTACGCGAAAACCAAGGAAGAATGCGAAGAAAAACTAGCGGTGATGATTGGGGAAGTGAAAAGGGAGATTGAACAGCAGAAGCAGAAAATCCAACAGCAAAGCCAGTCAGAAATGGTGATGCAATAAACAAAGAAAGCCAGGCGGAGGTTCCGGCGGACTAAGGTTTAGAACTGGACTGTTGCCTTGGTTGTTATTGCAATTGTCTTGTTGGGGAAATAGGCACACATGATCGATATAGTGAAGTGGACAATTGTGAAAGAGAATGGAAAGCGAATGGAGTGTGTTGCAAAGCCATAGTATAAGTTGACTATTAAGAACGATCTCATAAAATGTGTTACTAAAAGTGAAAAGAACGTTGATTGGAGTTGCTTTTGAGAATAGATATATTTGAAGAATCCCGCAGTTTACAAGACTGCGGGATTCTTCAGATGTTGTAATTATTATCTTGATGATTTGAATAGTTGCTTAAAGAAGGTTTTTGGTAGCTTTTTCTGTTCGGCAGTGTCCGAATCAGATTCAAACTGCTTTAGAATATTGGCAGGAATATACTGACTTAGGATAGTTAGGCGATGAATTGCTTGTTGCTGGTTTACTATACTGAAATCACCTAATTCTCCCAATGCTAATGCTACTCGATAGTCCTTGAAAGCCTGAATTGCAAAATCCAATTTAGTCGAATTAGAATGATTGCTTTGCATGAAAATACGATCATAACATATGGCTCGATTGAAAAAGACAACAGCATCAGAAGTATGCGGCTGGTCTTGAGCGAGTTCCTGAATTGCTCTATTATAGCAATTAATTGCAGCAACATACTGGCCAGCATCGGCATAAGTAAGGCCAAGCATCAAAGCGCATGCAGGACAATTGATATTGCGGTCAAGCGCTTCTTGTAATGTTTTAATGCTCTCATCAATGCCTGCTTGATTCCTATGAATAATTCTAAGGAGTTCCGCTTTGTCGTGATATGCATGTTCGTCGTTAGGGAAGACCTCTATTGCTTCATTGCACATTTTTAGTGCTTTTTCATAATCACCTTGTGCCCGATAGTAATCACTGGTGAAGCTATACCCGCGCCAAGACCACGATTTCTTAACACTTTCATCATTAAGGTCAATATATGCAGCCTTGGCTTCTTCAAGCATACCACATTTGGTAGCATACTGAATTATATCAGCAAGCAAATCAGCATCTTTGGGGAACAAGTTTGTACCCTTTTTCAAAACATCGATAGCTTCCTTATACATATTTCCGCGAGCGAGTTCGGCAGAAAGATTATGATAATCTGCAACATCGCCAGATAGTGTATAATCGCACACTCGCCGTACAACTTCTTGTATTTGAGCAATATAGTTCTTAGGCCGTTCATTGTGTAATTTCTCTACAAGTTTATGGGAGTCGGAGACAGTTTGAAGGTTTAAATCTATATCTTTGTTCTCAAGTGTTGCTTTAAGCCAATTAAAACCTGAACCAGCTTGCTCAATATCATCCAGATGCTTTTGCTTAAGAATGTCAAGCTCATTCTTGGCGGTTGCGACAGAGTCATTAAAGTCTGAGATGTTACTGTCAAATTTGGCTTTGAAAGAATCGAGTTGTTGTGCCTGACCAGCAGAAACCTGATTAATAACCATTGTATTAAGCTCTTTTAGCAGATCGGAACGATTGCTATCAATTCTTTCATCGTACATTTTCAAGCGATTCATGCCTAAAAAAACAACATAAGCACCAGCAAGAGAGATTATAATAGAGAGAACTATGGCAAGATAATCGGCACTGAGAAGATTGGCGCTTTCTAATTCAACGGAAACAGAGTGTTCTGTAATGGCATTAGAAGGAGCAGCGGAATCTCTGTGGATTGTTGTTTCAGCGGTGGAAGAACTAATGTTTTTCACAGCTTCCTTAATATCGATAATCATACTGCTTTTTAACTGTGCCATATAGAGCATACTGAAAACAACAACCATAAGGGTTATGACAATACATGTAGATACAATAATTGTTGTATTTTTATAGGCCTTGTCAGTATGCTTTTTCAATTCAGCGGAAAATAGTTTCTGAATTTTTTCTTCTTGCGCTGTATTGAAAATGGCAGGATCTTGGGTTGATGTAGAATTTGACATGAATATCACTCCCTTCCGAAAACTATTTATAATGTATGATACAAGCATTGAAAAGTCAAGGAATACATAGAAAACTAAACGGATTTGAATGAATTTCAAAAAGCAGAAGTCACTTTTTCTATAAAATGTTTTCGGTTTGTAATAGATTATAAGAAAACGCACCAGTTTTCAGAATGAAAACTGGTGCGTTCTGGTCCGGGCTGCGGGACTTGAACCCACGGTCTCTTGAACCCAAATCAAGCGCGATACCAAACTTCGCTAAGCCCGGATATTCAGTTAAAGATTTTTCAGATGTGGTCAAACATGTGGTCAAAAGCCATTTTAGACCGCAGTTTTTGAAAAGTCAAGGGAGAAAAGTGCTAGAGCCGCAACGGTTTTTCGGATTGCGGTTTTTTCCGGGAACATCGGGTCGCTCGGCTCCCAAAGCAGGCGCGCTACCAGCTGCGCTACACCCGGATACTGAAAACGTATTATACACCATGCCAGGGAAAAAATCAACAGGAATTCCTGCTGCATTTTCTGAATGAATCATTGCACACATCCCCAAAATATGATATCATTCATCAAAAGAAACCGGGAGGTACTGCCCATGAACGCCATTCTCCATCAGATCTGCCGCGATTGTGCGCCACTGTCCGCACTGGGGGCTGTCGCCAACTATATTCCGGAGCTTGCCAAGGCAGACCCGGAAAAATTCGGCATCTGCCTCTATACCGGCGGAGGAAATGCCAACTTTGCCGGAGACTTTCTGGAACGGTTCACCATGCAGAGCATCGTCAAACCTTTGATTCTTCTGCAGGCTCTGCTGGACAGCGGTGAGGATGCCGTACGGAATCTTGTGGGTGTGGAGGCCACCGGCAAGCCCTTTGACGCCTTCAATTACAGCGATCAGGCACTCACCGGTGCCCATATCAATCCCATGATCAACACCGGCGCCATCGCCCTGTGCACACTGATCCATGGAGATACCTATGAGGAACGGTTCTGCCGTCTGCTGGAACTGGCCCGTCAGCTCTCCGGAAATCCGGAACTTGGTGTGGATGAGGCAGTATATCACTCCGAAAAGGCCACCGGCAACAAGAACCGGGCATTGGCCTATATGCTGAAGGCCTACGGCATGATCCATGACCCGGTGGAGGACATTGTGGACTGCTATTTCCGGGCCTGCTCCATCCGGGTCAACTGCGTGGAGCTGGCAAACATCGCGTTTCTCTTTGCCAACCATGGCCGGGATTTCCGCAGCGGACAGCAGCTGTTCCCGGCAAAGCATGCCCGGTATGTCAACGCAATCCTTGCCACCTGTGGCATGTATGACGGCTCCGGAGAATTTGCTCTCCGTGTGGGCTTCCCTGCCAAAAGCGGTGTTGGCGGCGGTATTCTGGGCGTGGTTCCCGGACGCATGGGCATTGGTGTATTCTCCCCCGCTCTGGACAAAAAAGGCAACAGCGTGGCCGGCATCCGTGCTCTGGAGCTTCTGAGCCAGGAACTGAATCTCAGTATTTACTAAATAATCCCCGAAGACATAGGGCTGTCTTCGGGGATTATCAAATTACAGGTATTGTCTTAGCTCCGCTGCCAGCCTGGACTCTATATGGCTCAGCTTTTTTGCAATATCTTTGGACTGTTCATCAGCTGCCTGATATTGATTCAGATATCTGTTTAGAGATTTGACGCCCATGTTGCAGCCATCGATCATCAGATCTGCAATTGTATTGTCGGAATCCTCTATACCCAATTTTACATTGGTTTTCATCCAGGACATGCTTTTGGCAATTGGATTTGGATCCTTTCCTTCGTCCTGATACTTTCCAAGCAGCTGAATGATTTCACACTGCAGCCGTTGGTGCTCCTCCCGACTGTCCGACAGTTTGTTATAAAAATTCTGGTTTTTTACATGACTCAACACATCATCGATGGATGTGATCCCCATTTTGATGCCGGCATCGCACTCCCGCAGCAGTTTGATGGTATCCTGTTCGATCATAAAATCGCTCCTTTTTGCGTGATACCACCAGTATGCCCAAAAACGCCCCGAACCATCAGGTTCGGGGCGTTCTTTCAGGAATTTACTTCAGTTCAGGCCAGTAGCCCTTGTTGGCTTCGATCATGTCGTCCAGAACAGCCTTTGCCACATTCATGCTGGGCACGGTCTTGCTCAGGGTGAAGGCTTCCAGAGCCTTCTGATAGGAGCCTTCAATGGCAGCCTGCACGATCAGCTTCTCAGAGTTCAGCTGCTGCATGATCAGACCCTGCTGGAACAGCGGCACGGGATCCTGAGTCAGAACCTCGGGGCCGTTCTTGCCGATGTAGGCGGGAACCTCCACCATGGCGTCATAGGGCAGGTTGGGGATGCAGCCCTTGTTTTCGGTGATGACCAGGAAGCGGGCCTTGGTATCGTTCTTCAGGGCGATGGCCAGGTCAGCAATCCAGTCGCCGTGGCTGCCGGCATAGAAGACGGTCTCCTTGACCTCGCCGGTCTTCAGGTACTCGTCGATACCGTCGAACAGATTCTTTTCGCGGCTCTCCATGACCTCGTTGGCGCGGGTATGGGTGGGATCGGAGTGCTCCACGAATTCCTTCTGCTGCAGATAGTAGTTCAGGTAGGTGTTGGGCAGAGTGTCGGGGAAGTTGGCCATGATCTCATAAACGCCCTTCCAGACATAGTACCAGCTGCCCTTGGTGTGGCGGTTGGTCTTCTTGCCGGCCAGAGCTGCCTTGTCCTTCAGGTAGGCAGCGGGCAGCAGGATCTCATGCTCCATGATGTAGTCCCGCAGCTTGGGCATCATGTCCTCGCCCTTGTACTCGATAGAGGTGAACCAGCCGAAGTGGTTCAGGCCGTAGTAATCATAGACGATGTTTTCCTTGTCCTTGATCTCCAGAGCGGCAGCAACCACATCAATGATGGCGATGGGCATATCGCAGATGTTGATAATTCTTGCCTTGGGACGCAGAACACGGCAGGCTTCGGAAACAATGGAAGCGGGATTGGAATAATTCAGGATCCAGTGGGAGGACTTGGCGTACTTTTCAGCGTAGTCAATAACTTCCATCATGGGGAAGATGGTACGCAGGCCGTAGGCCAGACCGCCGCAGCCGCAGGTCTCCTGACCCACGCAGCCGTGCTTCAGGGGGATCTTCTCGTCCTGTTCACGCAGAGCGTACTTGCCCACGCGCATCTGTGCAAAGATGAAGTCGGCGTCGGTGTAGGCCTCCTCCACATCATAGGTGACGGTCAGCTTGATGCCGGACTTCAGTTCCTCGTCCAGGATCCACTTAACAACCACAGCCACCTTGTCCTGGCGTTCCTTGTCCAGGTCAAACAGACGGATCTCATCCACACCCAGCTCTTCCTTACGCAGGGCGATGGACTTGACAATACCGGGGGTGAAGGTGCTGCCGCCGCCGATAATAGTGATAATCATGATAAAATACCTCCGTTAATAGTATGTAACGCACAAAGGTATGCGCAGAATCAAATTACAGGATGTTCAGGTAGTCTTCCACGCTCTTGCGGACATCGGCGACCTGCAGGCCGTAAACAACCTGGATATCATTGCCCTTCTTGATGATGCCGGAGTTGGGAGTCTTGTTAATCAGCTCGTCGTTGACCAGTGCAGCGTCCTTGACATTGACACGCAGACGGGTGAAGCAGTTCTCAACAGTGTTGATGTTGTCCTTGCCGCCCAGGCCTTCCACCACAAACTTGGCATCAGCATTGCCGTTGAAGACCTTCTCAGGGGTCTTGTCGTTCTTGGTCTCGGACAGGTCGTCCTCACGGCCGGGGGTCTTGTAGTTGAACTTCTTGATCAGGAAGCTGAACAGGAAGAAGTACAGCAGGATCTGAGCCACGCCCAGAGCCAGCATGATGGGCCACTGGGTGCGCTCCACACCGGCGGACAGGTTCATCAGGATGGATGCCAGCATGTTGCCGCCGCAGAAAGCGGTGACACCGCAGATCTTCAGCAGAGCAATGAACAGACCGGCGATGCAGGCATGCAGGACATACAGAACGGGAGCCACGAAGATGAACATGAAGTCCAGGGGCTCGGTGATGGAAGCCAGGCAGGCGGTGACCACCAGAGGAATAATGGTGGCAGCGGTACGCTTCTTGTTATGGGGATATGCGGTATGGATGAAGGCAGCGCCGATGCCGATGTAGCCAAACATCTTGGTGAAGCCGATGGCCATGTAGTAGATGGAGTCAGAGAAAGGAACGCCCATCTGCAGCTCGGTCATGACGATGGGGTAAGCACCTGCCACAACCGTCTCGCCCAGATTCAGAACACCGCCCAGGTCCGTGAACTGGAAGGGAGTGTAAACCAGGTGATGCAGGCCGGTGGGGATCAGGAAGCGCTCCAGGAAACCGTAGACGAACAGGCCGAAGACATCGGTGCTCTTGATGAAGTTGGCCATGGCGGAGATTGCACCCTGAACAACGGGCCAGACAATGTTGGACACCACACCGAACAGGATGGAGACGGCCACCATGCAGGCAAAGGAGAAGCGAACGCCGGAGTAGATCTGCATAGCGCCGCCGAACTTCTTTTCGCAGGTCTTGTTGAAGACCCAGCCCACCAGGCAGCCCAGCAGGATGCCGCCGAAGACGCTCATATCGACAACCTGAATGCCCAGGATGGAAGCCTGACCGGTGCCGAACAGGCCCAGCATGCCGGATGCTTCGGCCAGCTTGCCGGTTTCGATCAGCATCAGGTTGGAGGTCTTCAGGTAGATCAGGTAGGACATAAAGCCGATAAGAGCAGCCTGATGCTTGTCCCGCTTTGCCAGAGCAGCGGGAATACCGATGACGAACAGCAGACCCAGATTGTTGATCAGGATCATCATGGTTTCATACATCAGCTTGCCGACCACCTGGAAGGGGCCCCAGGCCAGGAAGGGCAGCAGGCCGGTGACGGTGGTGTTGGTGAGCAGGGAGCCGATTGCCAGAATCATACCGGCAACAGACAGGTACATCAGGGGCTGTACCATTGCTTTGGCGAACACTTCCAGAGTGTTCATGATCTTCTTCATACGTTTCTTCTCCTTTAATTTAATATTTTGCTGAGGTGAATCATTAAATATACTTTTTCCTGATGATTGAGCTCATAGGAAAAGTGATTCCGAATGTAAGCGGTGATGCGGGCAATGCAGTCCCGGTTTTTGGCATGCCGGAACAGCAGCATCTGGTAAAGGCCGTCCATGTCATCATCATTCCACTGGGAGCGGCGGAGAATCCGCTGGGCCAGGAATTTCAGGTGGGTGGTCAGCCGGATGGTATCCACATCGTCGGGGTTCAGTTCAATGTCATAGACCTCTTTGATGATCTCTATGACGCCATTGACCAGCTTCAGGCTGTCGTAAACTTCTTCGCCGTTCATTTCGGCGGAGGCCAGCTGCAATGCGATATAGCCCGCCTCGTACTGGGGAAGCTCTGTGCCGCACAGCGCAGCGATCCGCTCCAGAGCCCAGCGGCCAATCTCAAACTCCTTGGGATACATCATTTTGGTTTCCGACAGCATCAGATAGGGCAGCCGGGTGCCCTGCTCCGCCCGCTCCAATGCAAAGCAGATGTGATCCGTCAGGGACAGGATCAGCTGGTTCTTCAGCTCCAGGCCCTGGCTTCTGGCATGGTGGAGAATATCCTCCGCCGCCTGCAGCGCCTCCGGCCGGGCATCCTTCAGAAGCTGCAGGAACCGGGACTGCAGCTCGTCCTGGATATAGTAGATCTTCTGGATCTTTTTCTGATCGATGACATCTCCGGGCCGCTTGCCGAAGCCGATGCCGGAGCCCACCAGGATGGCTTCCCTGCCGTCCGGAACCACCGCTGCCACCGCATTGTTGTTATAAACCTTGTTCGCCTTCATACCGTTACCCCAAATTCCAGAGAAAACCAAACTTTTCTCCCCATTTTCTCCATCCAAATAACAAAAAAGGGCATGACTTCACCATGTTAAAATGGGGAACTCATGCCTGATCGAACAGTAACACGTCGGAATATTCATAATTACGTAATTTATAATACTTTTTTGACGTTTATTTGTCAAGGGCTACAGCCATTCCAAGCCAAAAACCGTCATCTGTACCAATTTCAGTTCCTTTTTGTCGTATAAAATGACGAAAACAGAGCGGCCGCTTATGGGCCGCCCCGCTGTTACCATTCTTCACCGGGGAACCGGATGCCGCCGGACTTCCGGCCCGCTTCCAGCACCGCTATCACCGCAAGGGTGGTGCTGCGCAGTCTGCTGATCGCCTCCCGGTCTTCCCGCAGGAGGATGTCCGTCATTCTGCGCACCTCATAGGACAACCGGGCAGGATCGCTCTGCAGGTCGAAGGTCTCATCCGTGGTCTTTGTCACCACCCGCACCTGCCGCAGACCGTTGCTGCCGCCGGGGATCTGGATGAAGCCGTCCTCCCCCTGGATGGTGAATACGCTGTCGTACCAGGTGTCCTTTGCGCCGGAAGCCTGGCTGACAAAGCCGGGATACTGCAGGATCAGGATACCGGATGTATCCACGCCGCCGCTGTGGAGATTTGGCCAGTACTGCACCCGATCCGGACTTCCGAAAAGAGCCACATTCAGATACACGTTGTAGTAGTTCAGATCCATCAGGCAGCCGCCTGCGAAAGCGGGATTGAATACATTGGGCAGCGCCTGTTCCTGCCGCAGGGCGTCATAGCGGCTGGAATACTGGCTGTAGTTACCCTGCACCAGCCGCAGCTTTCCGATCTTGGGCAGCTGCTCCCGGATCACATTCAAATTGGGCAGAAACGCGGTAGGTACCGCCTCCATCAGCAGAAGTCCCCGTTCCTCCGCCAGGGCAAACAGTTCTTCCGCCTGCTTTACCGTGGTGCAGAAGGGCTTTTCGCACAGGACATGCTTGCCGGAAAGCAGCGCCTGCTTCGTCTGGGGATAGTGCAGGATATTGGGACTGGCGATATAGACGCAGTCCATTTCCTCTGCATAAAAAAAGCTGTCAAGATCTGTATATACCTGCCCCGCGCCGTATTTTTCCGCCAGTGCAGAACCCTTGTCATACTTTCTGGAATAGACCGCCCTCAGGCAGATGCCTTCTGTTCTGACTACCTGATCCAGAAACTGCTCCACAATGACGCCGGTACCTATGGTACCCAGCCGGATTTCCTTCATGAGATCCCCTCCTTTTTCTGCCATTATACCGAAAAGCACAGTTGGATGCAATCACTTGCAAAAGAAAAACTGCCCCTGAAAACAGGGGCAGAGCGTCATGCGATAAAGGATTGTTTACACTTCCAGCACGCTGCGCAGCTTGCTGAAGAACAATTCTTCCAGCTCCGGCATTGCACCGAAACGGGTGATGCTGATGCAGGTGGTATCCCCGCAGGAAATCAGGGCGCAGTTATAGGGTGACCCTCTTCGGGGCGTCAGATGGACCTCGATCTTTTGGATATGGGGTTTCAGCTCCTCCGACAGCGGCACCGGGCCCAGATTAGTCAGGGTGATGCTGGAATTGCACTCGCCGAAAAATCTGTAGGCCAGCCGCATGGCAAAGCATTTCAGCTTCAGCGGGATCATGCGGAAACACCAGCTGGCCTGCAGCCGCACATTCCGGGCGATCTGAGGTGCCAGGGCATCCCGGCTCGTCTGCTGCCGCAGCTGATGGTGCAGTCGCTGCAGCCGCTCCCGCCGGGGCAGCTGCGCTTCTTCCGGTTCCATGGTGGGCAGTGCATAGAGAATAAAGTTCCGCAGCGTCCTGCTGGGGAACTTCCGCCGCAGGTCAATGGGCACCATGATCCGCACCGGCTTCTCCCGTCCGGAAGGGCTGTTTTTTCGCTGCAGCTCCATAATGGCTTCTGCCATAATACCGGAGAGCATGGCAGTTACGGAAATGCCGCTTTCCTTTGCGGCATCCAGCAGCTGCCGGGTGGAGAAGGGTTCCACGGATGCCTTCACCCGCCAGTCCCGGTTTTCACCGGTGAGCTGATAGGCCTGCCGGTTGGGCACACCGGAGGGTTTTCCCCCGGCATGATCCAGATAGGCATCCCGCAGTTCTTCCTGCCAGTCCGGTTCGCCGCTTTCCAGCATACCGCTGCGTTCGGGGGAGTCGATGCCATAGCGCAGGAACAGATACTCCGCTGCCAGTGTCCGGAAGGAAGCAATGGCGCCATAGCCGTCGGTCAGGGCATGGAAGGCTTCAATGGCGATCTCATGGCTGTCATAATAGATCCGGTATGCGCAGCGGTTCATTTCGGACCGGGTCATGGTCTTCAGCAGACCGGGGTCTGCCTGTACCCGGGGCGCAGACACCGCCGGGATTACGGCGTAGGAAAAGATTCCCTCCCGGAAGCCCGCAAAGATTGTGGGAAACCGGGGACATATCCGGTCCGCCGCCTGCTGCAGCAGTTCCGGGCACACCGGCTCTGCCAGCGTCAGGGAAAACCGGTAAACATTGGTATGGTCAGGCCCCATCTGGGCCAGATACAAAATGGCAGAATTGTCGATGGGATAGGATGGGGCAGTCTTCAAATCAGGTTACCTCCGAATGCGCGCTTAACCTGGCTGGTATAGCCCTGCCAGCGGAATTTCAGCTGGGGCAGCCGGGTATAGTCACTGGGACGAATCAGGCAGGGATCCCGGGGCAGTTCCAGGGCGCCGCTGCGGTGCAGGATCTCCCCTACAAACTGGGAGCAGAAAAAGTAGGTCTTCCGGCGGAAGGGAATGTGCATCCGGCACAGCATCAGACCGATGATGTTGAAATGGTACTGCTGCTGATTGGCAATGATTTCCGCCACCTCTGCTTTGGCCCGGTCATAGACATCATCCTCCACCTGCAGCGCATAAACGGCGCAGGGAGTCTTGTGCCGGGCATAGAATCCCTTGTGCAGATACTCCCGGCAGGGACCGCAGGGGAACATATTGTTTCCGTCCCACCGGGCAGAGCTGTAGAGTACATGCATATCCTCATCGAAGGCGATGGCCGCATGGGTATAGGTATCATGGGTCATAAACCGAACCGTCCGGGACAGAATGGACTGGGTTCTGGTCAGCAGAATATAGATCGTCTTCATGTTTTTGCTCCCTGAAAGCGCAGATAAAGTAATTATAATACAAGCCGAGGCGAAACACAATCTTTTCTTTTCTGTTTCTTTGCCATTCTTGTATTTTTTCCGAAAACCAGGGGGTTTCACTGTTTTTTCGGGTGTTCATGTTTACATTGCTTTTTTTCTGTGCTATGATAGATTTTATACATTTATTATGGGGAGAAATGGCTATGAAACTTACCGAACATTTTGCAAAAAACAAACTGTCCATGTCCTTTGAGGTGTTCCCGCCCAAAACGGACTCTTCCATCGAAACAGTTACCCACGCCACAGAAGCCATGGCGCTGCTGCACCCCGCCTTTATGAGCGTCACCTACGGTGCCGGCGGCGGTACCAGCAAGTACACCCTGGAGATCGCCCGCCACATCGAGCAGGATTACGGCATCCCCACTGTCGCCCATCTGACCTGCGTTTCCTCCACCCGGGAAACCGTGCGGCAGCGCATCACAGAACTGAAGGAGGCCGGAATCGAAAATGTGATGGCCCTCCGGGGCGATCTGACCCCGGAGCAGATCGGCGCCGACCGCAGCAACTGGCACTACCGCCATGCCGTGGATCTGATCCATGAGCTGAAAGCCAGCGGCGATTTCTGCATCGGCGGCGCCTGCTATCCGGAAGTGCATCCCGAAAGCGCCAATCAGAAAGAGGACATTCTCCACCTGAAGGAAAAAGTGGATGCAGGTGTTTCCTTCCTGACCACTCAGATGTTCTTCGACAACAATCTGCTGTACAACTTCCTGTATAAGATCCGGGAAGCAGGTATTACCGTTCCCGTGGTGGCCGGCATCATGCCCATCACCAATGCCAAGCAGATCGACCGGGCCATCAAACTGTCCGGCTCCTTCATTCCCCAGCGGTTCAAGGCTCTGGTGGACAAGTTTGGCTCCGATCCCTTTGCCATGAAGCAGGCCGGCATCATCTATGCCACCGACCAGATCATTGACCTGTATGCCAATGGCATCAACAATGTCCATGTCTACTCCATGAACAAGCCGGAAGTCGCGGAGCAGATCCAGAGCAACGTATCCGAAATGCTGAAATGATGCCGCACACTGTTCTGAGCGGGATCTTTCCCCTGCCGGAGCCCTGCCGCCGGGAGATCCTGCGCTATGCCGGGGCCAGAACCCATGCCCCGGAACTGACTGCCCTGCTGGAAGAGGCGCTGGCAGAAGCTGCACCGGCTCTCAGCGGCAAGGTGTGCTGGCAGGAATTCCCCATTGTCCGGAGGCCAGATCACCTGGATCTGGGCTTTGCTCAAGTTCAGTCTGCCTCGCTGGAAAAAAACCTTGCCGGCTGTGACCGGATCATCCTTTTTGCCGCCACAGTGGGACTTCCGCTGGACCGGCTCATCGCCCGGTACGGTATTCTTTCCCCGGCAAAGGGACTTATGCTGCAGGCCATCGGCGCAGAACGGATTGAAGCCCTCTGCGATGTTTTCTGCGATCATATCCGGCAGGAAGCCCTCTGCGCAGGTCTTCGCACCGCGCCCCGGTTCAGCCCCGGCTACGGGGATCTGCCGCTTGAATTGCAGCGGGATATTTTCCAAAGTCTTGACTGTGCCCGGCGGATCGGCCTGACCCTGAACGACAGTCTTCTGATGTCACCCTCCAAGTCCGTCACAGCCATTGTGGGTCTTGGCCCCGAAGCCGCTGGCCATCCTACTACCGGATGCCCCAGCTGCCCCAAAACCGACTGCATCCACAGGAGAATACCATGAATATTCTGGAATTTACAAAAGACAATCTGCTGTTTCTGGACGGCGGTATGGGCACCCTGCTCCAAAGCCAGGGGCTGAAGCCCGGTGAACTGCCGGAAACCTGGAATCTGACCCATCCGGAAATCATCACCCGGATCCACCGGGACTATTTCGACGCCGGAAGCAATGTTGTAAACACCAACACCTTCGGCGCCAGCTGCCTGAAATTCTCCCGGGAGGAACTGGATTCCATTGTCCGTGCTGCCGTGGAAAATGCCCGGAAAGCCGCCCGGGAGAGCACCGGCACCCAGCCCAAATGGGTGGCCCTGGATATCGGCCCTCTGGGACGGCTGCTGAAGCCCTACGGCGATCTGGACTTTGAGGAAGCTGTTTCCGTTTTCGCTGAAACCGTCCGGCTGGGTACAAAATACGGCGCGGATCTGATCTTCATTGAGACCATGAACGACAGCTATGAGACCAAGGCTGCGCTGCTCTCTGCAAAGGAGAACAGCTCCCTTCCCGTTTTCGTCTCCAATGCCTACGGTGAGGATGGTAAGCTGATGACCGGCGCCAGCCCCGCCGCCATGATCGCCATGCTGGAGGGTATGGGCGCCGATGCCATCGGTGTCAACTGCTCTCTGGGCCCCAAAGCCCTGGCTCCTGTGGTGGAGGAGTATCTGAAATACGCTTCTGTTCCTGTCCTGCTGAAGCCCAATGCCGGTCTGCCCAGGGCTGTGGGCGAACAAACCGTTTTTGACGTGACGCCTGATGAATTTGCGGATGATGTGGCAGAGCTGCTCCGCAAAGGTGTCCGGATCGCAGGTGGCTGCTGCGGCACCACGCCTGCCTATCTTTACGCACTGACTGCCGCTGCCGCAGATGTTGTGCCTGTGCCGGTAACTGTGAAGCATTTCACTATGGCTTCCTCCTATACCCACGCAGTAGTCTTCGGTGATAAGCCTGTCTTTATCGGCGAACGGATCAATCCCACCGGCAAAAAGCGGTTCCGGGAAGCCCTCCGTGCCGGAGATATGGATTACATTCTGAAAGAGGGCATTGCCCAGGAGGAACAGGGCGCCCATATTCTGGATGTAAACGTGGGTCTGCCGGAAATTGACGAAACCACCATGCTGACCAATGCCGTCTGCGCACTGCAGGCCATCTCCAATTTGCCGCTGCAGATCGATACCAGCGATCCCACTGCCATGGAATCTGCCCTGCGCCGTTACAACGGCAAGGCCATGGTCAACTCCGTAAACGGCAAGCGGGAAAGCATGGATGCCGTATTCCCCCTGGTAAAGAAATACGGTGGTCTGGTGGTGGCTCTGACGCTGGATGCGTCCGGCATCCCCGAGACCGCCGATGGCCGTCTTTCCATTGCCCGCTCCATTCTGGAAACTGCGGAAAGCTACGGCATTTCCGGGAAGGATATCATCTTTGATCCCCTGGCCCTGACTGTCAGCGCCGATCCTCAGGCGGCTCTTCAGACGCTGGAGGCGGTCCGCCGGATCCGCCGGGAACTGGGATGCCACACCTCTCTGGGCGTATCCAATGTTTCCTTCGGCCTGCCCCAGCGGGACATTCTAAACGGAAGCTTCTTCACCCTGGCGCTGGCCAATGGTCTGTCCGCTGCCATTGCCAATCCCTTCTCTCAGGAAATACAGAAGGCATACCATGGCTACTGCGCTCTGATGGGGCTGGATGAAAACTGCCAGAACTACATTGCCTTTGCCCAAAAGAATACCGATATCCCCGCAGCCGCCGCCCCTTCTGTCTCCGGCTCTGATCTGCACAGGGCCATTGTAAAGGGCCTGAAAGAGCCGGCAGCCGCCGCCACCGTTCAGCTGCTGTCCTCCCGGAAGCCGCTGGATCTGGTACAGGAGGAGATCATCCCCGCACTCAATGCGGTAGGTATGGGTTTTGAAAGCAAAACCGTCTACCTTCCCCAGCTGCTGATGAGCGCTGAAGCCGCGAAGGCTGCTTTTGAACAGATCAAAGCCGCCATGCCCGCAGACAGCAATGGCGGAAAATGCAGCTTTGTGCTGGCCACTGTCCAGGGCGATATCCATGACATCGGCAAAAATATCGTCAGGCTGCTGCTGGAAAACTATGGCTTTGATGTCTGTGATCTGGGCCGGGATGTGGCTCCGGAAGTGATCGTCCGGAAGGTGACGGAGCTTCGCGCGCCTATTGTCGGCCTCAGCGCCCTGATGACCACCACAGTGCCTGCCATGGAAGAGACCATCCGCCAGCTGCGCATCCATGCCCCCTGGTGCAGGATCATGGTGGGCGGTGCCGTGCTGAATCCGGAATATGCCGCCGCCATCGGCGCCGACCACTATACCAAGGACGCCATGGAGGCTGTCCGCTGTGCTGAAGCGATCTTCGCTTCCCTGCCCCGATAAAAAAACCGGAGATGCAGGCGGCATCTCCGGTTTTTCTTCTCTACCGGCGGTAGAATTCCGGATTTCTCTCTCCTGTTTCTTCCGTTTTGGCAAGGTTTCTTTACAGGACCCCACAAATCTTTTATGTTATTTGATAAATAATATAACACGGAGGAACACTATGCAATTTACTGTTTTTACCGATGGCTGCTCCAATCTGCCGGGAAGCCTGCTTCGTCAGCTGGAGATCCGGGTTCTGCCCTGCAGCTATGTTCTGGACGGAGAACCGGGTATCTACGAAGGAGATATCGACGCCTTCGATGCCCATGGGTATTATGACAAACTGCGCAGCGGCTCCGAAATGAAGACCAGTCTGCTGAATACCCATCTGTTCATGACCCACTTCCAGCCGGAACTGGAGCAGGGCCGGGATGTGATCTATGTCGGCATGTCCTCCGGCATCAGCGGCACCATTCAGGCTGCCCGGATCGCTGCAGAGGAGCTGCAGGAGGCGTTTCCGGAGCGCACTGTCCGGGTAGTGGACTCTCTGGGCGCCGGCTTCGGCCCCGGTCTGCTGGCCTGCCGCGCTTCTGAGCTGCGGGCAGAGGGCAAGACCGCCCGGGAGGCTGCAGACATTCTGGATGACGCGGTTCCCCATCTGCTGCAGTATTTCACTGTGGACGATCTGAACTTCCTGAAACGCACCGGTCGGGTCAGCGGCGCAACTGCCGCCATCGGAACCGTTCTGAATATCAAGCCCCTGTTGTGGGGCGATCCCACGGGACATATCGTTGCTCTCAAAAAATGCCGCGGCCGGAAGAAAGCCATGGACGAGATCGTGGAGCTGTACCGCACCCGCGCCATCCATCCGGAAAATCAGCGCATCGCCATTTCCCATGGCGACTGCCCGGAAGAGGCAGAGCTGCTGGCGGAGCGGATCTGCGAGATCTGCCGTCCCAGAGAGCTGATCGTCTGCGCCCATGAGCCCTTCACCGGCGCCCATGTGGGCCCCGGCATGCTGGCATTGTTCTTTTTCGGCGAAAAAAGATAAAAAAACCGGCGGGCCATACGGCCCGCCGAACAAATTTATTATACTATATTCTTCCCTGGAAAGTCAACTCCTTTTTCGTCGAAATGTCCATTTTTTACCTTTTGCACCACACTCTTCCCGTCATTTTGTCCAGTTTTCCATCTTGCATCTTTCCCTGGACTGTGTTAAATTATAGTCAGAAAGGGTGATACCAATGTACAAGGTAACTCTTAAAATGCCATAAGTTATAAACTGGGCTAAGGACATTTGTTTCCGATAAAATACTCCCACACATAAGAATAACCCGCTGAAGGGTCTGTGACAAAAGAGAACGTGGTAAGGGAACGGATTTAGAAGAAAGCAGATGTCTATTCCGTAGAAAGAGAGGTTAACCAATGATGTTAGATACCAAGATTGAACAGAAGTGACCCTTGATTGAAGATTTTGAAAGAAACTTCAGTCAAGGGTCATTTCTTTTTGCTTTTGGTGGGCCTGAAGGCTCTTTTTTCTTGCCCAACGCAGCTTTTTCCGCTATAATACCCGGGAGGTGACGACATGCGACTTATTTCCCTGCTTCTGATGATTTCTTTCCTGCTGGCAGGCTGCAGCAGCCAGCCCCAGCCGGAAATGACCATATCTTCCATCCCTCCCGCCACTCAGTCCGTTTCCCTGTCCCCAGCTGTGCCTTCCTCTGCAGATCCCATGCAGAATCTGCTTGATGCCATGACCACGGAGGAAAAGACAGGACAGCTGTTTCTGGCCCGGTGTCCGGATTCCGGTGCAGCAGATGACATCACGCGCTTTCATCTGGGCGGATATCTCCTGTTTGGCCAGGATTTCGACAATGAAACACCGGATTCCATGGAAGAGAAAATCGCCCTGTGGCAGTTTTCTTCTCCCATTCCCCTTCTGATCGCGGTGGATGAAGAAGGCGGCAGCGTCTGCCGGGTCAGCAGTCACCCTGCCTTCCGCCATTCCCGGTTCCCTTCCCCCCGGGAAAGCTATACCCGGGGCGGCATGGAATCCGTGCTGGCAGCAGAAACGGAAAAAGCTTCCCTGCTGCACAGTC
The DNA here is from genome assembly GCA_017409205.1 of Oscillospiraceae bacterium. GTDB lineage: Bacteria > Bacillota > Clostridia > Oscillospirales > Oscillospiraceae > Faecousia. The sequence continues at coordinate 38,929 of JAFQTF010000012.1, read as the reverse complement.
TGGGCGTCAATGTAGCCATGGGGCCGGTCTGCGATGTGACCACACGCTTCGATGCGTTTATGTATGACCGCTCTCTGGGGGAAAGCCCGGAGGTAACCGGCCGCTTCGCCGCCAATACGCTGCAGATCTATCAGCAGCACCGTCTGGGCAGCGTTCTGAAGCACTTTCCCGGCTATGGCAACAACGATGACACCCATGTTGGTTTGGTTCTGGATGACCGGCCGCTGGAAGAACTGGAGAACGCCGATCTGATCCCCTTCGCAGAGGGCATCCGGGCAGGCGCCGATGCCATTCTGGTAAGCCATACCATCGTTGCGGCCTTCGATGAAGAGCTGCCCGCCTCCCTCTCCCCTGCGGTGCATGACTATCTTCGCAATACCATGGGCTTCAGCGGTGTCATCATCACCGATGATCTGGCGATGGAGGCCATTTCCGATATCTACGGCCCGGAGGAGGCTGCCGTATTGGCAGTTCTGGCAGGAAATGACCTGCTGTGCAGTTCGGAATACCATGTGCAGTACCCCGCTGTGCTGGAAGCCGTTCAGGATGGACGCATCCCCATGGCACAGCTGGACGCCTCAGTCATGCGAATCCTGCAGTGGAAAAAGGACCTTGGGTTGATTTTTTAGAAGAATCCAAATGTTTCCTACAGTATATTCCTTATTTCGTGCTATGGTGGAATCACCATCATAAAGGAGGGATCCTTTTGAAAAATCGCAGATCCGTTTTTCTGATCCTCACGATACTGCTGTTGGTTTGTATCACCGCGCTATCCCTCCCCAAAAACCGTGTCCGGTTATTTGTGGGGCTTTATCACAGCCAGGTGGAAGAAAGTCTGGCCGCCGGACACGGTGTTCCGGCAGATGACGCAGTTCTCTTTGGTTACAAAGCCGTCAACAGTTGGAACAGAGATCACCCCATGACAGAGTTTATCCTGTCCGCTCTGGGCGATACCTACTATGGCTGCTACTATTCTCCCGATGATGTCCCTCTTGCTTTTCAGAACACCGATGTTTCCCTCACGGAAAGAAGCGCCGGGCAATGGACATGGAATGCTGGTGGTGACAATCATGGTATCACCATCCGGCTTCTGGACAGATGGTATTATTTTGAAGCTTCCTTCTGACAAAAACCGTAAGGAACCGCGGGCTGTTCCTTCGTAAGAATTCCATAAATTTACCGGCAGGCTGAATGGCCTGCCGGTTTTTTTCTGTATTATCAGGCCGGGCATCCACTGGGGCTCTGCTTGCCGGGAATATGCACAGCGGCGCTCCTGCCCCGGATCACTTTTCTTCCAGTCTGGAATAGTACAGCACGCTGCCAAGGATCAGCAGACAGCCCACAAGCTGCACCGGGCCGGGGATCTCCCGGAACAGAAATGCCGCCAGGATGGAGGATACCACCGGCTCACAGAGTTTACAGGCGGAAACAAAAGAGGGCGAAAAATATTTCAGGCACCAGCTGAACACACTGTGGCCCAGAATGGTGGAGAAAACCGCCAGCGCAAGGCCGATGAGAATACCGTTGAGGCCATAGACAAAGAGACCCTGACCCTGAAAAACGCTCATCAGCACCAGTCCCGCACCACAGGCGATGTACACCAGATAGGTATACACCGAATTGGAAACCTTCGCCCGGACGATACGGCCCAGCAGCATATACACCGCCACGGCAATGGCTGCCAGCAGTGCCAGAATGTCGCCCCGGAGATGGGTGCCTCCTGCTCCGGAATCGGCAAAGGCAATGCAGGCACTTCCTGTGAAGGCTACTGCAATGGCCGCCACCGCTTTCCGGGAGAGTCTGCCCTTCAGGAACAGGAAAAAGCCGATGGAGACCCAGATCACTTCCGTGCTGACGATGGTAGTAGCGCTGGAAACGGTAGTCATACGCAGGGATTCAAACCAGAACCAGAAATGCACTGCCAGGAATACGCCGCTGAGCAGACTCAGGGCAGCAGTCCTTTTCTCCACGGAAAACAGTTCCTGCCGCACCTGCTTTTTGCCCAGCACCACAGGACTCATCAGGATCACCGTCCACAGCAGCCGCCAGGAAGCGGTGACCGCCGAAGGGGCCGTGGAGTAGCGGATCAGGATGGAGGACATGGAAATGCCCAGAATGCCCACGAGGATCAGCACCATAGGGCGCTTCTCAAAATACTTCATCGCGCTACCTCTTAAAAATGGACGAACCAGCCTGCCGCTTTCTTAACGACTTTATACGCAGGATTCTCCAGATCCTTTCCCGCCTGCTTCAGCATGTCCCGGATCTGGATATTCTGGGGGCAGTGCTTTTCGCATTTGCCGCAGCCGATACACTGGGATGCGGAGGCGGTATTTTTCCGCAGAGCGGTACACATCAGATACTCCCGGAAACCGCTGAATTTACTTTCCGCATAGTACTGGTTCCAGGCAGCGAAAGTACCGGGAATGTCCACACCCTTGGGGCAGGGCATACAGTAACCGCAGCCGGTGCAGCCCACTTTCATACCCCGCCGGATGGCCTGAACCACCTGCTGCAGCATGGCCTGGTCCGCATCCGTCAGGGAACCCACCTCTGTTTCAGAAGCGGTTTTTATGTTATCCAGCACCATTTCCTGGGTATTCATGCCGGAAAGCACCACCGTTACAGCCTCCTGATCCCACAGCCAGCGGAAGGCCCACTGGGCAGGGGTGTGGGCAGGATCACAGCCGCGGATGATCTTCCTTGCCTCCTCCGGCAGCATATTCACCAGCTTGCCGCCCCGCAGAGGCTCCATAATGATGACGGGGATACCCTTTTCATAGGCATGGTTCAGTCCCCGGCGGCCTGCCTGGGAATGTTCGTCCAGATAATTGTACTGGATCTGGCAGAAATCCCAGTCATAGGCATCCACGATCCTGCAAAACATTTCGGAGTTGCCGTGATAAGAGAAGCCGATCTGCCGGATGGCGCCGCTGCGTTTCTTTTCGGCGATCCACTCCCCTACGCCCATGTCCAGAAGCCGCTGCCAGGTATCGGCATCGTTCAGCATGTGCATCAGATAGTAATCCACATAATCAGTGCGCAGCCGCTTCAGTTCCTCCTGAAACAGCTTTTCGATCCCCGCCACACTTTTGATAAGGTAGTGGGGCAGCTTGGTGGCGATGTGGATATTTTTGCGGATGCCGTTGCGCTCAAAGATCTCACCGATGGCAGCCTCGCTGCCGGGGTAAATGTAAGCGGTATCGAAGTAGTTCACGCCGTTCTCATAGGCCAGCATGATCTCCTTTTCCGCCTCAGCCATGTCGATGGCGCCGGCTTTTCGCTGAAAGCGCATACAGCCGAAGCCCAGAACCGACAGCGGATTGCCGTATTTGTCATTGCGGTACTGCATAGGGATCCCCCTCGTATTTCATAGAATGGGTTTATGGTAGCATAAAATTCAAAAGAACGCAAGAAAAGTCCAACGCATCAAAAGAAAATACTGGCTTTTTCTGCCGGATTATCGTATGATATCAGTAATCAACAAAGAGGAGAGAACATCATGGAGCAGAACACAAAATGGGTCAGCGTGTGGGGCAACGCCGTTTCTGTGGCAGAAAACCGTCCGGAGCGGTATGCCAAGGATATTACACTGCGCTATCCCATCATTTCATCCTTCACCTGCAGCGCCGTCCGGCTCACCTTTGACAATTACTGCGGAACCGAGCCCATCTCTCTGGAGAAGGTCACTGTGCTTTATGACGGCTGTTTCTACCCCGTCCACTTCGGTGGTCAGCGGGCCGTCACCATTCCCGCCGGCGAAAACACAGTCTCCGATCCCCTGCCGGTCTGCATCCATGGCGGTGAGCTGATGCAGGTCAGCTTCTATCTGAAGGACTTCACCCTGATGCGCAGTGTGGTCTATACCTGCGGTCCCCTGTCTGAAGGTCTCTATGCCAACGGCGACCAGACGGAAAACGCAGACATCTCCGCAGACAACTGCCGCACCACCCACCTGTGCTATTTCCTGTGCAATGTTTCCGTGCTGACCGGCGCGGAAAACCGGGCCATCGTCTGCTACGGCGACTCCATCACCGCCCAGGACTGGCCTGATGAGCTGGCTGTCCGCTGCTTCGTGGAGGGCTACGACAAAACCGCCATCATCCGCCGGGCGACCTCCGGCTCCCGGATCCTGCGGGAATACCACTGCCTGCAATATGAGTCCTACGGTCTTTCCGGTGAGCACCGGTTCCATCATGAAGTACCCACGGAAGGCGCCGACACCGTCATCATCCAGCAGGGTATCAATGACATCATCCATCCTGTAGGCACCGACAAAAACATCTTCCGGCCCATGAGCGATCTGCCCACTGTAGAGGAGCTGATAAACGGTCTGAAGAGCTACATCGCCCAAGCCAGGAGCTATGGCTACAAGGTCTATGTGGGCACCCTGCTGCCCATGGGCGGCTGGCGCACCGACGCCCCCTTCCGGCAGGAAATGCGCCACGCCTACAACGAGTTCATCCGCACCACCGACCTGATCGATGGCTGCATCGATTTTGACAAGGCCCTGCGCGATCCGGTCATGCCGGACTATTTCTTCCCGGAATACGATTCCGGCGACCATCTCCACCCCAGCGCCGCCGGCTACAAACGGATGGCCCAGGAGATCCCTGCCACTCTGCTGAAATAACCATAAAAAAGAACCCGGATGCTTTGCATCCGGGTTCTTGCTGTTACAGATAATCCTTGTTTTCTTCCCAGGGATCAGCGGCAGGCTCCTGAGGCTGCCACTGGGGCTGCTCATAGACAGGCTCCTGCCTGCGGGGCGGCATACCCTCGTCCTTGTTCCGGCTGAAAAACAGGAAGAAAGGTTCCGTAAAGGGAAACAAAATGCTCAGCACCAGGAACATCACGCTGTTAGCGGGATCCATAGAGGAATAAAGATCATACATCGCCATAAAACGGATCACGGTGACCGCAATGGACAACCCTGCAATGGGCAGGGCCAGACCGGCGATTCCCATAACCGGCCCCATGATCAGCCGCATCACTGCTTTGTCATGGATACCGTAAACCATGGTCCCTGCCACATCCAGCGCAATGCCAGCGATGCCAACAACAGCGCAGATACCACACAGCACGTTCAGCAGCGTCAGGATCAGCAGCCACTTCCGCTTGGATTTATACTTGCCCTTCACCACATACCGGTACTGGTCGGACAGGGAACCGATGATCCACACATTCAGCAGCGGGATCCAGCTGAGCCAGGCATGACCGATCCCCCGGCGGGTAGCAACGGTATACAGTGCCATGGAAGTCAGGACATAGGATGCAATACTCAGCAGGGTGCCGGGAATTCCGGATGCCAGCATGGGGATCAGAGAAAAGATCACTTCTTCGATCATCATGGTTTCAGGATGCATTGCCATGAGAAAAACTCCTTTGTTTCTATAGTTGGGGACAGTTTACCACAAATGCCGACAAATTGCAACCAAACAAATCGGGTTGAAACGAATCGTTTCGCGGTATCATGTGCATTGCCCACTGTGTGAGTGGACGTCATCCGCTCCTACAGTCACAATCGCATGATCCGGTCAATACACACTTGCCCTTCCGCCGCAAAAAAGGCGGCGCTGCTGCGCCGCCTTCCTTACAATGCTTAGTTGGTGTAGTTGTCGAAATAGCCCTGAATGTGGATGATGGGAGTTCCCTTGTCGCCGGAGCCGGAGGTCAGGTCGCACAGGGAGCCGATCAGATCCGTCAGGCGGCGGGGGGTAGTACCCTGGGAGGCCATGGAACCGGCCAGGTCGCCCTTGGCCCGGATAGCGCCTTCGATGGCAGCCTTCAGGTCAGCGCCGGAGAGGTTTGCAAATTCGTTGTCAGCCAGGTACTTCAGCTTCAGCTCGTTGGGAGTGCCCTCCAGACCGGAAGTATAGGCAGGAGAAACCACGGGGTCAGCCAGCTCCCAGATCTTGCCAACGGGATCCTTGAATGCACCGTCGCCATAGACCATGACTTCCACCAGCTTGCCGGTCTTTTCCAGGAACTTGTTCTGGATATCCTTGACCAGAGCATTGCAATCTCTGGGGAAGAGCTTGACCATGCCTTCGGTGGACTTATTGGAACCCAGCAGGCCGTACTTCTCGTTGCAGCCGCTGCCATCCACAGGAGCAGTCAGGATATCGTCCATGCCGCAGACACGCTCAGCGCCGGCGCCCCACAGCAGCCGCTTGGAACGGGCACGGCTGTGAATATCACAGGTCAGAACATTCTTGGTGTAGTCCAGAATCACGCGGCAGTCATTGGCGAAGATGACTTCCACATCGCAGCCCTCTTCCCGGATCAGGTCGGAATAGTACTGCACATAGTCCACCAGGGTGAAAGGATGCAGGTTCTCACCAAACAGGGCGCGGTACCGCTCCAGAGTCAGAACATCGGAATAAGGATTGACCTTAGCCTCATCCAGCTTGTCCAGAGATACCAGCTCATTGCCCACCTCGTCGGAGGGATAGCTCAGCATCAGCACGATCTTCTTGCAGCCCCGTGCGATGCCGCGCAGGCAGATGGCGAAGCGGTTACGGGACAGAATGGGGAAAATAACGCCCACAGTCTCGCCGCCCAGCTTCTCACGGACATCCTTGGCAATGGCATCAACAGATGCGTAATTGCCCTGGGCACGGGCCACGATGGACTCAGTCAGCGCCACCACATCGCGGTTGCGCAGCTCATAGCCCTCACTCTCGGCAGCTTCCAGAACGCTGCTGACAGTGATCTCAACCAGGTCATCGCCCTCACGGATAATGGGGCAGCGAATGCCGCGGGAGATTGTTCCGACTTTTCTTTCCATATAGTTACCTCGTTTCCCCGGCCGGGAATGTTTCCGGGTCGGAATAGAATAAACAACTTGACACAATAGTTATACCGCAAGTTTTTTGATTTTTCAATAATTATTTTGTAAAATTATCTACTCAGAAAAGAATTGTCATAATTCACAATCCTTCCCCCGTTCTTCGGCGCACAGGGTTCTCTGTTCGACAAAAAAACTACCCATAACAGCGCATACCGGACAGGCGTCCCTGTCCGGTATGTGATAAAACTGCCCTTCATGGCCTGCCGCGAGGAAAACAGGGTTTTCCTTCGCTGTGTTATGTTTTCTTAATATCCCCGGTTTTCCGCAAAAAATGCAACCGCGACCGCGCCCGGGCCGGCATGTGTACCCACAACGCTGCCCACCGTTTCATAGGGGAGCGATTCCCGGCAGCCTTCCCAGAGATCTGCGCTGTCCTGAATGTACTTGTGCAGCAGCTCATCGCTGATTCCGGTATAGCCCAGCATCAGCGGCATGGAGAAGTCCAGGCCGCCTGCCTTTCCGATCTCCTGCTTCAGAAGGTTGTTGGCCTGACGGCTGCCCCGGGCTTTGCCCAGCATCCGGATCTCACCATTCTCGATGCAGATCACAGGCTTGATATTCAGAATACCCCCTGCCAGCGCAACTGCCGCAGAAATTCGGCCGCCCTTTTTCAGATATTCCAGTGTATCCAGCACGGCAAGGAGCCGGACGTCTTTTCTTTTTTCTTCCAGATCCCAGGCAATGGCCTCTGCATCCATTCCCCGGTCTGCAAGGCTCAGTGCATATTCTGTCAGAATGGCGCTGCCCAGGGCAATGGTACGGCTGTCCACCACAAATACCTGATCCGGGAATTCCCCGGCTGCGATCACAGCGCTCTGATATGTGCCGGACAGTTTGGAAGAGCAGGTAATGCAGACTACCTGAAAGCCCCCCTCCACCGCACTGCGGAAGCACTCTTCAAATGCAAAGGGCGTTGCCTGACTGGTGGTAGGCAGAATGTCACTTTCGGTCAGCTTTTCATAGAACGTTCTGCTGTCGATGGTGACGCCATCAATAAATTCTTCCTCTCCAAAATGGATGGTCAGAGGGACCACATCCACCCGGCTGCGCACTCCGGGGAGCAGATCCGCGGTGGAATCCACAATGATCCTGACACGCATAACTGTATTACTCCTTTTCTTTCAGTCCATCCTTGCTGATGGTATGCAGATTCTGGACGATATGCTCCATAATCTGATAGAAACTGTCCCGCTGGCTGTCTTCCAGTCCTTCGCCGGCCTGTTCCACAGCTATCGCCGCCCGTCTCTTTACCTGCTCTGCAGCAGTTCGGCCGGACTCTGTCAGCACCAGCGGCACCCGGTAATGCGCACCGCCGTTTTCCCGGCGCTGCACCAATCCTGCCTGCTCCAGCTCGGCCATGGTGCGGGAGACCGCTGCCTTATCCTTTTCACAGATCCCGCACAGCTGGGAAGCTGTGATGCCCTCCGGATACCGGGACATGGTCACAAGAAACTGGGCATAGGAACCCTTGAGATTATATTTTGCCATCTCCATCCGTTCGATCCGCTGGATGTCGTGATACATGCCGGAAACAAAGGTGGAAAACAATTCATATTTGCTGATCATCATTATGCTCCTCTTTTTGTCGAAAAATCAACGGTTCATATCATACCCGCAAATTGTTGTTTTGTCAACCATTTTCTTTTACAAAATTGGATTACATTATTGTTTTTTGTCACAGATTCCTTCATTTGCCTGATCTTTTCTATTTCGTTGTTGTCTTTCCCCAAAAACAGTGATATAATACCACCAATTACCGAATTATCATTCTCTTCATTCAGGAGGATTTTATGAACATTATCATTGCAGGCGACGGAAAGGTCGGTTCCATGCTGACCCGCCAGCTCTCTTCCGAGGGCCATGATATCACTGTCATCGATTCCAATTCCAGCGTTCTGGAAAGCACTGTAGAACGTTACGATGTTTTCGCCGTTCACGGCAACTGCGCCTCCATGGATGTGCTGCTGCAGGCCGGTGTCAAGGATGCCGATCTGCTCATCGCCGCCACAAGTGAGGACGAGGTGAATCTGCTGTGCTGCACCACCGCCCATGCTCTGAATCCCAAGCTGCACACCATCGGCCGGATCCGCAACCCGGAATACACTGAGCAGATCTACCGGATGCGCAATATTTTCGGTCTTTCCATGGTAATCAATCCGGAAAATCAGGCAGCCACCGAGATCGACCGGCTGCTGAAATACCCCGGCTTCCTGCGCCGGGATACCTTCGCCAAGGGCCGCACCGAGATCGTGGAGCTACGGGTGGGTGCCGGCAGCAAGCTGTGCAATGTCCGGCTGATGGATCTGGAGTCCATTGTCCGCTGCAAGGTTCTGGTCTGCGCCGTCCTCCGGGACGGCAGCGCCTCCGCCCCCAGAGGCGATTTTGTTCTGCGGGAGGGTGACCGGGTGTTCTTCACTGCCCTTTCCCAGAATCTGACCACACTGCTGAAAAATCTGGGCATCCTGACCCGCCGGGTCCGCAGTGTCACCATCTGCGGCGGCAGTAAGATCAGCTACTATCTGGCCAGCCGCCTGAAAAAGTCCGGCATTTCCTCCCGGATCATCGAAAAGGACTATGCCCGCTGTCGGGAGCTGTGCGCGCTTCTGCCGGATACCGAGATCATCCACGGTGATATCAGCAATCAGGAGTTGCTGGAAAGTGAAGCCCTGGGCAAAACCGATGCCCTGGTGACCCTGACCGGTATTGATGAGATGAACATGATCGTGTCCCTGTATGCCGCCTCTCAGGGCGTGCCCCAGGTCATTACCAAGCTGGGCCATACCGGCAACCGCAGCATCATCGACAGTCTGAATCTGGGCAGCGTGATCTGTCCCCGCGACCTGGTCTGCAACAACATCGTCCGCTATGTCCGGGCCATGGAGAATCAGACCGGCGCCGCCCTGTCCGTCCATACCATTGCCGACGGTCAGGCCGAGGCTCTGGAGTTTTTGGTGGATGAGCATACGCTCAACATCGGCAAGCCTCTGAAGGAGATCCGGCTGAAGCCCAATATCCTGCTGGTCAGCATTTCCCACGGCGCCACCCCTGAGATCCCCAACGGTGATTCCTTCTTCCGTCAGGGCGATACTGTCGTGGTGGTGGATACCAACAGCCGGGAGATCATCCGCCAGCTGAATGATATCTTCGCCTAAAGGGAGGATCACCTGTGAATTTCAAAATGATGGGGCGTTTTATCGCCCAGATCCTTTCCATTGAAGGCTTCTTCATGCTCCCTGCGCTGCTCATCAGCCTGTCCCACGGGGAAGACATGGCGGTGAAGGGCTTTCTCGTGGCTCTGGCAGCCATCGGCGTCGGTGTGCTGAGCCTTTCCCTGATCTGCCGGGGTGCTCCCAGCGCCTTCTATGCCAAGGAAGGTCTGGTATGTGTGGGCGCCAGCTGGATCGCCATGAGTCTGGCCGGCTGTCTTCCCTTCTGGGTCTCCCGGGAGATCCCCGTTTTCATCGATGCTTTTTTTGAGATCGTCTCCGGCTTCACCACCACCGGCGCTTCCATCCTGCCGGAAGTGGAGAGTCTGAGCAAAGGCATACTCTACTGGCGCAGCTTCAGCCACTGGCTGGGCGGCATGGGTGTTCTGGTATTCCTGCTGGCTTTTACCGGCGGCAAGGGACAGGGCTTCACCATGCACCTGCTGCGGGCGGAAAGCCCCGGCCCCAATGTGGGCAAGCTGGTGCCCAAAATGCGCACCACTGCTGCCATTCTCTACATTATATATGTAATTCTGACCATTCTGAACATTCTGTTTCTGTGGATGGGCGATATGCCCTTGTTTGATTCCGTCTGCCATGCCTTCGGCACTGCCGGCACCGGCGGCTTCGGCATCAAGAACGATTCCTTCACAAGCTACAGCCCTTACCTGCAGAATGTGACCACGGTATTCATGATCCTCTTCGGTGTAAACTTCAGCTGCTACTATCTGCTGCTGATCCGGGAGTGGAAGTCTGTTATTCGGGATGAAGAGCTGCGGACCTATTTCTGCATCATTCTGGCCAGCGTGGCTCTGATCGTCTGGAACACCCGTGGGCTGTATGGCACACTGGAGGAAACCATCCGCCATGCCGCCTTCCAGGTAGCCAGTCTGATGACCACCACCGGCTATGCCACCGCAGACTTTGATCTGTGGCCCAGCTTCTCCAAGACCATCCTGCTGTGCCTGATGGTTGTGGGTGCCTGCGCCGGCTCCACCGGCGGCGGTCTGAAGGTCGGCCGTGCCATGCTGATCTTCAAGAGCCTGGGCCGGAACATCCGTCAGGTCATGAAGCCCCGGAAGGTCATGGCCGTCCGGAACAACGGACTGGTGGTTCCGGAGAAGGTGCTGGACAACACCAACGCCTATCTTTCCGCCTATATCATCATTCTGTTCTTCAGCTTCCTGCTGATCTCTCTGGACGGGTTCTCCACCGGAACCAATTTCTCCGCCATCCTCGCCTGCTTCAACAATATCGGCCCCGGTCTGGAGGCCGTGGGTCCCACCTGCAACTACAGCGCCTTCAGTGACTTCAGCAAGCTGGTGCTGATCGTGGATATGCTGGCAGGCCGTCTGGAGATCTTCCCCATTCTTGTCCTGTTCTCCCACTACACCTGGAAAAACGACTGATCAGCGCAATGCGCGCATCCCGGAAGGATGCGCGCATTTTCTTTATTTTTCTATTGACAATATCACTCGAACCGTGCTATAATCTCAAAGATAAATGCGGCGCATCCCGCTGGGGTACCGATCATATTGCTCGCCCCCCAATTTTCCATCGTCTTGCCGCGTAAACGGCAGGGCATTTTTTTAGGCAGAAAGGAGTCCCTTATGACAAAGCAGATCATGGCCAAGGTTATTTCCGGTTCCCTGGATACTGCATTTGAAGACAGCATTGGTGCCTCTGTTTCCTGTGCTGCGCTTTCTGTTTTCAATTCTCCCAAATACGCAATTTTTCCCGGCTTTTGTGACGTGCATGTGCATTTCAGAGAGCCGGGTTTTTCTTACAAGGAGACCATGGCATCCGGAAGCCTCGCTTCCGCCCGGGGCGGTTACACCGCCGTATGCACCATGCCCAATCTGAAGCCGGTACCCGATTCCGTGCCGAACCTGAAGCTGCAGCTGGACATCATTGAGGATTCCGCCTGCATCCACGTCTATCCCTACGGTTCCATCACTGTGGAGGAAAAGGGCGAGGCACTTGCCGATCTGGAAGGTATGGCGCCCAACGTCATCGCTTTCTCCGATGACGGCCGTGGCGTCCAGAGTGACGACATGATGAAACAGGCCATGCTCCGGGCCAAAGCTCTGGGCAAAATGATCGTAGCTCACTGCGAGGTCAACGATCTGCTGCGGGGCGGCTACATCCACGACGGTGAATACGCAGTTGCCCATGGCCACCGGGGCATTTGCTCCGAAAGCGAATGGGCACAGATCGCCAGAGATCTGGAACTGATCCGGGAAACCGGCTGCGCCTACCATGTCTGCCATATCTCCACAAAGGAAAGTGTGGAGCTGATCCGCAGAGCCAAGGCCGAAGGCCTGAATGTGACCTGCGAAACCGGACCACACTATCTGGTAATGGATGACAGCGACCTGCAGGAAGAGGGCCGGTTCAAGATGAATCCCCCTCTGCGGAGCCGCGAAGACCGGGAAGCACTGGTAGCTGGTATTCTGGACGGCACCATCGACATGATCGCCACTGACCACGCCCCCCACTCTGCCGAGGAAAAGTCCAGAGGACTGGAAAAAAGTGCCTTCGGTGTTGTCGGCATCGAAACCGCCTTCCCCATCCTCTACACTTATCTGGTAAAGCCCGGAATCCTCAGCATGGATCGTCTGATCGATCTGCTGGTCGTAAATCCCCGGAAGCGGTTCGGCATTTCCCTGGGCTGCGATTACTCCGTATGGGATCTGGAAGAAGAATATGAGATCGATCCCAAAGACTTCCTCTCCATGGGCAAGGCAACACCCTTTGAAGGCTGGAAGGTCTGCGGAAAATGTCTCGCCACTGTCTGCGACGGCAAGATCGTCTACAAAGCATAACAACATCGTAAATCCATCAATTTTGATTTTGATATAGCATTTAGGAGGATATCAACAAATGGCAAAGAGAACAGATATCAAAAAGATCCTGATCATCGGCTCCGGCCCCATCGTCATCGGCCAGGCTGCTGAATTCGACTATGCCGGCACCCAGGCCTGCCTGGCTCTGAAGGAAGAAGGCTATGAGGTCGTTCTGTGCAACTCCAATCCCGCCACCATCATGACCGACACCATCATCGCCGACAAGGTCTATATGGAGCCCCTGACCCTGGAATATGTGGCAAAGATCATCCGCTATGAGCGTCCTGACGCCATCATCCCCGGCATCGGCGGCCAGACCGGTCTGAACCTGGCCATGCAGCTGGAAAAGAAGGGCATCCTGAAGGAGTGCCGCGTCAAGCTGCTGGGCACCTCCAGCGAATCCATCGAACGAGCTGAGGACCGCGAGCTGTTCAAGGAACTGTGCCAGTCCATCGGCGAGCCTGTTATCCCCTCCGAGATCACCTACTCTCTGGAAGAGGCCAGGGAAGCAGCCAACCGTATCGGCTATCCCGTTGTCCTGCGTCCTGCCTTTACTCTGGGCGGCACCGGCGGCGGCTTCGCCTACAACGATGAGGAACTGATGGAGATCGGCGTCAACGCCTTCAATCTGTCCCCTGTCCATCAGGTCCTGATCGAGAAGTCCGTCAAGGGCTACAAGGAGATCGAATTTGAGGTCATGCGTGATACCAACGACCATGCCATCACCATCTGCGGCATGGAAAACATCGATCCTGTGGGCGTCCACACCGGCGACTCTCTGGTGGTGGCTCCCATCATGACCCTGTCTAAAGAGCACGAAAAAATGCTGAATGACTCCGCCATCAAGCTCATCAAGGAGCTGAAGATCGAAGGCGGCTGCAATGTTCAGTTTGCACTGAATCCCCATTCCTCCGAATACTACCTCATCGAGGTCAACCCCAGAGTATCCCGTTCTTCCGCACTGGCCTCCAAGGCTTCCGGTTACCCCATTGCACGGGTCACCGCCAAGATCGCCGTGGGTATGGCTCTGGAAGACATCAAGATCGCCAACACCAACGCTGCCTTTGAGCCCAAGCTGGACTACGTTATCGCCAAGCTGCCCCGGTTCCCCTTCGACAAGTTCACCTCTGCCACCAATAAGCTGGGCACCCAGATGAAGGCCACCGGCGAAGTCATGGGCATCGGCTCCAATCTGGAAGAAGCTCTGCTGAAGGGCATCCGCTCTCTGGAGATCGGCGCCAACCATGTATATCTGAGCAAGTTCGACAATATGAGTGTGGAGGAGCTGCTGGAATACATCTCTGAATTCCGCTCTGACAACATCTTCGCCATTGCTGAGCTGATCTATCATGGCGTTACCATTGAAAAGATCCACGAGATCACCCAGATCACTCCCTACTTCCTGGAAGCCATCAAAAACATCATCGACATGGAAGAGCAGCTGCGGGTCCGCAAGGATGCCGAGATCCTGACTGCCGCCAAGAAGATGGGCTTCGGCGATAAGTATATCGCAAGACTGTGGAAGTGCGCCGAGCTGGATGTCTACAATATGCGCAAGGAGCTGGGCCTGTTCCCCGTGTTCAAGATGGTGGACACCTGCCACACCGGCGCCTATATCCCCTACTTCTACTCCTCCTACACTGGCGAGAACGCTTCCCGCCTGACGAACAAGAAAAAGATCATCGTGCTGGGTGCAGGCCCCATCCGTATCGGTCAGGGCGTGGAATTTGACTACTCCACCGTTCACTCCGTCATGACCATCAAGAACGCCGGTTACGAAGCCATCATCATCAACAATAACCCCGAGACGGTTTCCACCGACTACACCACCGCTGACAAGCTGTACTTCGAGCCTCTGACCCCCGAAGATGTGATGAACATCATTGAATTCGAAAAGCCCGAGGGCGTCATTGCCTCTCTGGGCGGCCAGACTGCCATCAACCTGGCACAGCCCCTGACAGACCGCGGCGTAAAGATCATCGGCACCGACTGCGCAGCCATCGACCGGGCTGAGGACCGCAATGCCTTCGAAAATCTGCTGAACGAGCTGAACATCCCCCGGGCAAAGGGCAAGGCTGTCACCAAGCTGGAAGACGGTATTGCCGCCGCCGCAGAAATCGGCTACCCTGTCCTGGTCCGTCCCTCCTTCGTGCTGGGCGGCCGGGCCATGCAGATCGTCGCCAACGAAAAGCAGCTGCGCCACTATCTGCGCACCGCTGTTGAGATCGACGAGGACAAGCCCGTTCTGGTTGACAAGTATATCCAGGGCCGCGAGGTGGAGATCGACGCCATCTGCGATGGCCGGGATGTGTTCGTCCCCGGCATCATGGAACTGGTAGAACGGACCGGCGTCCACTCCGGTGACTCCATCTCCGTCTATCCTCCCTTCTCCATTTCCAACAAGGTCAAGGGCATCATCCTGCAGTACGCCAAGAAGCTGGGTCTGGGCATCGGCATCGTGGGCCTCTTTAACATCCAGTTCATCGTCGACTCTGAGGACAATGTCTATATCATCGAGGTCAACCCCCGTTCTTCCCGTACCGTTCCTTTCCTCAGCAAGGCCACCGGCTACTCTCTGGCCGACATCGCCACCGAGGTCATTCTGGGCAAGAGCCTGAAGGAGCAGGGCTTTTTCGACATTTATCCCGATGAGAAGGACCGCTGCTACGTCAAGGCTCCCGTGTTCTCCTTCAACAAGATCCGTGGTCTGGATGCCTACCTGTCCCCCGAAATGAAGTCCACCGGCGAAGCCATCGGCTACGACCGCACCATGAACCGTGCCCTGTACAAGGCCCTGCAGGCCTCCGGCATGCACCTGCAGAACTACGGCACCGTCTTTGCCACCATCGCCGACAAGGATAAGGAAGAGGCTCTGCCCCTGATCCGCCGGTTCTATCAGCTGGGCTTCAACATCGAAGCCACCGTGGGCACCGCCACCTTCCTGAAGCGCCATGGCATCCGTACCCACGCACTGACCAAGATCAGCGACGGCAGCGATGAGATCCCCAATGCACTGCGTCAGGGCCACATCGCCTACTTCATCAACACCAAGGATCCCGGTGCCGGTGAAAATGACGGTGCAAAGCTCCGTCAGGTGGCAACCGAGTACAATGTGACCATGTTCACCGCTCTGGACACCGTCAAGGTTCTGCTGGATGTTCTGGAAGAGACCACTCTGACCATTTCCACCATTGACGCCTAAGCCGGTATCCACCGGCAGGCAATGGCGTGGCTTCCGTCCGGCAGTCATCCAACATCTCCGGCTGGGCAGTCCGGTCCGATGCCACGCAATACCCGCGCTGAATCCAGGAAGGTCAATGACCTTCCCATGCAATAAGTTCCATTATTTCAACTGCTGAGGAGAAATTATGAAGCAAAGCATTTTCACCATCGTCAGCAATGAAGCGCTGACAGATTCTGTCTACAAAATGATCCTGGCCGGTGATACCTCTGATATCACCAATTGCGGCCAGTTCGTCAATATCCAGCTGGACGGTATGTATCTGCGCCGCCCCATCTCCGTCTGTGACTATGACGACGAGACTCTCACCATTGTCTATAAGGTGGTGGGCAAGGGCACCGAAGCCATGAGCGCCATGGGTGCAGGTGTGAAGCTGGACATCCTCACAGGTCTGGGCAATGGCTATGACCTGACCCTCTCCGGCGACAAGCCTGTGCTGCTGGGCGGCGGCGTGGGCGTGCCCCCCATGTACAATCTGGCAAAGAAGCTGCGTGAACTGGGCAAGGAAGTCAAGGTCATTCTGGGCTTCAATGTCAAGAGCGAGATCTTCTACGAAGAGGAATTCAAGGCACTGGGCTGCGATGTCACCGTCACCACCGTGGACGGCAGCTACGGCACCAAGGGCTTCGTCACCGATGCCCTGCCGGAAGACTATACATATTTCTACACCTGCGGTCCCGAACCCATGCTGAAGGCTGTGTACCGGGCATCCAAAACCTCCGGCCAGATGAGCTTTGAAGAGCGGATGGGCTGCGGCTTCGGCGCCTGCATGGGCTGCAGCTGCAAGACCCTCACCGGTTACAAGCGCATCTGCAAGGACGGCCCCGTTATGAAGAAGGAGGAGATCTTATGGGAAGCTTAAAGGTTAATCTCTGCGGCATTGAGCTCAGCAACCCCATTATCCCTGCCTCCGGCACCTTCGGCTATGGCTATGAGTATGCCGAACTGTATGATATCAATGAACTGGGCACCTTCTCCTTCAAGGGCACCACGAAAGATCCCCGGTTCGGCAACCCCACCCCCAGAATTGCAGAGTGCTATGCCGGCATGATCAATGCCGTGGGCCTGCAGAATCCCGGTGTGGAAAAGGTCATCTCTGAAGAGCTGCCCAAGCTGAAAGCCTGCTTTAACAAGCCGGTCATGGCCAATGTCTCCGGCTTCTCCATTGAGGATTATGCCTACACCTGCGAACGGCTTGACAAGGAAGAGCAGGTAGGCTGGCTGGAAGTCAACGTTTCCTGCCCCAATGTTCACGGCGGCGGCATGAGCTTCGGCACCCAGCCGGAAGCCGCTGCGGCTGTGACCCGTGCTGTCAAGGCCGTCACCACCAAGCCTGTCATCATCAAGCTTTCTCCCAATGTCACCGACATCGTTTCCATCGCCAAGGCCTGCGAGGATGCAGGCGCTGACGGCATCAGCCTGATCAACACCATGCTGGGTATGCGCATCAATCTGCGGACCCGGAAGCCCGTCATCGCCAACAAGATGGGCGGCTTCTCCGGCCCTGCCATCTTCCCTGTGGCTGTGCGGATGGTCTATCAGGTAGCCAACGCCGTTTCCATCCCTGTGGTGGGTATGGGCGGCGTCAGCTCTGCCGAGGATGTCATCGAAATGATGCTGGCCGGCGCCACTGCCGTTGAGGTAGGTGCCGCCAATCTGGTGAATCCCTATGTATGCCGCGACATCGTTCGCGATCTTCCCCGCGTTATGGAAAAATACGGAATCAACAACTTAAATGAAATTATTGGAGGCGCAAAATAATGGGTAAAGACGTAATCGTAGCATGTGACTTTGCTTCCGCCGAAGCAACCTTTGCATTTCTGGACAAGTTCGCTGATTGCGAGCGCAAGCCTTTCCTGAAGATCGGCATGGAGCTGTACTACGCAGAAGGCCCCTCCATCGTCCGTGAGATCAAGGCCCGCGGCCACAAGATCTTCCTGGATCTGAAGCTGCATGACATCCCCAACACCGTCAAGAAGGCTATGGCTGTTCTCAGCCGTCTGGATGTGGACATCACCAATCTGCATGCTGCCGGTACCACCGCCATGATGAAGGGCGCCCTGGAAGGCCTGACCCGTCCCGACGGCACCCGTCCCCTGCTGATTGCCGTCACCCAGCTGACCTCCACCGATCAGGAAAGCATGGAGCGGGATATCCTCATCAAGGAACCCATCGATGAAGTCGTCATGCACTACGCTGAGACCGCCAAGAATGCCGGTCTGGACGGCATCGTCTGCTCCCCCCTGGAAGCCGGCAAGGTCCATGGCCGCTGCGGTGAGAACTTCCTGACCATTACCCCCGGTGTCCGCTTTGCTGACGGCGACATCGGCGACCAGAAGCGGGTCATGACTCCCGCCGCTGCCAAGGAGATCGGCTCCGACTACATCGTGGTTGGCCGTCCCATCACTGCCGCTGCCGATCCCGTTGCCGCTTACCAGCGCTGCGTTGCTGAGTTCTGCGACTAAAGCCACTTGGCTCTCCCTATGGGAGAGCTGGCAGCCCAAAGGGCTGACTGAGAGGGTGTAAACTGACAGTCTGCGATGTTCGCCCTCTCCGCCCAGTGTACACACTGGGCACCTCTCCCAAAGGGAGAGGCAAGGGGTGCTCCCACGCCAGTACAACAGGAGGAATCCAAAATGGAATACCGTTACGACACCCAACTGCTGATTGAAGGAACCGGTCTGGATGAAGACACAATCAACGATTATTTTGTTGAAAACTTCAGAGGTGATTGCCTTCTGGCAGTTGGTGATGAAGCGTTGATTAAAATCCATTACCACACAAATGAACCCTGGAAGGTTCTGGAATACTGCTCCACACTGGGCGAGATTTTTGATATTGTCGTCGAGGATATGGACCGGCAGGCCAGAGGTCTCCACGGATAAAGAAAGGAAATTGATATGGAAGCTTACAAGAGAGAGTTTATTGAATTCCTGCAGGGTGCCGGTGTTCTGAAGTTCGGTGACTTCACCGCCAAGTCCGGCCGCAAGATCCCCTACTTCATCAATGCCGGTATGATCAAGACCGGCGATCAGATCACCAAGATGGGCGAGTTCTATGCCAAGGCTTACTTTGACAAGCTGGGCAAGAAGCAGGCTGTTCTGTATGGCCCCGCCTACAAGGGCATTTCCCTGTCCATCTCCGCTGCCGTTGCTCTGAGCAAGAACGGCCTGAATGTTCCCTTCTTCTTCAACCGGAAGGAAGTCAAGGACCACGGTGAAGGCGGCTCCTTCGTTGGCTATGTTCCCCAGGCAGGCGAAGAGATCGTCATCATCGAGGACGTCATCACCGCCGGCACCGCCATCCGCGAGTCCATGGAGATCCTGAAGCATCTGGAAGGCACCAAGGTCGTCGCCACCTTCATCATGGTTGACCGGAAGGAAAAGGGACAGGGCGAGAAGGGCGCCATGCAGGAGATCGAGGAGACCTTCGGCTTCCCCGTCTACTCCGTTGTTGACGTCTACGACATCATCGAATATCTGGAAGAGGATCCTGCCAACGAGGAGAACGTCACCCGGATCAAGAACTATCTGGCTGTAAACGGAGCAAAGTAATGAAGAATCTGATGAACATTACCGATCTGACCGTCGAAGAGATCGACGAGCTGATCGCTGTGGCAGAAGACATTATCGCAAATCCTGAAAAGTATCAGGATGCCTGCCGCCACAAGCTGCTGGCCACCCTGTTCTTCGAGCCCTCCACCCGTACCCGTCTCAGTTTTGAATCTGCCATGCACCGCCTGGGCGGCGCTGTGGTGGGCTTCAGCGAGGCTGGTTCCTCCTCCTCTGCCAAGGGTGAGAGCCTGTCTGACACCGTGCAGACCGTGGGCTGCTATGCCGATATCATCGCCATGCGCCATCCCAAGGAAGGCGCTCCCGTGGTGGCTGCCCGTCGTGCCGGCGTTCCCATCATCAATGCAGGTGACGGTGCCCACAACCATCCCACCCAGACCCTGACGGATCTGCTGACCATCTGGCGTGCCAAGAAGCGTCTGAACAACCTGACCATCGGTCTGTGCGGCGACCTGAAGTTCGGCCGTACCGTCCACTCCCTGGTGGGCGCCATGGCCCGCTACTCCGGCATCAAGTTCGTGTTCATCGCTCCTGAGGAGCTGAAGTTCCCCCGGTACATCATTGAGGACGAACTGGAGAGCCGGGGAATTGAGTACAAGGAAGTTTCCACCATGGAAGAGGCCATGCCCGAGCTGGACATCCTGTACATGACCCGTGTGCAGAAGGAGCGTTTCTTCAACGAAGCTGACTACATCCGCCTGAAGGACACCTATATCCTGACCCCCGACAAGCTGGTGCCTGCCAAGAAGGATCTGGCCATCATGCACCCCCTACCCCGCGTCAACGAAATTTCTGTTGCCGTGGACGATGATCCCAGAGCCATGTACTTCCCCCAGGCCAAGAACGGCATGTTCATCCGCATGGCCCTGATCCTGAAGATGCTGGAGGTAAAAGTATGAGAATCGGACACATTGAAAACGGCATTGTCCTGGACCACATCACCGCCGGCAACGGCATGAACATCTACAATGTTCTGAAGCTGGGTGAGCTGGACTGCACCGTGGCTCTGATCAAGAATGCCGACAGCCCCAAGATGGGCAAGAAGGACATCATCAAGATCAGCACCCATCTGGACATCGACCTGGATATTCTGGGTTATCTGGACCCCGGCATCACCGTCAACATCATCCATGACGGCGAGGTTGTGGAGCAGCGCCATGTGGAACTGCCTGAGAAGGTAGTCGGCGTTATCAAGTGCAAGAATCCCCGCTGCATTACCTCTGTGGAGCGTGAAATCGTCCACGAGTTCAAGCTGACGGACCGGGAAAGGAAGATTTACCGCTGCATCTACTGCGAGCATCAGGCTACCAAGTAAACAAGTTAAAGGGCGTGTTGCAAAATGCTGCAACACGCCCTCATTATTATTCCATATCTTGCGGACGTAGGGGCGAACTGTGTTCGCCCCCGGACAACGAACCGTTGTCCCTACTTGATAGGTGTTCATTTCTTGTGTCCGCACAAGAAATGAACCAAAGAAAGCGGCTGGGGGAGGCGCTGACTTCTTTGGTTACTTTCTTGTTCAGCAACAAGAAAGTAACTCCTAATATAGATTGAACAGACGATACGCAAGAAAGGCACGGCAATCAAACTGCCGTGCCTGTTGTTTATTTCTTCCTGCATTTTTTCATCAGCAGGAAAATGCCGTAGCCCATCAAAAAGCCCAGAGAATTGAGGATCAGGTCATCGATATCCGTGACCCGGTCCAAAAAGGGCAGCTGCAAAATCTCAATGCAGAGGGAAAATCCCACTCCTGCCGCAATAACCTTTTTGTGACTGTCCAGTCTTTTAAACACTGCAGGCCAGATGATACCAATGGGAATAAACATAGCTGTATTCCCCACCGTATTCAGCACCGCTTCGCCCATAATCAGATAATCCAGCAGATACTTAAGCGGCACAAGATTGATCCGGGGTGGGAACATCTGCGCCGGATCAAACAGCAGGGGCTGGATCTGCCCGTCCACTTTCCCAAAGGGGCAAAAAGTAAACCGTACCACCACAATCAGGCAGATATACACCAAAAGCAGCTGGGCTTCCCGCTTCCAGCAGACTGCCCTTGTCCGAATCGCAAAATAGCCTCTCACCAACAGCCAGATGGCACTGATGAAAGCCACCATGGTGCCATAAGAAATTGCAATCATCTTAGAACCGCAGGGACAGGCAGGACAGGCCGCCGTCCAGCTTCCGGTATTCGGAGGTATCTACCAGGATCACGGGGTAACCCAGATCCCGGACGGCCTTCTCAACAGCCGGGAAGCCCATGGGCACAATGACGGTGCCGTTGACCCAGATACAGTTGGCAGCGTAGGCCTCTTCCTCCGGGATCTCCACTCGGTTATACTTTGCAAACTCCGGCTTGGTGACAAATTCACCGGACACCAGCATATTGTTATTCTCCAGATAATTGACACCGGTCTTCAGATGCAGCACCTCTTCCAGGGTCACTTCACTGCCGGAAAGGCCATGCTTCTCCAGAATGGCAATAAACTGGCGGATGCCCTCTTCATTGGTCCGGGCAGAGCGGCCCACATAGAAGTGGTCCCCCACCATCATCACATCGCCGCCCTCCAGAGTGCCGGGGGCTTTGATATACTCGATTTTGTCCTCGGAGAAAAATTCACGAATGGCACCGATGATCTCATCCTTCTCACCGTTCCGTGAAGCAGCACCGGGATTGGTGATGATGGCGCACTTGCGGGTGATGACAGCCGGGTCCTCCACAAAGCAGGAATCAGGATAGCGCTCATCGGCGGGCAATACGGTAACCTTCACGCCGCACTGCTTCAGGGCCTCGATATAGGTGTCATGCTGCCGCAATGCCTTTTCGTAATCGGGTTTGCCCAGTTGGGGATTGGAGGTGATGCCCTCCACCATGGCCTTACAGGGCCGCCGGACGATCACATTCTGGAACATAAAAAATCCTCTTTTCTGATTTTATGGGAAACCACCGCAGAAGGGCTCTGCGGTGGTCTGTTGGTTTCTTTAGCCTGCGTACCGGGGCTCGCAGGTCAGGTTGCAGCCCAGCCGCTTGAAGGTGCGCTCATCCACCTGAGACAGGATCACCGTGGAGTGGACATCGCAGCCCCGGAGCTTGCCCAGCTGCTGCATAGCCATTTCTGCCATGGGGTTGGTGGCTGCGCAGATAGACAGCGCAATCAAAGTCTCATCGGTGTGGAGCCGGGGATTCCGGTTGCCCAGATGATCCACCTTCAGATGCTGGATAGGATCCAGTACCACGGGAGAGATCATGTGCAGTTCGTCCGGCAGGCCTGCCAGCTTCTTCAGGGCATTCAGCAGCAGCGCAGAGGACGCACCCAGCAGATCAGTGGTGCGACCGGTGACGATGGTACCATCGGGCAGCTCTATGGCCGCAGCCGCATCGGCAGTCTCCTCTGCCCGGGCCAGAGCCGGAGCCACCACCTTCCGCTCGCTGGCTTCCACATTGGCCTTCTTCATCAGCAGTTCCAGCTTCCGGACCGTTTCCTCCCGGCCCTTACCCTGCTTCAGATCGCACAGGGCCACATAATACCGGCGGAGGATCTCCTGACGGGAAGCGTACCGGGCTGCCTCGTCATCCACGATGCAATTGCCCACCATGTTGACGCCCATATCCGTGGGAGACTTGTAGGGGCACTCGCCCAGGATCTTCTCAAAGATAGCCACCAGAACGGGATACGCCTCCACGTCCCGGTTATAGTTGACGGTGGTGACACCGTAGGCATCCAGATGGAAGGGATCGATCATATTCACATCGTTCAGGTCGGCGGTGGCTGCCTCATATGCCAGGTTCACCGGATGATTGATGGAAAGATTCCAGATGGGGAAAGTCTCAAACTTGGCATAGCCTGCGGTATTGCCCCGGATATGCTCATGGTACAGCTGGCTCAGACAGGTGGCCAGCTTACCGCTGCCGGGACCGGGGGCCGTAACCACCACCAGAGAGCGGGTCGTCTCGATATAGTCATTCCTTCCGAAACCCTCAGGGCTGACGATGTGGGCAGTGTCATTGGGATAGCCGGCAATGTCATAGTGATGGTAGACTTTGATGCCCATACCCTCCAGACGGGACTGGAAAGCTCTTGCCAGCGCACGGCCCTGGAACCGGGTCAGCACCACGCTGGACACATACAGGCCGAAGCCCCGGAACACATCGATGAGCCGGATCACGTCCCGGTCATAGGTGATGCCCAGATCACCCCGGATTTTATTCTTTTCAATGTCATCGGCATTGATGGCAATGACCATCTCCACCTGATCCTTCAGCTGCAGCAGCATACGCAGCTTGCTGTCGGGCTGGAAGCCGGGCAGCACACGGGATGCATGGTTATCATCATAGAGCTTGCCGCCGAATTCCAGATACAGCTTGCCGCCGAAAGCATCGATGCGCTCCCGGATATGAGCAGACTGGGTCTGAAGGTATTTATCATTGTCAAAAGCTGCATTTGCCATTCATTCCATCCCTTTCACAATAAAAAAACTACCTTTTAGTTTATCAGGAAAATGAAAAAATAGCAAGGTGTTTTCTGAAAAAATCATTTTCTGTAAATCCATGGCCCTTTTACACGCTTTTTCTTGTCTTGGCTGGATCGGCGTGATATAATAGGAGCAACCATTTTCTGGGAGGTGCTCCATGGAATTTCATGTCAACCATCCGATTCTCTTTGTCCTCGCCGGTATTCTAATCGCCGTGGTGCTGGGCCAGTCCGTGTATTTTCTGGTAAAAGCACTGCGCCGCAGCCGTCAGATCGGCATGGATCAGACGAAGATCCGGAAAACCATTCAAACTGCCGCTATTTTTACAGTTGCCCCTGCTGTATCCATTGTCATCAGCGTCATTGCCCTGAGCAAAAGTCTGGGTCTTCCCCTTCCCTGGCTGCGGCTCAGCGTGGTGGGCTCTCTGAGTTATGAAGCCATTGCCGCCGAAAATGCCGTCAGCGCCATGGGCCTGTCTCTGGGCAGAATCTCCAGTCTGACCGCACAGCAGTATGTCAATATCACCCTGGTCATGACCATCTCCATTCTGGTGGGCATCTGGCTGGTACCCCTCATCGGCAAGAAGCTTCTGAGCGGTATGTCCAATCTGGGCGCCAAAGACGCCAAGTGGGCAGATATTTTCCAGAACGCCATGTTCATCGGTATGATCTCCGCTTTTCTGGGCTATGTGTTCTGTGATATTTCCCGGCTGTGGGCACCTGTGGAGGGCTACAGCGCCACCTCCGGCCTGATCCCGGTGTGCACCATGGCAGTTTCCGCCCTGGTGATGGTGATTCTTGGACTTCTGATGCGCAAACCGAGGCTGAAGTGGCTGGGTGACTATGCCTTGCCTATCAGCCTGATTCTGGGTATGGCCGCTGCCATTCCCATTACCGCCATTCTGGGTTAAGGAGGAACGTGCCATGAAAAAGAATCTGAGCTATATCGACTCCGTCCACCGGGACGGCCGGATCTGGAACATCGGCGTCATGCTTCTGCTGATCGCCTTTCCCCTGACGGTGGCCTTTCTTTTTGGTGCCGCTCCTGATTGGGGCGCTCTGCTGGTAGGCCTCATCGCCACCGCCCCCATGTACTGGGCCGTAGGCGTGATCGAAACCATTACCTTCGTGCCCATGCTGGGCGCCGGTGGCTCCTACCTGAGCTTCGTCACCGGCAATATCTCCAACCTGAAGCTGCCCTGCGCCATCAATGCCCTGGAACAGAACGGCGTCAGTGCCAGCAGTGAGGAAGGCGAAATCATCTCCACCATCGCCATTGCCACCTCCTCCATCGTCACCACCATCATTATCATCATCGGCGTCATCTGCATCGTGCCCCTGACCCCCATTCTGGAGGCTCCCGTTCTGGAACCCGCCTTTGCCCAGATGCTGCCCGCTCTCTTCGGCGGCCTGGGTGTGGCCTTCGTCAGCAAGAACTGGAAGATCGCCGTGGCGCCTGTGGTTCTGATGCTGATCCTGTTCATCTTTGTTCCTGCCCTGAATTCCGGAACCGTGGGCATCATGGTGCCTGTCTCCGTGCTGTTTACCATTGGTGTTGCCCGGATCCTGTATAAGAGAGGGGTGCTGTAAATGGCAGGTTTTCTGATTCTCGCTGTGCTTGCAGTTTTCATCGCCGTTATTGCAGTCCGCACTGCCCGGTTCACCCCCAAGCCACAGCCTCCTGTTTCTGAAGAAATCGTTGACTTTGACAAGGATGCCGCCGTGGATGCCCTGGCTCAGCTGATCCGCTGCAAGACCATTTCCTATTACGATCACACCAAAGAGGACGATGCCGAGTTTGAAAAGCTCATTGCTCTGCTGCCGGAGCTGTACCCCCATGTGTTTGCAGCCTGCTCCTTTGAGCGGCTGCCTGACAGAGCCCTTCTCTTCCGCTGGCCCGGCAAGACCCCCGGCAAGCCCTCTGTCATGATGGCCCACTATGACGTGGTGCCTGTGAATGAAGAAAACTGGGACAAGCCCCCCTTTGACGCCATCATTGAAGACGGCATCCTCTGGGGCCGGGGCACACTGGACACCAAGGCCACCATCAACGGCGTGCTGTTCTCCGCCAATCACCTGATTGCCCAGGGCTTCCAGCCGGAGCATGATATGTACTTCGCCTTCTCCGGCGGCGAGGAGGTCAACGGCAACGGCGCCCCCAATATCGTCCAGTATTTTGCAGATCACGGTCTGGAGCCTTCCATCGTTGTGGACGAAGGCGGCGCTGTGGTGGAAAAGGTCTTCCCCGGCGTAAAAGAACCCTGTGCCGTCATCGGCATTGCAGAAAAGGGCATGATGAACGCCAGATATCGCGCCGTCTCCGCCGGCGGCCATGCCTCTGCCCCCAAGGCCCACACTCCCGTCGGTACACTGGCCGCCGCCTGTAAAAAAGTGGAGGATCATCCCTTCCCCATGCATCTGACCAAACCCGCTGCGGAAATGTTCGACACTTTGGGCCGACATTCCACACTGCTGTACCGGGTGATCTTCGCCAATCTGTGGTGCTTCAGCTGGGTGCTGGATCTGCTGGGCAGAAAGAGCGGCGGCGAAATGAATGCGCTGCTTCGCACCACCTCTGCCTTTACCCAGATGGAAGGCAGCAGCGCCCCCAACGTGATCCCCCCGGAAGCCAGCATGGTAGCCAACATGCGTCTGAATCCTGCAGATTCTGTGGCATCTGCTCTGGAATATCTGAAGAAAACCGTTGGGGACCCCACTGTGGAGATCACCACCACCGGTGCCTTTGAGCCCAGCCGTGTCTCTGTCACCGATGGTGAGGCCTGGGAAAAGCTTTCCTCCACCGTGGCCGAGACCTGGCCCGGCTGCATCGTGACCCCCTATCTGATGGTAGCCTGCTCCGACTCCCGTCACTGGGGCCGCATCTCTGACAAGGTATACCGGTTCTGTCCCATGGAAATGTCCAACGAAGAGCGGGCAACGATCCATGGCAACAACGAGCGGATCCGACTGGACTGTATCCGCCAGACGGTGGAATTTTACATCCGCTTGATGAAGAAATTCTAAACAGCACAAGGGACGGCCTCCGCCGTCCCTTGTTTTTTATCGGCAAACGATCCGTTACCGTTCCATTGTAATGGAAATAATTTCTCCCAGAGGGATGGTCTGTCCATCGGTAAATAGGATTCTCCCGGTGTAACCATCGATCTTTTTTACATATCCGGTGGTATGGACATACGCGCCGCCGGCCTTTCGTTCGTCATACCGGAACCAGGTGACAGTTACCTCCGGCTGGATATCGATGGCTTCCAGTACCGCGCGCATCTGTTCATCCAGCAGCTGCTTTCCTCCCTCGTCCAGCTCAATGGGGGCATCTGTCAGACGCCCGGTCTCTTCAATGGCAGCTTCGAAGCCCGTCAGGGCTGCAAAGGGCGAAAACTGGGCGGCCCGGTCATAGTTGGACATCCTTGCCCGCCGTCCGGTATCCGGCCGGGAAAGATGGATGATATCATCGTATTTATGCGTTTCTTTCAGTTTCATGGTATTCACGCCTTGTGGCCGCCGATCTGGCGGTTCCGATCCCGGGCCGTGGCCCCTTCTTCCAGATTCATGCCCTTTAAAATGGCATTTTTCCCATACCGTTTCTTGATCTCAATGACGGCCTGCTGGCGGCGCTTTTCCCGCCGGCGGGCCTCTTCGATCTCCTTCGGGTCCTTCTGCTGCTCAAACAGGTCAAGCTGCGCCGGTACGCCGGATGGCACCACATCTGTCTCCCGCAGCACATGGCAGGCGGCGATGGTCAGCCGCCGCACCAGCAGTTCCGGATCCACGATGCGGTCATACAGCTGTATCACCGCATCCACAATCTCCCTGGTGGAGGAGGTATGCCCCGGCAGATTGGCAGTACCGTGGGCATGTTTTGGTATCTTTCTGCCATAATGGTCCGTTACCACCGGACCGGTATAATTTTTCCGCCGCTGCGGATCCAGCAGATTGTCAATATCGTACCCCACAGTCAGCACCATCTGATCCGTCACCAGCCCCTTGTCCACCAGTTCCAGCACCAGCAGGTCCGTCATTTCCCGGGCCACCAGCCGCGCCTTTTGAGCGGTATAGGCGCAGTGGAGCACCTGTCCGGAGCTTAGGCTGTTGGATTCCGGCCTGTAGGCCTTGATATCGGCAATGGTACAGGGCTCGTATCCCCAGGCGTGGTCGATCAGCAGTTCTGCATTGACGCCAAACAGCCTGTACAGCAAATCCTCACTGTAAAACCCATTGGGGTGCCCCAGTGAACAGCGGGCAATATCTCCCATAGTGTAAATGCCGTGCTTCTGAAGCTTCCGCGCATAGCCCCGGCCCACCCGCCAGAAGTCCGTCAGGGGCTGATGCTCCCACAAAAGCCGCCGGTAGGTCATCTCGTCCAGCTGGGCAATGCGGACACCATCGGCATCGGCCTCCACGTGCTTGGCTACGATGTCCATAGCCACCTTGCACAGATACAGATTGGTGCCGATGCCTGCCGCCGCAGTGATGCCGGTGGTCTTCAGAATGTCCTTGATGATCCGCTGAACAAAGTTGTGGGGGCTCAGACCGCTGCTGCGCAGATAGGGCGTGATATCCAGAAACACCTCATCCACAGAGTAGACGTGCATATCCTCCGGAGCCACATATTTGAGATAGATCTCGTAGATCTTCGTGCTGGTCTCCATATACAGGGCCATCTGGGGCGGGGCGGTGATATAGTCGATGGCCAGGGACGGATCCCGGTTCAGCTGCGTGGCATCCCAGCTTTTGCCCCAGAATTCCCGGTTGCGGTTTTGCATTTTCCGCAGGGCATTGGCCTCGCTGACTTTCTGCACCGCCTCAAAAAGCCGGGGACGGCCCGGGATGCCATAGGACTTCAAACTGGGGGACACCGCCAGGCAGATGGTTTTTTCCGTCCGGCTGGCATCTGCCACCAGAAGGTTTGTGGTCAGGGGATCCAGTCCCCGCTGGATGCACTCCACGGAGGCATAGAAGGATTTCAGATCGATGGCAGCATAGTATTTCTGCTTCATTCCACGCCTCCTTTCTTTCTAAAACAGGCTGATCTGTTCCGTTTTTTCCTCAAAGGCGGAGAGCCAGCCAAAAATTTTGTCATTGTCACGGCAGATTCCGTATCTGTCACATTCTTCCCGGAATACCTGTTCCAGCTTCCGCCAAGCGGGACTGAGAAGTTCATAGGCATTGCTGTAGGTGCGGATATACCGTTCCTTCATTCCCGGAAAATGCCGGTCCAGCTGTCTGTAAAAGTATTCCCTGTTTCCCTCCCGCAGCGTCATTCCCATGCCGAAGTGAATGATCCCCTTCACCCCGGCCTCTGCGCAGAAGCCTACGATGCTGCGGATATTCTCCTCCGTATCATTCAGAAACGGGAGAATGGGGCACAGCCACACCACTGTAGGGATCCCCGCCTGCCGCAGCTGCTTCAGCGCTGCCACCCGGCGGGCAGTGGAGGCTACATTGGGTTCCAGGATCCGGCACAGGGTTTCATCCGCCGTGGTCAGGGTCATCTGTACCACGGCCTTGGTTTTGCTGTTGATCCGCTGCAGAAGCTCCAGATCCCGGAGCACCAGATCCGACTTCGTGTGCAGGGTGGCTCCGAAGCCGTATTTTTCGATGCACTCCAGAGCCTGCCGGGTCATACCCAGTTCTTTTTCCAACGGCATATAGGGATCGGACATGGAGCCGGTGCCGATCATGCAGAGCTGCCGTTTGCACTGCAAGGCTGTTTCCAGAAGCCGGAGGGCGTTTTCTTTCACTTCAATATCCTCAAAGGGATGGGCCATGCCGTAGCAGCAGCTCCGGGAATCACAGTAAATGCAGCCATGCTGGCAGCCACGGTACAGATTCATGCCGTTTCTGGCTGAAAGGATGGTTTTGGCAGTTGTATAGTGCATATCTTACCGTTTGGCAATGGGATGCCGGATGACCGTTTTCCACTTTTCCGGAGCGACCTTCCGGGCATCGGACAAATAGATCTCATGATGGCGGCGGGTGGGGGAAAAATCGCTGCGATAGCCGTTCTCTTTCAGATATGCATCCATCAGAGCCACTGTGGCAGGTTCCGTATCAAAGGCACCCAAGTGCATGCACTGAACGCACAATCCCTCATCAATGGTCAGGAATTCTGCCCGGGAGCAGTCCAGCTTTTTCTTCCGGGATGCCTCAGCTGCAGCCCACTGAAATTCGCTCTCGGTTACAAAGTCCGGCAGGCGGATCACAGATATCCATCGGAAAGCGGCCTTGTTGACAAAGTCGACATGCTCCACCCCATCCTGCCACCAAAAGCCCTCCAGAGGCGGCACCACGAAATCAAAGTAGCCTGCCATCCGGTGTTCTCCCAGCTTGCTCATTTTGATGGTATAGGCAATGGCATACAGCACGGAAATGGCCTGCTGGTAGGTGCCGCCCTCCTCGTTTGGATCGCCCATTCCCCGGACAGCAATGTAATTCGCCCTGGGTACTGTTACGATCCGGGGTTTTAAGGGCGGCATATAAAATTCCTTATACTCTTTTTTAAAATCGAAAGCCATATTTTCTCCTTACCGGATGGGTTTTCCAACGCCCATTTCCTGACGCCACCGGGGCGGTTCACCGTCATCACCCCAGTATTCCTGTATGGTCTGAATCCTGCCGTCCTGAAGAGAGAAAAACGATACCGCATGGAAAGAAGCGGCGCCGTCCTTTTCCCATATACGAACCGCTGTGATGATCTGGTCTCCGGTTTCTGCAACATGCTCTATTTCTCCTGCCCAGGCGCCGGGATAATCGCAGTTGACCCGGATAAGTTCCGGTACCGTAAAACATTCATTGGTATTGTGCCAGAAAACTTTAGCATCGGGGCAGAAATATTCCGCCATTGCTTCCCTGTCCTGTTCCAAAACGGCAGACCAATATTCGGCAATCTCCATACCCATCACCTCAATCCCATTATAGAACAACTGTTCTATAATGTCAAGTTTGGATTTTTCCCAAACTGGGGATGGTAATTCTGAAAAATCTCCTGTATAATGAGAAAAAACACTTTAGGATTCTGGAGGAAGCAGCATGAATTTTCTAAAGAAAATCGCCAAAACAGGCTCTGCTGTTATCAATACCCTGGCCCAGAGCGAAGCCCATCACAACCCGGATAAGATCATCACCCCCGGTATGCCGGAGCTGCTGCGCAGTGTGGCAGCCCAGGGTGCTGTGCTGCTGAAAAACCAGGTGCTGCCGCTGGAATCCGGCACCAGGATATCCGTTTTCGGACGGGTGCAGATCGACTGGTTCGCCACGGGCTATGGCTCCGGCGGCGATGTGAACACCCCATATATCGTGAATCTGCTGGAAGCCCTTCGCAGCTGTGACGGGATCCATATCAACGAAGCGCTGGCTCAGACCTACGAACGGTACTGCGTGGAGAATCCTGTCAACCACGGTGTCTGGGGCAAATGGCCCCGGAGCCATCCGGAAATGGCAGTCACACCGGAGCTGGTGCGGCAGACCCGGAAACATTCCGATCAGGCCGTCATCGTCATCGGCCGCTCCTCCGGCGAGGACCGGGAAGCTGCTCTGGCGCCCGGCAGCTTTTATCTGACAGAAGAGGAAAAGGAAATGCTCCGGCAAGTCACCGCCGCCTTCCCTGATGCCATACTGCTGCTGAACATCGGTGCGGTAATGGATCTTTCCTTCCTGGAGGAATACAGCCTGGGCGCAGTGCTGATCCTGTGGCAAGGCGGCATGGAAAGCGGCAATGCTGCCGTGGATCTGCTGCTGGGCCGGGTCACTCCCTCGGGCCGCCTGACCGACACCATCGCCCGGAATTATGAAGACTATCCGTCCTCCGGCTGCTTCGGCGACAAAAATGCCAACGAATACCGGGAAGACATCTATGTAGGCTACCGCTGGTTTGAGTCCTTCGGCAAAGAGAAGGTACTCTATCCCTTTGGCTACGGTCTTTCCTACACTACCTTTCACACCGAAGTGGACTCTCAGGATCCACTGATCTATCAGGTCAGCGTCACCAATACCGGCAGCCGTTCCGGCAAGGACACCCTGATGCTGTTTGTAGAGAAGCCCTGCGGTGTCCTTGGCAATCCCGCCCGGGAACTGGTGGCCTTCGCCAAGACCCGGGAGCTGGCTCCTGGAGATACCCAGAGCCTAACGCTGGAATGTTCCGCCTATCAGATCAGTTCCTACGATGACAGCGGCATCACCGGCAACAAATCCAGCTATGTGATCCAGCCCGGTGATTACCGGTTCTATCTGGGCGAAAATGTCCGGGATGCAGTCCATGTGGGCACGCTTCAGGTGGAGCAGCTGCTGATCGTGGCCCGGCTGTCGGAAGCAGCCGCACCCGTCCGGCCCTTCCCTGTCCTTGTTAACCAGAATGGCAGCCCCACGGAGCGCACCGCTTCCACCAAAACCACCGATCTGAAGCAGATCATTCTGGACGCTCTGCCGGAGGAACTGTTCATCACCGGTGACCGGGGTCTGAAGCTGAAGGATGTGCAGGAAGGAAGAGCCACACTGGACGCCTTTGTCGCCCAGCTCAGCACTGAGGAAATGGAAGCCCTGTCCCGGGGCGGCTATATCATGAACCACCCTCTGGGTGCCAAGGGAAACGCCGGTATTTTCGGCGGTGTCACCGAATCTCTCCGGGCCAAAGGGATCCCTCCCATCACCACCACCGATGGTCCCTCCGGCATCCGGCTGTATGATTCCTGCTCCCTGATGCCCATCGGCACCGCTCTGGCTTCCACCTTTGATACAGAGCTGGTGGAAGAACTTTGTGCCAGCCTTGGACGGGAAATGGTGGACCGGGGCAGCGATGTGCTGCTGGCGCCGGGCATGAACATCCACCGCAATCCCCTCTGCGGGCGGAACTTTGAATACTTCTCCGAGGATCCCCTCCTCACTGGCCGGATCGCTGCCGCCTATGTCCGGGGCATCCAGTCTGCCGGTGTAGCTGCCTGCCCCAAGCATTTTGCCTGCAACAATCAGGAGACCAACCGGAATAAAAACGACAGCATCCTCTCGGAGCGTGCTCTGCGGGAGATCTATCTCCGGGGCTTTGAGATCTGCGTCAAGGAGGCTGCCCCCAAAACCATCATGACCAGCTACAACCAGATCAACGGTGTCTGGGGCCACTATCATTATGAGCTGGTAAAGACCATCCTCCGGGACGAATGGGGCTTTGAGGGCTGCGTCATCACCGACTGGTGGATGCAGTATGCCGCCAGTCCGGAATTCCCCCGGCTGAAGGACAATGCCTACCGGGTCCGCTCCCGGGTGGATGTGCTGATGCCCGGCGCCCGCAGCTTTGCGGATCCCAAACGTACCCCTGACGGCAGCCTGCTGGCCACCTATAAAAAAGAGGACGGCATCACCCTTGGTGAGCTGCAGCTGATGGCAAAGAACGTACTCAAGTGCGTGATGGGATTGAAAAAACTGTAAATGATCGTTTATCCAACAGAAAAGAGGAGAAAATCATGACAACCAAGCACCCGGAATATATGACGAAACCCATTGAGCGGCTTTCCTACTGGACCTATTTCGTAGGCCAGAACATCTACTATAATATCACCGCGGCATTCATTTCCACCTACCTGGCCATGCAGGGCATCTCCCTTGCCAAGGTGGCAACGGTACTGCTGATCGTGAAGATCTGGGACGCTGTCAACGATCCCATTTTCGGCTTCATTTTCGACAAGGTGAAATTCAAAAACGGTCAGAAAAGCCTGCCCTGGCTCCGGGTCGCAGTGCTGCTGATCCCCATTGTTACCATCATCCTGTTTTCCATTCCCTCCGGACTCAGTGAAACCGGCAAGCTGCTGTGGTTCGGCATCGCCTATCTGCTGTGGGACACGGTCTACACCCTGACGGATGTGCCGGCCTACGCCATGCTGAACACCATGACCGACAACCTTCAGGAGCGGAATCTGCTGCTTTCCGTCAACCGGGTATTCTCCGGCGGCGGTGTGCTGATCTACGGCGTGGTGCTGCCTCTGCTGATCAGCGAACAGGTGGGTATGAGCTCCAGCATGGCCATCGCCGTTATGTCCATCTTCAGCGCCATCACCATGGTACCCCTGTGTCTCAAGTGCAAGGAGCGGAACTACAAGCCCAGTGAGGCAGAAGAAAACTTCACCCCCAGGCAAATGTTCACCTACTTAAAGAGCAACAAATACCTGCTGATCTACTACTGTGGCTATATGGCCACCGATGCCCTGAAGACCTTCAATGCGGTGCTGCTGTTTGTCTCCTTCTTCCTGTTCAACGATTCCCTGTTCTCTATCGTGCTGAACATTCTGAACATGGTTCCCGGTGTCTTTGCCGCCATGGCCATGCCCACCCTTCTGAAGCGGTTCGATAAGTTTAAGACGCTGTTCTGGTGCAACATCGTCTGCATCGTGCTGGGTCTTGTGATCTACTTCACAGGCTATGACAGCAAGGGCGTTTTCCTGACCCTGACCTGTATCCGTACCATCCCCATGAGCATTGTGGGTATTCTG
This sequence comes from Oscillospiraceae bacterium, assembly GCA_017409205.1. Taxonomy (GTDB): domain Bacteria; phylum Bacillota; class Clostridia; order Oscillospirales; family Oscillospiraceae; genus Faecousia. The sequence continues at coordinate 4,246 of JAFQTF010000012.1, read as the reverse complement.
GCCTTCATGTTCACCCCGGACTGCGCTGAGTACGGCGAATACAAATCCGGTATCAGCGCAAAGGGTATCACCTTCGCCATCCAGACCTTCTCTGTGAAGATCACCGGCGCCATCTCCTCTTCTCTGGCATTGTTCCTGCTGGGCCTCTTCGGCTGGATCACCGTGGAAGCGGAAAGCTTTGCCGAGCTGGAAGCTCTGGGTATCACCCAGAGCGCCGCAGCTCTGAACGGCCTGTGGATCGTCTATGCTCTGGTGCCGGTCATCGGTATGATTATTTCCACATTCTTCTATCTGGGCTACAAGCTCAACGACAAGGATGTGCAGATCATGGCAAAATGCAACGCCGGTGAGATCACACGGGAAGAAGCAAAAGCCCTGCTTTCCAGAGAATACTGATTTCAGATTTTTCAGCAGATGATGTCCTCCGGGCATCATCTGCTTTTCTTTTATGGATGTTTCAGGAAGGGTTTACCATAACTTCCCATCTATGTAAACAGCAAAAAAGTTTTCCGAATTTTTACATTCCCCGGAAAAGTCCGGTTTATACCCCTCAATATATGTTATCCTCCCATTAGCCTCAGAAAAAGCTTTTGTTTTTCGGTTTTCTCTCCACCCGGGAGATTCTGTAACCGTTTTGTAGCTTGACAAAAAGGAATGACTGTGGCAATATATTGTGGAGGTTTTTGAGATATGACACAACATATTGTGTCCTGTGCCGGGAGCCGACTCCCCTTGCCTCAATTTCAAAGGAAAGACAGGACTAGCACTATGATTCAGAGTATTATCAAGCGTGACGGACGCGTCATGCTGTATGATCAGGCCAAGATCGCTTCCGCCATTCTGCGGGCACTGGAAGTTTCCGGTGACGGCAATGCCGCTGATGCCGCAAGAGTTGCCAATGACGTTCAGCGGGATCTGGAAAGCCAGTTCTCCGCTCAGAAGTCCCCTGATATCGAAGCCATTCAGGACACCGTGGAGCGCCAGCTGATGAACCACGGCTTCAGCGCCGCCGCCAAGGCCTATATTCTCTACCGTGCCAACCGTACCCGGGCCAGAGAGGCCAACACCAGCCTTATGAAGACCATCGATGAGATCACCAACATCGATGCCCGGATCTCTGACATGAAGCGCGACAACGCCAACATCGATGGCAACACCGCCATGGGCTCCATGCTGCAGATCGGCGCCGCCGGTGCCAAGGCCTACAACGAAATGTATCTGCTGCGGCCTGAACATGCCAAGGCTTACCGGGAAGGCGATATCCACATCCATGATTTCGACTTCTACTCCCTCACCACTACCTGCTGCCAGATCGACATTCTGAAGCTGTTCCACGGTGGCTTCTCCACCGGCCACGGCTATCTGAGAGAGCCTCAGAGCATCCAGAGCTATGCCGCCCTGGCTGCCATCGCCATCCAGTCCAACCAGAATGACCAGCACGGCGGCCAGTCCATCCCCAACTTCGACTACGGCATGGCCGAGGGCGTTGCCAAGACCTACCGCAAGGCCTACATCCGTCTGCTGACCGAGGCCCTGGAGGACCGGCTGGATCTGGAAAACGAAGCGGATGTCGTAAAAGCCATTGTCCATGCTTCAGAGGATAGCTGCGGTGAGACCGCCCGGATCGAAAATGCAGCCGCTTTTGACTGCTCCGTTGCCCAGGGTCTGATAGAGAAATATGCTCTGTCTCAGGATGCAGCCAGCAGCCTCATTGCCCGGGCCAGAAAGCGTGCCCTGAAGAAGGCTGAACGGGATACCTACCAGGCCATGGAGGGCTTTGTCCACAATCTGAACACCATGCACTCCCGTGCTGGCGCCCAGACCCCCTTCTCCTCCATCAACTATGGTACCGATGTGAGCCCCGAAGGCCGCATGGTCATCCGCAACATCCTGCTGGCTCTGGAAGCCGGTCTGGGACACGGCGAGACCTGCATCTTCCCCATCCACATCTTCAAGGTCAAGGAAGGTGTCAACTACAACGAGGGCGATCCCAACTACGATCTGTTCCGGCTGAGCTGCCGGGTCAGCGCCAAGCGCCTGTTCCCCAACTACACCTTCCTGGACGCTCCCTACAACCTGCAGTACTATGTTCCCGGCCGTCCCGAAACCGAAGTCGCCACCATGGGCTGCCGTACCCGCGTCATGGGCAATGTCTATGACCCCACCCGCCAGATCGCCTACTCCCGGGGCAACCTCTCCTTCACCTCCATCAATCTGCCCCGGCTTGCCATTGAATCCAATGGTGATGAAAAGGTATTCTATGAAAAGCTGCAGGCCATGCTGGAACTGGTGACCCAGCAGCTGCTGGACCGCTTTGAGATCCAGGCAAACAAGCACATCTATAACTACCCCTTCCTGATGGGTCAGGGCGTATGGCTGGACAGCGACCATCTGACATTGCAGGATGATCTGCGGGAAGTGCTGAAGCACGGCACCCTGTCCATCGGCTTCATCGGCCTGGCCGAGACTCTGACCTGCCTGTACGGTCATCATCATGGCGAAAGCGAAGATATTCAGGCCAAGGGTCTGGAGATCCTCAGCTTTATGCGCAAGTACTGTGACAACAAGTCTCAGGAAATGCAGATGAACATCACCCTGCTGGCCACCCCCGCCGAAGGCCTGTCCGGACGCTTCATCCGCATGGACAAAAAGCGCTATGGCAAGATCAAGGGCGTCACCGACCGGGAGTACTACACCAACTCTTTCCATATCCCCGTCTGGTACCCCATTTCCGTCTACGACAAGATCCGTCTGGAAGGCCCCTACCATGCTCTGTGCAACGCCGGTCATATCAGCTATGTGGAGCTGGACGGCGACACTGCCCGGAACGTGGAAGCCTTCGAGACTGTCGTCCGCCACATGCATGACTGCGGTGTGGGCTACGGCTCCATCAACCACCCTGTCGACCGCGACCCCATCTGCGGCTATGTTGGCATCATCGGTGATGTCTGCCCCCGCTGCGGCCGCCGGGAGGGCGAGGAGATCGCTCCTGAACGCGTGGAAGAGCTGAAGCGGATGTACCCCGAAATGCCTGCCTTCCAGGGCATTGAATAAGCCGGCCAAGGCCGGAAGCCAATGCGGGCCTTAAGCACTTCCTTTGGGCCTGCCGGGTTCGATACCTCGGTGATAATATCACAGATGAATAACAGATATTCTGACATAATGGTATCAGGGAAATGATCTTGTGGATTTCCCGATACATTCCAAGATTCCAAGGAGGAATATACTATGACTGTTAAGAGCAAGAGCGAAAAGCTGGGTCAGGGTGTTGGCTTTGAGCGCATCCGCCGCATCACCGGTTATCTGGTGGGCACCATGGATAAGTGGAACGATGCCAAGCGTGCCGAGGAGCGGGATCGTGTGAAGCACGGTTTGAACGGCAATGCTTGATCTATCCGGCATCGTGGGTGACAGCATCGTGGACGGCCCGGGCATCCGCACCACCGTCTTTTGTCAGGGCTGCCCCCATCACTGCCCCGGCTGCCACAATCCGGAGACCTGGGATTTTGGCTGCGGCACCATGGTCCCTGTAGAGGATATCGTGGATATCGTCCGCAGCAATCCCCTGTGTCGGGGCGTCACCTTTTCCGGCGGCGAGCCCTTCGCCCAAGCCAGGGGCTTTGCAAAGCTGGCACGGCTTCTGAAAGAGAAGGGCTATGAGGTTGCCTCCTATTCCGGCTACACCTTTGAGGAACTGCTCAGCGGCTCCGAGGACCAGAAGGAACTGCTGTCCGTCATTGATATTCTCATTGATGGCCCCTTCCTGATGGCTGAGAAGAGTCTGGAAATTGCCTTCCGGGGCAGCCGCAACCAGCGGATCCTGGATGTACCCAAAAGCCTTGCCGAAGGACGCGCCGTCCCCACCGCCTCCCTGCGCTGGCTGGGCGAATATTAAGCATCAAAAAACGGTTCAACCAATTGGTTGAACCGTTTTTTTGTGCACAGAACACCTATGTGAAAAGCATTGACAGTGCTAAGATAAATGATCGTTTCGCTTACGAAGGTTCTGCCTGTACTTTTCTTGCAGGGGCGGTTTGTCAAGTCAAGTGCAACACTTGATTGAAAGCAACTTCATAGGGAGTTTTCCAGCCAAGACATTTTCTTGGTCTGAAATTAAGCGCAACAATAAATCTGCTGACATCTTCATCGGTAAGTGCGGATACTTTACTTCTCTTGGGAACAAACTGGCGGATCAGGCCGTTTGTGTTTTCGTTGGTGGGTCTTTCCCAGGGAGATCTGGGATGAG
>JAFQTF010000011.1 GCA_017409205.1 Oscillospiraceae bacterium | reverse complement strand
GGCGGGTCATGGCGTTGCGGCCGAGGGTGTTCTTGGGCAGCATGCCCTTGACAGCCAGTTCCAAAGCGTAGTCGGAGCGGGCAGCCCTCATATCGCGGGCCTTGGTCTCCTTCAGGCCGCCGATCCAGCCGGAAACACGGTAGTACTTCTTCTGATCCAGCTTCTTGCCGGTCAGAATGGCCTTGTCGGTGTTGATGACGATGACGAAGTCGCCGCAGTCAACGTTGGGGGTGAAGTCAGCCTTGTGCTTGCCGCGCAGGATGTTGGCAACGGTAACAGCGGTACGGCCCAGGGGCTTGCCGGCTGCATCGATGACGTACCACTTGCGCTCCAGGGTCTCCTTCTTCAGCAGAGTAGTGGACATTATGCGTTCCTCCAATTAGGTAAAATATTTTGACATTCTTCTGTACTTGAAGTACAATATCTTCAAATCGCTAGATTCTTATACCATAACAAAAATCAAATGTCAACCACTAATTTTTCAAATTTTATGAAATACGGAGCAAACTCCCGAATGCTCTCAAATGCTCTCAAATGCTCCCGTTTTCTCACATGTCATTTTAATAAAAACTGGAGGAAAATCCAACTATGCAAAAGCTAATGGGCCTGGTCCGCCGGTGTGTGGACGATTATAACATGATAATCGAAGGGGATAAAATCGCTGTTGGCGTCTCCGGCGGCAAGGATTCTCTGGTGCTGCTGGTTTTGCTGGCAGGACTTCGGGAATATTTTAACAAGCCCTTTGAACTTCATGCCATAACCATCGACATGGGACTGGGAATGGACTACTCCGGAGTGGAAAAACTCTGCCAGGAGATCAAGGTTCCTTACCACATTATCAAAACGGAAATCGCACCCATCATCTTCGACCACCGGAAGGAAAAGAATCCCTGCTCCATGTGCGCCAAAATGCGCCGGGGTGCACTGAATCAGGCCATACTGGATCTGGGTTTCAATAAGCTGGCTCTGGGACACCATTATGATGACGCGGTGGAGACCTTTGTGATGAATCTGCTGTTTGAGGGCCGCATCGGCTGCTTCCAGCCGGTGACCAATCTGGACAGGACCGGCATCATCCAGATCCGTCCCATGCTCTACATCCACGAGCGCACCGTGGATAACTTCGCCAACCGAAAGCAGCTGCCAGTGGTGGAAAACCGCTGTCCCGTGGACAAGACCACCAAGCGCACCGAGGTGAAGGAACTGATCTACAGCCTCAGCCAGACCTATCCCGATCTGAAAGAGCGGATCTTCGGCGCCATGCAGCGTTGTCCCCTGCCGGAATGGGCGCCTCAGGGACGCTACAAGCGGCCGAAGGAACAGGAGTGATCCGGCATGAAGGGAATCAAACTGGGGCTTCTGGGCATCGCTCTCAGTCTGCTGGGAATCGCCATTGCAATGGGCAACGTTTTCGCCATTGCGGGCGCGGTCATCGGTGCATTGACTGCACTGGCAGGCTGCTTTGTAAAGGACAAATAATGAAACCTGCCGCTGCGGAGAAAGTGCAGCGGCAGATTCTTTTTGTCAGCCGGGAAAAAGGAGCAATGGCAAAAACCGCCGGCCTGCGGAGGATACGATCCGAAATATCCCCCTGTATTTTTGATTATACCGAAGCCAAAATCCAGGGGCAATCACCAATGCCATCGGATTTGTTGAAAATCAGACATCGGAATTCATATTGTATTTATCCAGTCGCATAAATCGGGTTCTTGCAAAAAACAATGCTGCCCCAGCTGTCGGGTAATCAACGCTGGGGCAAACATTATTGGTTGTGTCTGAATTTTGTTTGGATTATGATGATCCTGCGGTCTCAGCCGGAGGCCGCGAGATTTTACAGCAGGAGGTCTATCCATGGCAAAGGACATTATTACAGATCTGAAGGACGGCATGAAGGAAATGGTAAAGGACGAACTGGCAAAGGTGACTCAGGCCATCGAAGCCGACAAGCTTCCTCCCATTCCCATGCGCCCCATGAAGGTGATGCGGAAGGTATACGAAATCGCCCGGAATCACCAGCTGACTGCCGATGAATTTGCAGTGCTGCTGGAGTTCCAGGGAACCATGGGCACCGCAGAAGGTGTGGAAATGCTGGAGGAATACAAGAGGTATTTGGAAGAACAATAAAAAATCGCCTCGCTTCTTCGGAAGCGAGGCGGTTCTTTTGTCTAATCCGAAATAAAATCGGAAGCCGATGCTTTGATCAGCCGGGCGATCTCCCGGGTAATGTCATCCAATGAGCAATTCAGCACACCTTCTGCCCACTGCTGATAGGTATTCATAATGCCACCAATAAAAAAATGCATGGTCACAGAAAAGTCCACACAGCCCCGGTATTCCTCCGGAAGATCCGGGTGTCTGCGGATGTCCTCTACCAGAATCCGGCGAAATTCATCCAGTCGGCTGTGCAGATGCTCTGTATGTCCCAGCCGCTTAAACAGCTCTATGTTGTCTCCCAGCACATCAGAAAGGGCCGTGAGAAAGGGCACCGGATCCCGAAGCAGCTCCTGAAGATCTGTTTCCTCAAAAAGCCGGATGTTTTTCAGAAAAATATCTTGTTCAATTTCCTCCACCACCCCCTGGATATCCGGATAATGGGCATAGAAGGTGGAGCGGTTCAGATCCGCCCGGCGCACGATATCCGTCACCGTGATTTTTTCAAAATTCTTTTCCCGGGTCAGCTCCAGAAAGGCCTGCCGGATCATCCGCCGGGAGCGGAGTGCATTACGGTTTTCTCTGCGTTCATCCATGATACTCCTCCAAAAGCCACTAATCCGGATGCCGGTGTCGGAATTTATACAATTGCAGACCGACTGTGGATTGCGGTTTTATTTTTCCTGTATTATACTGATTTCAGGCGGAAAAAGCAATGGTTCTCTCCCTATTTTCCACAGTACAGAACAGATCGTCTTTTTTCCGACAGATACAAAGAAGGTGTTGAAAAATGAAGAAGAAAAGAGTGGGAAAAGTGATCGTGTTGGTTCTTTTGGTCTTTGCCATGCTGATCGGCTGCGGCTACGCTTACCTGTACAACAACGGTCTTTCCGGAAAATCCATCGTAACCCAGCCCCAGGAGGGACAGATCCGTGTTGCCTGTGTGGGTGACAGCATCACCTACGGCCATGGCATCAATGGATGGTCAAAAAACAACTATCCTGTTCTGCTGCAGGGACTGCTGGGAGAAGACTATCATGTTCAGAGCTTCGGTGTCAGCGGCCGGGCTGTGCAGGACAGCTCTGATCAGCCCTACCGCGCGCTGCGGCACTATCAGGACTCCCTTGCCTATGACGCGGATATCCTTGTTTTCATGATGGGCAGCAACGACTCCAAACCGGAAAACTGGATGGGGCGGGAGGCTTTCGAAGCAGCCCTTCGGGATCTGCTGGATGACTATTCTGCTGAGCAGGTGATCCTTTGCACTCCCGCAAAGGCATTCTTCGCCGAGGGCTTTACAGATAATCTTACCAGTCACGACATTCAGCCGGTAATCGTGGACGAAATCGCCGATATCGTCCGCAGTGTGGCCGGTGAACGTGGTGATATCCTGCTGGATATCCACAGCCTGACTGCCGGGAACCGGCAGTGGTTTACCAAGGACGGCGTCCATCCCGACAACACCGGCGCTGCCGCCATCGCCCAGGCTGTTCACGATGCTGTTCTGGACCTCTGCGCCCAATGACCGGATTACGTTATGCAGATTCAAAAACGTCTGAAAACATACACTTCGGAACAGGGCGAAACTGCTGTGAAAGTTCTTTCCTTTCATCTGCTGCCTGTTGTCATCGTCAGCGCGCACATTCTGGTAGTCCTGCTCTCCGTAAAGAAAGACCTGTTTCCCGGACCAGATGCCTGGATGGCTATCCTCACCACCTGCTCCCAGATCATTGCAGGACTTTATGGCATCACCCTGGCAGGCTATACCTTTTTCCTGTCCCGGATCGATGCCCTGACTGCCTCAGACGCCACACTGGACTATGTGGTGGTCAATATCAAGACCCGGTTCAAATACCTGATCTGGTACATTACCTTCTGCGTGCTGGCAGCTTTGATCATCAGCATCAGCTTGATGTACTTCCCTGCTCCGGAGAGCGAAAAGATCGGTTTTCTCTACCGGCTGATCTGCAATGAATTTGTGCTGTTCGCCGTGTTTTCCATCCTGCTGATCCTGTATTACTCCATTCTGGTGGTGGATCCCAACTGCATTGTAAAAGAGGCGGCAAAGCTGAAGCGGAAACTGGGCGGCAGGTTCTCTGCCCCCGGAAATGCCGTGGAATTTATTACGCTTTACGACCGGATCGAAAAGCGCTGCATAGAAATGCTGCCCACAGAAGCCCTGCAGCAGCTGCACAGCAACAAAGGGCCCCACTTTGAGCTGACACTGGAGCTGCTGAAAGCACAATATCCCATGCTGCATCCTATGTTCCCGGATCTGAACCGGCTGCACCGGTATTATGAATGTACCGTAAACTGCACGCCTATTGCAGTTTCTCAGGAAATGTGCAGTCTTGCTGCCCGGATCCTGGGCTTTCTCAGCCAGGCTTCATCCGTGGTTCCCCCAAAAAACGAATGATCTTTGTACACAGCGCCGTTCGCAAAACGGCGCTGCTTTTTTTGACTCATAAAATAATTTACGCCTTGTGGTTTTTAACGATATTATCTGAAAAAAATCGTAAAATACGACGAAAGCAATCTTCCCTATCCTGAATTGACAAAGGTCGGAATTGCCCTTAAAATTTATTTGTGAAGATTTAAACTTTCGAAAATTATTATCGGAGGATTACCATGAGAAAAACCAAAATCATCTGCACCATCGGCCCTGCCAGCGAAAATGAAGAAGTTTTGACTCAGATGTGTCTGGCCGGCATGAATGTGGCTCGTCTGAACTTCTCTCACGGCACCTACCCTGAACACGAGAAGAAGATCGAACTGGTCAAGCGTGTCCGGGAAAAGCTGGGACTGCCCATCGCCATCCTGCTGGATACCAAGGGTCCGGAATACCGCATCAAGACCTTTGCCCAGGGCAAGGCTGAGATCCGGGAGGGCGCTGAATTCACCTTCACCACCGATGAGGTGGAAGGTGACGAGACCAGAGTCAGCGTCAACTACAAAAATCTGCACAATGAGCTGAAGCCGGGAGATACCGTCACCGCCAACAACGGCATGGTGGTTTTCGAGGTCCAGGCTGTGGAAGGCCACGATATCCGTTGTCTGTGCAAGGTGGGCGGTATGCTTTCTAACCGCAAGAGCATGTCCTTCCCCAACAAGGTCATGTCCGGCCCCTATCTGTCCGAGCAGGACAAGGCCGATATCCTTTTCGGCATCCAGCAGGGTGTTGACTTCGTGGCTGCCTCCTTCGTTTCCACCGCCCAGGACGTGATCGATATCCGCAATCTGCTGGACGCCAACGGCGGCAGCGACATTGAGATCGTGGCAAAAATCGAAAACCGGGCCGGTGTGGACAATGTGGTGGAGATTTGCCAGAACTGCTCCGGCGTTATGATCGCCCGCGGCGACCTGGGTGTGGAGATCCCCTATGTGGAAGTCCCTGCCGTTCAGAAACGGCTGACCAAGATCTGCCGCATGATGGGTAAGCGGGTCATCACTGCCACAGAAATGCTGGAATCCATGATCCAGAATCCCCGGCCCACCCGCGCCGAGATCTCCGATGTGGCCAACGCCGTCTATGACGGTACCTCCTGCGTCATGCTCTCCGGTGAATCCGCTGCCGGCAAGTTCCCCGTGGAAGCTGTGAAAGCCATGGCTCAGATCGCTGAATACACCGAGCAGCAGACAGATTACAAGCAGCGTTTCCTGTCCACCGAATATGTCGGTCAGAACACACTGGACTGTATCTCCCATGCCGTCTGCGCCATGGCTCTGGATGTGAACGCCAAGGCCATCGTGGTATGCTCCGTCTCCGGCAAGACCGCCATGCTGGTCTCCCGGTTCCGCACCCCTGTGAATATCATCGGCATGACCACCGATCCCAAGATCTGGCGCCGCCTGTCCATGAGCTGGGGCGTTACCCCCGTCATGGCTGAGCAGTTCCCCAGCATGGACGTCATGTTCTACTTCGCCAGAAAGGCCACCCAGGAAGCCCTGAACCTGAAGACCGGCGACCACATCGTGCTCACCGGCGGTCCCATCAACGGTGCTTCCGGCAATACCAACACCATCAAAATCGAAACCATCTGATCCCGTAACACCGTTAGTTTTGCCCCTGTCTGCCCGTGGACAGGCAAGGGTTCTGCGTTCAAAATTATTTTCAGGAGGTAATCCCTATGGCAATCCGCAGAATCGGCGTCCTCACCAGCGGCGGTGACGCTCCCGGCATGAATGCCTGCGTCCGGTCCGTTGTCCGTACCGCGATGTATCATGGTGTGGAAATTTACGGCATCCGCCGGGGCTGGCACGGCCTCATTTCCGGCGATGTGGTCCGTCTGGACGAAAAGAGCGTCACCCGCATCATCAACAAGGGCGGCACCATCCTCTACACTGCCCGCAGCAAGGAATTCATGAGCGAAGAAGGCCAGAAAAAGGCTGCCTCCACATGCAAGTTCCTGGGTCTGGACAGCATCATTGCCATCGGCGGCGATGGCACCTTCCGGGGCGCGCAGGCTCTGAGCAAGTTCGGTGTCAATGTCATCGGTATTCCCGCCACCATCGACAATGACATCGGCTGCACCAACTACTGCCTGGGCTTCGATACCGCCGCCAACACTGCCATCGAATGTATCGACAAGCTTCGCGACACGATGCAGTCCCACGAACGCTGCTCCGTTGTGGAGGTCATGGGTCGCCATGCCGGCTACCTTGCCATGTATGTGGGTCTGGCCACCGGCGCCACCGCTGTTCTTGTGCCGGAGCATCCGCTGAACGAGGATGAGCTGATCGAAAAGATCCGCAAGGCCCGTCTCAACGGATTCACCCATTACATGATCGTTGTGGCAGAAGGTGTGGGCAATGCCTCGGACATTGCTCAGGTCATCAAGGACGCCACGGATCTGGATCCCCGCGTCACCGTTCTGGGTCACATTCAGCGTGGTGGCTCTCCCAACGCCCGTGACCGTGTCGCTGCCACCAAGATGGGCTATCTGGCTGTGGAGCTGCTGCTGCAGGGCAAGACCAACCGGATCGTCTGCACCCATGACGGCGGTTTCACCGATGTGGATATGGACGAAGGTCTGGCCACAAAGAAGGGCATGCAGAATATGGAAGTGGCTGTTCTGGCTGCCATGACCGGCCTGTAAATTCAGACGCAAAAAGATCCCTCCAACGGAGGGATCTTTTTTATTGGATATCTGATACTTCCGCTTCCGGCGGATAGGGCGCCGGAGTCAGCGCACCCACCAGAACGTAGCGGGCTGTGGCATATTCATAGGAACAAGTGGACAGGATAATGATCCGATCCACAGCTGCAATATCCACATTGGAAACAAAAGTGGATCTCGCCACGGCCTCCTCCAGATACAGCCGGAATTCCTCATCGGAGGAAAACACTTCATAGGTGTCAGAATCCGACGGCGTCACCATGCCCGCGATCAGATCGATACGGTAGGCCTGCTCCGGCGTCAGGAGCCAAAGAACCGGATGGGTATCGTAATACGACTGGGTCCTGTATTTATTCAGCGAGCCAAACATCTTTCCGCTCTTCATGTTATGACCGTATACAATGGTATTCCGGTCAGACAGATCCGGAAGATTGCGATAGTCCATGAAAAGAGATCCGTTGGCATTGGTGGTTCCATCCGGAAGTCGGTTTACATAATATTCGTTATCATCACCCTGCACCACCGGATTGTTGATCGGTGTATCCGCGCCATAGAGCCAGCCCACAATATCCGGCCCCTCTTCCCGCAGCAACGCAAAGTCCACACGGATGGGGATCTCATAGGATACTGCCGGCAGTGTTGGAGCCGTGGATGCCTCTATCGCATCCTCAGCAGAAGGCTCCGGTGGCTGGGTGGCAGGTGTCACGACCGATACTGCCTGCTGGGCCATATCATCGAGAGACTGGCTGCTGGCCTGCTCTTCCTGAAAATAACCGAACAGCTGCACGGCAGCAAACAGGAACACTGAGCAGGACAGCACAAGTGTCAGAATCCGCAGCGGAGATATTCTTTTTCTTTCGGATTGTTTCTTCATTCTGTCCTCCATAGCCGCACGGCGGCGGCAGGAAACCCTGCCACCGCCGCCGTTGATTACTTATTGGACAATCTTACTGTCTTCTCTTCTTTCCCACAGGAAGGACAGCCCAGGCGAAGCTGAGCATGGAAGCCAGCATCAGGCCGATCCACAGCATGGGCGTACGCTCATCGCCAGTGGAAGGAATGTCCTTCAGACTGTTGGTAACGGTGAAGCCGCTTTCTGCACTGCCGCGGATCACTGCATTGTAGCCTTCCACAGCAGCCTCGTCGATGGTATACTCGATGGGCTCGCCATCAGCATACACAGGCAGGTCATAGAATCTGCCGACCCAGCCGGAATTTTCCGTCAGAACCAGACGCTTACCGGTATCCTCACCATTTGCGTACAGCAGGATGGTGACCTTTTCAGGACGGGTCTCGCCTTCATTCTTGTCATCAGCCCAGGCCTTGACCACGGTGATGTCGATCTCTGCAGGAACATGTGTATTGATCACATCAAAGCCTTCGACTCTGGATTCATAGCCGTCAACTGCATCCTCGACGATGGTGTAGACGATCTCCTCGCCCTCGCTGAACTTGGGAAGCTCCTCAAAGCTCCACTTCCATTCATCCTCTTCGGTGACGGTTCTGGAATCCACCTCAGTACCATTGGCAAACAGGCGGATGGTGATGGATGCAGGACGGATTCCATCCTGGTTATTGCCATCTTCCCAGTACTTGTTGCCGTTGATCTTCATCTCAACAGGGGTATGGGTGTTGGTGACAGTGAAGCCGGTTGCTGCATCGCCGGTGATTTCGGTGGTATACTCGTCAACTTCCACTTCCTGCACAGTATAGGTGATTTCAACACCTTCGGCATACTTGTCCAGCTCGGTGAAGGTATGCTTCCACTGGTTCGCTTCATTCAGTTCCACAGAACCTGCTTCTTCACCATTGGCCAGCAGGTTAATGGTGATGCTATCAGGACGGAAGCCATCCTGATCATCATTGTCCT
>JAFQTF010000010.1 GCA_017409205.1 Oscillospiraceae bacterium | reverse complement strand
GTCAAGGTTATCTGCTACAACTTCATGCCCATCTTCGACTGGACCCGTTCCAACCTGTTCCACGAAGTCGGCGACGGCTCCACTGCTCTGTTCTATGAAAAGGGCATGATCCAGGACGACTACAACGCTATGGCTAAGTATATTCTGGACTTCACTGAGAAGTACAACATGTCCTTCCCCGGCTGGGAGCCCGAGCGTATGGCTAAGCTGGACCAGCTGTTCAAGGATTACGCTGATGTTGACCACGAGAAGCTGTGGGCCAACCTGAAGTACTTCCTGGAAGCCATTATGCCCACCTGCGAGGAGTGCGACATCAAGATGGCTATCCACATGGACGATCCCCCCTGGGATATCTTCGGTCTGCCCCGTCTGCTGATCAGCGCCGAGAATATCGACCGCTTCCTGAAGATGGTGGATCATCCCTACAACTGCCTGACCCTGTGCTCCGGTTCTCTGAATGCCGATCCCAACAACAACGTTGCTGAGATCGTCCGCAAGCACTGCGACCGCATTGCCTTTGCTCACATCCGTAACGTCAAGCACTTCGACAACGGTGACTTCTCCGAAGCTTCCCACCGTGACTGCGACGGCGAGACCGGCATCGTTGACATCATCAAGGCTTACCATGACTGCGGCTACGAAGGCTACATCCGTCCCGACCACGGCCGTCACCTGTGGAACGAAGGCCCCGGCAACGTCCGTCCCGGCTACGGTCTGTACGACCGCGCTCTGGGCATCATGTACATGCTGGGTGTCTGGGATATGCTGGACAAGCTGGACGGCAAGGTTACTGTCGCCAACGCTAACTAAGAAAATATTCAGGGGCCGGCCTGCCGGCCCCGTCTTATCATGATATTTTGGAGGTAATTCATCATGCTTAATCTGCCCCTGACTTTTGATTTTACCGGTAAGGTCGTCGTCGTTACTGGCGCCGGCGGTGTTCTGTGCGGCGATATGGCCCGTGCTTACGCACAGGCTGGTGCTAAGGTCGCTGCTCTGGACCTGAATGAGGCTGCTGTCCTGAAGCTGGCTGAAGAAGTCACCGCTGAAGGCTTCATCATGAAGGGCTACAAGGCCAACGTTCTGGAGCTGGAGGCTCTGGAAGCTGTTCATCAGCAGATCCTGGCCGATCTGGGCCCCTGCGACATCCTGATCAACGGCGCCGGCGGCAACAACCCCCGTGCAACCTGCGACTGCGAATACCATCACGAAGCCTGGGAAGGCTGCAAGACCTTCTTCGATCTGGATCAGGGCGGCGTTGACTTCCTGTTCAAGCTGAACTTCCAGGGCACCCTGCTGCCCACTCAGGTCTTTGCCAAGGACATGGTCGAAAAGAAGTCCGGCAACATCCTGAACATCTCCTCCATGAATGCTTACATTCCTCTGACCAAGATCCCCGCCTACTCCGGCGCAAAGGCTGCTATCTCCAACTTCACCCAGTGGCTGGCCACCTACTTTGCAGGCACCGGCATCCGCTGCAACGCCATTGCTCCCGGCTTCCTGGTCTCCAACCAGAACCGCGCTCTGCTGTTCAATGCTGACGGCACCCCCACCGCCCGTTCCGCCAAGATTCTGGCAGGCACTCCCATGGGCCGCTTTGTCGACTCCGCTGAGCTGCTGGGCGGTCTGCTGTTCCTGACCGACGACAAGTTCTCCTCCGCTGTGACCGGTGTCGTCCTGCCCATCGACGGCGGCTTCGCTGCTTACTCCGGCGTGTAATTCACGGTTTTCGCTTCAAAGACCTGCCCATCCGGGCAGGTCTTTTCTTTTATCCGCCGGTATGCTGTGACATGGTAGCTGATCGTTTCCCATCCTGGTGATTTGTCTTCTGCTCCCGATTTTTGCATATATGTGCCGATTTTGCCTCAATGAAGTGATACTGAGGTGGGAGATTTGTGATATGAAAAGTATTTTCCCTTTTCGGGGCGTATTATGGACATAGAAAGGGAAGGAGGTGGTTTCCTTGCGGGATGAAGCCGTGATCCGGGCCATTGTCAGCCGGGACGAAGCAGTGATGGATCGGGTCATTAATAAATATTCCCGGCTGCTGTGGCCCATTGCATCAGCTATTCTCAGCAGGGCAGGAAATGAGCAGGATGTGGAAGAATGTGTAGCAGATGCGTTTATCTACCTTTGGCAGAATCCTGAAAGGTTTGATCCGGGGCGGGGCACGCTGAAGTCTCTGCTTTGCGTCATTGTCCGGAGCAGGGCCATTGACCGGTACCGGGAGATCATGCGGCGCGATACGGTTCCCATGGAAGAGGCAGTGCTGTCTGCCGGAAGGGAGATGCAGGAGGAACTGCTGCGGGAGGAGACCAGACGGGAACTGCTGGCGGCGGTAAACGTACTGGAGGAGCCCAACCGGGAGATCCTTATCCGGCGATACTATCACGATCAGAAACCCCGGGAGATTGCTATTGCCATGGGCCTGACGGTGAAACAGGTGGACAATTCCCTGTTCCGCTCCAAACGGCATCTCAGGGAGGTATTGACGGCGGAAGGAGACAATCGATGAATAAGATGACCAGAGGAAATCTGAGAAATATCCGCAGATATTTTCAGGAGCAGACAGGGGTGGCGCTGGACCCTGTCCGCCGGAAGCGGTTGTTTTCGGTGCGGAAGATTTGGCTTCCGGTGGCTGCGGTGCTTGCATGCCTTGCCATGTCGGCATTCACATATCCGTTGTTTTCCAGCCTGAACGGGGACGAACTGAGCTTTTCCTCTGCTGTGTATGAAGGAAACGGTATTGTGTCCATCGTGGTGGAAAACCGTTCCGACAAAATGTTGGAATTCCAGCCGGATGCAAAGCTGATGCGCTGGGTCACCGGAAAGGAATTGCCACGGATGAAGGGAAAACCGGTATTTACGAACCGGGTAGTCGGTCCCCATTCCAGCGCCACTATGACCATTGATCTGTCGGATGCTTATGATATGCAGGCCATTGAGGAGAACTATAACCGGGAAGAATGGTTCTACCTGGTGCTGACAAACAACGGCTTTTTATTCGGTCAGGACTGGATGTGCAGCGTTAATCTTGGCAGGCAGGATCCGGAGCCCGCTGCAGCAGAGGAAAGCGCTGCAGTTTCCGTATCTGCCGCGCCGGAGATCCTAGAGGAAGTGGAGGAGGAACTGCAGTTTTACTTTGCGAATTCCTACACAGAGGAACTGCTGGCTTTTAACGAGGCTAATTTCCTGTATCAGCAGAAGGTGGAGGAGCTGCTGGCCCGGTTTGGCGGCAGGATCGTTCCGGCGCTAGGACCCATGGTGATGGTGGGAGGCCCTTCGGAATTTCTGGATCCGGAGCCCATTATGGGCAAGCCCCATGTCGGTACTGTTTTTGACAAAAGTGTTCCGGAAGAGCAGCAGTATCTGCTGACCCTGTCCGACTGGACCTATACCGATGCCTATGGACGGATGGTGGCAACTGCCGATGAAAAGTCCTGGGCGCAGACGGTGACGATTCCCCAGCGCAAGGGGGAAACCGATGGCGGCGTTGGTCTTCCGTTGATTTTCCTGTTTGTCTATGATGCAGGCATGGCACAGCCGGAGAATTATGCGTTTATTTATGGCAGGATCCATTCTTTTGCGGATCTGGAAGCATACAAGGTGCTGGAGGATGAGCACTATGCTGTCTATGATGCCACGGCGCTGATTTACACGGATGTGGATGCGTATCTGGATGATTTTCTGGCGGCCCGGCCGGATGTATACTGCGATGAACAAATCCGTCAGCGGGTACACAATGTCTATGGTTTTTATCAGGACAGAGAAAATATTCGGACTATGTATGGTTATTTGAGGGTTCCGGAATAAAATTCCCGGAGGAGCGTTTGCTCCTCCGGGAATTATTCGGATCATACATAATTTCGGAAAAACTCCGCTGCATCGTCATTGCACTGGCGGGCTTCCGGAAGGATAATATTCACATGGAACACATGGCCCACGTGTTTCGCTTCCTCTGTGCCGTAACAGTGCCACTGTGCCTCCACGCCCCTGGCGGTGAGAAAGTCATACATGGGTTCGGCGCAGTCCCGGAGGAAATCGTTGCAGGATGTGGACAGAAAGGTGGGAGGATAGCTGCCGCTGATGGCACCCAGCACATCCAGCCGTGGATCGGACAGGTTGAAATTTCTGCCGAGGTAGTCGTTGGCCAGCCCCTTAAAGCTGCCGGCGGCAAAGCCGGGGATGTCATAAAAGCCGGAATAAAGGCCCGCGGCCCGGATGGTCACACCGGGTATCTTCAGCCCGATTCTGGCGGCATAGGCGGGATTGGCATACATGGCGGCATACTGGCTGGCCAGCTGGGCGCCGGCGGAATCGCCGATAAGGATGATTCTCCCGGGATCCAGGAAATAACGGCGGTGGTTCTGCAGGATCCACTCCATAACGGCGTTGGTATCCCAGAGAGGTGTGGGGAACTTCCATTTGGGGGCCAGACGGTAGTTGAAATTTACGAAGGCAAAGCCGCGTTTGGCCATATCCATGCCGAAGCGCCGGTAAACTTCCTTGCTGCCGTATACGTAGCCGCCGCCGTGGATGCTGACGATGGTGGGAAGGGGAGTGGCGGTATCTCTGGGCAGATAGACATCCAGCAGATTGTCCTGACCGAAAGCGCCGTAGGAAATATTGCGGTATTCAGTAACTCCGGCGGGCAGAGCAATGGCGCTGTCCCGCTTTTTGTCGCCCCAGGCGGCAGAAAGGTTGAAAAGCAGACCTGCAATTGACATGGCAGAAACCTCCTGTATGGTATTTGAAAACAGTATAACACATACGGAGGAAAAAGCATAGAGGCAGAAAATGATCGTTTTGCAGCGATACACCGCTGAACGATCATTTGCCGGATCATACGAAAAAACAGGCCCCGGTTACCGGGGCCTGCTGGCTGGATGGAGTTAATCAATGGACAGTCGGTTTTTTTCCAGAGCCGTCCGGATGGAAACTGCCAGGATGGGAGCAAAGATGATGGCGACCACAGCGTTGAAGGTGGTGGCAGGCAGTTTGGTGACAACAGTCAGGGCAGCAGCCTCCAGAGGCAGGCCCTTCAGGAGCATGCCGCTGTAGAAGCAGGTCTTTGCCAGATACAGCGCGGCATAGGTAAGCGCACCGGCCACGGTGGCAGCGGTGGCCCGGGCATAGGTCCAGGGCTTTTTGCCGCAGAGGATCACGGCGCCGGCAGCCAGACCATAGGCGGCCTTGGTCAGAAAGGTGATCCAGGCTTCGGAAATGTACAGGGGATTCATCATATCATAGATGGCAGAGCCCAGACCGGCAGACAGGGCGCCGTACCAGGGACCCAGCAGGATACCGCCCAGGGCACACATGATGTTGCCCAGATGGAAAGATGTGGTGCCTGCGATGTCCACAGGAATGGTGATCCGCAGCGCACTTCCGGCAACGGTCAGGGCGGCCATCAGGGCAGTGAATACGATTTTACGGGTGGATGCTTTGGTGGTGGTTTCCATAATGACGCCTCCTTGTTTTTTTCCTCATTATACGCTTGCCTGGCTATAAATACAGTGCCAAAAATGAAATAAAAAACAAGGCCAGATAGAGAAAGGCGAAAAGTATACGTTTTCTGGTTAAAAAAGACTGTACAGATTTGAAGAAAAGTGATACAATGTTTCCATGCAATAACAACAAAAAAGTTACATTATCTGAAAGGGGATCAACCATCATGAGACTGATCATCGCCAAGGACTACGCAGACGTCAGCCGCAAGGCTGCAAACATCATTGCTGCACAGGTACATCTGAAGCCCGACTGTGTTCTGGGTCTGGCCACCGGCTCCAGCCCTGTGGGCACCTATAAGGAACTGATCGCCAAGTATGAATCCGGCGAACTGGATTTCTCCAAGGTTAAGACCATCAACCTGGACGAGTATGTTGGCCTGACCAAGGACCACGATCAGAGCTATGCCTATTTCATGCGCACCAACCTGTTCGACCATGTGAACATCGATCAGGCAAACTGCAATATCCCCGACGGCACCAATCCTGACGCTGCTGCCGAGTGCGCCCGCTATGATGCAGTTATTGCCGGCTTCGGCGGCGCTGACCTGCAGCTGCTGGGCCTGGGCCCCAACGGCCACATCGGCTTCAACGAGCCCTGCGATGAGTTCGTCAACGGCACCAACCATGTCAAGCTGACCGACTCCACCATCGATGCCAACCAGCGTTTCTTCGAGAAGCGTGAGGATGTTCCCACCCATGCTTACACCATGGGCATCGGCTCCATCATGAAGGCAAAGCGCGTCCTGCTGGTCTGCAACGGCGCGGGCAAGGCTCAGGCTGTGAAGGACTGCTTCTTCGGCCCCATCAAGCCTCAGGCTCCCGGCTCCATCCTGCAGCTGCACCCCGACTTCACTCTGGTCGCTGACGAGGCTGCTCTGGCTCTGGTCAAGGATCTGCTGTAAGATCATATACCCATCCGCCCGGAGGATCATCCTCCGGGCATTTTTTTCGTGAAGGCGAAGCTTATAAAGGATCATTTGCCGGAGATCCTCTGCGGGCTTCCTGTGCCGAAGCTGTGACGACCGGTCATTCAACGCGCCAGAGCCGGCAAGGGATCAAATATATTGCCGGTCAGTTTTTCAAACTTACTGTTTACGAAATCCTCTTTCTATGTTATGATAAAAAATAGGATTATTCTACAGAGGTTTTTGCCATGAATTATATTGTTTTGGATATGGAATGGAACCAGCCCTGGCCCGGTTCGCCTTCCAGCAAGAAGGTGCTTCCGGTGGCCATCCGGGGAGAGATCATCCAGATCGGCGCTGTCCGGGTGACGGAGGATCAGCAGGTCACAGATGAGTTCCAGATCTTCATCAAACCCAAATATTACCGCCATCTGAACCGCCGGGTCAGCAAACTTACCGGCATCAAGGAGACCCGCCTGCGGGAGGAGGGAATCCCCTTCCCGGAGGCCATGGAGCGGTTCCGCGCCTGGTGCGGCGAGGATATCGTGTTTCTGACCTGGGGCTTTGATGACATCGGTATCCTTCGGGAAAATCTGCAGCTGTTTGATCTGGAAACTGACTGGACAGACCGGTGGTACAATGCCCAGATGATTTTCAATGCCCAGACCGATGGTTCCACGGCACAGAAGGCCCTGAAGACTGCCATGGAGATCTTTGAGATCGAGGCGACCCGCCCTGCCCATGATGCACTGGGGGATGCCTATCATACGGCCCTGATCTGTGCGCGGCTGGATCTGAAAAAGGGTCAGGCAGAATATGATGCCGCCCTGAAAAGTCACGAAAACGGCTTCCACGGCGCGGAACTCCCCGGCTGCATTGCCCGGCATGTTTACCATGATTATGCAGATAAGCGGGCAGCCCTGGGGGCCATGTCCGGAGAAGAGAATCTCTGCCCGGTCTGCGGCGGCAGAATGCTGGGTTCCCGGTGGTTTGCCCAGCCCGGACACCGGTATATGGATCTGGCGACCTGTCCGGTCCACGGAAAATTCCTGATCCGTGTCCGGCTTTCCCAGCAGCCTGACGGCCTGATCCGGGTCAGCCGGCTGACGTATGAGGCCACCTCCGAGGCGGCGGAAGCCTATGCCCGCCGGGCGGAAAAGGCGGATCCCGAGGAGGTTTCCCGTCCCCGCCGTCGCCGCCGCCGCAGAAGCGGTGCGCCGACATCGCCTCCTGAAAAAAATGAAGAATAATGCAGCAGGCGCACCCAACCGGGTGCGCCTGTTTTTGTGTTGCAGTTAGAAATGATTGTATAACGCAGTATCCGAATGGATGCTCTTTTCTTAAATTCGGCAAGAAAAGGACAGATGAAACGTTCGTATGGGAAACGATCATTTCTGATCTTAACAATAAAGCTTTACCGTGAGGCTAGCCATAAAGAACCCGACAAAGTCGGCGAACAGTGCTGCCAGAAGGGCATACCGGGTTTTGCGGATGCCTGCCGCGCCAAAATAGACGCCGATGGTGTAAAATGTTGTCTCTGTGGAACCCAGCATAACAGCAGCTGTTCGCCCAATCAGGGAGTCTACGCCGTATGCTGCCATCAGTTCTGCGCCTACTGCCAGAGCTGCACTTCCGCTGATGGGACGAATCAGCACCAGAAGGGCAGTTTCCGGTGGGATCCCGAAGAAGGAAAAGACCGGAGACAGCACCGTGCCCATGATTTCCACGGCTCCAGAGGCCCGCAGCATATATACGGCCGTCATCAGCAGGATCAGGGCCGGAAGAATGGAGCCCAGGATATGCAGCCCCTGCGCTGCGCCTTCCAGCAAAAGACCATAGGCGTTTTCCTGCTTCCGCAGAGCCAGGGCTGCAGTCAGAAACAGCAGCAGCGGCACCAGATAATCAGTCATCCTTCCACACCCTCCCCAGAAACCAGGCAGCGACAATGCCCAGCCCCGCGCTGCACAGGCTGGTGATCCAAACGGCGGGAAGTATGTCGAAAGGGGCGGCTGCCCCCAGGGCAGTCCGGATGGCTGCTACATTGGCCGGGATCAGCTGTATGGAGGCGGTATTGAGTACCACCAGACGGCACAGCTCATTGGTGGCGGTATCACCCCGGGCCATCCGCTTTGCGGCAGAGATCCCCATGGGCGTGGCGGCATTGCCCAGCCCCAGCATGTTGGCGCAGATATTGGCGCTCAGATCTCCGGCCAGGGCATGATCTGCGGCGGAGGAAGGAAAGATGCGTTTCAGTACCGGTGCAAGAAGCCGGGAAAGCTTGTCTGTCAGGCCGATACGTGTCATCAGATTTCCAACTCCGGCCCACAGACAGAGACTTCCCGCCATGGAGACTGCCAGGGTCACACCGGCCTGAGCGCCTTCCATCACAGCGCCTGCCAAAGCGGTTCCCTGTCCCGTCAGCCAGGAAAATACGATACTCACCAAAAGCATGGCGGTCCAGATGTGGCTCATCATCACGGGTTCACCCTCCTTTCCATGTACAATATGTTCAGATTTGTGGAAAATCACTGGATAATTTCGACAAAAGGCTACTTTTTTCAAAAAAAGTATTTGACATGACAAAATCTGATTAGTATAATGATAAATGAAATAAGTCGTTATGCAATCGATACGACAGATGAGGATTGAAGGAGCTGGCCGACATGAAGTCAACGGGGATCATCCGCAAGGTGGACGATCTGGGAAGAATCGTACTTCCAATTGAACTGCGCCGCACGCTGGACATTGCGGAGCGGGATGAACTGGAAATTTATATGGAAAGCGATCAGATCATTCTGAAAAAATATGAACCAGCGTGTATTTTCTGTGCTTCTGCCCGGAAGCTGGTTTCCTACAGCGGCAAAAATGTCTGCCGGGATTGCGTCCGCAAAATGATGGAACTGTAAAAAACACCCCTGAATGGCAAGCCATTCAGGGGATTTCTGTTTATTCGGAATCTTTCAGGGCAATGTCGTAAACCACATTTTTGGGAAGTCCCAGTTCTTTGGCGGTCTGCTTCACTGCATCCTTACGGGTCAGGCCCTCTTCCATCAGCTGCATGACCCGGGCAGCGGCATCGGTTTCTGTGGGCACTGCCTTCTCCTCCGGCTCCGCACCGGCCACGATGAGGACGAATTCCCCTTTGGGGGGATTTTCGGTATACCTGGCAACTGCCTCTGCCAATGTGGTGCGCACCACCTCTTCGTGGAGCTTGGTCAGCTCCCGGCAGAGACTGATGGGCCGTTCCCCGCCAAAGGCGTCCCGCAGATCCTCCAGTGTCGGCAGCAGCTTGTGGGGTGCTTCATAGAAGATCATGGTGCGCTGTTCGCTCTGCAATGATTCCAGATGCTCCCGGCGGCTCTTTTTGGAGGTAGAAAGGAAGCCTTCAAAGCAGAACCGCCCGGTGGCCTGCCCGGAAATACTCAGTGCGGTGATGGCGGCGCAGGGTCCGGGGATGGCGCAGACCGTAATGCCTGCGGCGGCGCACTGCTTTACCAGATCCTCACCGGGATCGGAGATGGCAGGACTGCCGGCGTCGGATACCAGGGCGCAGGTCTCTCCGGAGAGGATCCGCTCCACGATTTTATCGCCCTTGAAGGCCTTGTTGTGCTCGTAGTAGCTGACAAGGCTTTTTTTGATGCCAAGGTGATTCAGAAGCTTCAGTGTGACCCGGGTATCTTCAGCGGCGATAAAATCCGCCTCTTCCAGGGTCTGACGGCACCGGATGGAGATATCTCCCAGGTTTCCGATGGGGGTGGGTACCAGATATAACATGCCTGCCATAAGGGGCCTCCTGTTGTAAGAATGGAGTTTGGGATGGTGTACTACGCCAAATGGTAAACACCTTTATAATATTCGGTGGGATCACCGCTGTCATCAAACAGTGCGGCTTCTTCAATTTTCAGTCCCGGCTTGCCGCCCTTGCGCAGCTGCAGCAGGACGAGACTGATGGGGCCGGATTCCCGGTGCCGCAGCAGCAGAAGCCGTTTGGCCTCCATGCCGTTTTCTGCGCCCAGGGCGATCATCTCAGCCAGCCGCTCCGGCCTGTGGACCAGATAGCAGTCGCCGCCGTATTTCAGAACGTAACCGGCAGACTGGAGCAGCTGCGCCAGAGTGCAGGTGTTTTCCCTGCGGGCATCGGGGAGGGTCTGGCTGGCGGGGCCACCGGAAAAATAGGGAGGATTGGAAATACACACCGAAAATTGTCCGGAGCCAAATGATCCGGAAATATGACGCAGGTCGGTGCATATACTTTCCATACGGGAGGTAAGACCGTTACGATGGATATTTTCCAGAGCAGTCTCGTGGGCGACGGGATCCAGTTCCAGACCGGTGACATGGCAGCTCTCATTTCCTGCGCACAGCAGCAGCCCCAGCGTACCGCAGCCGCTGCCCAGATCCAGCACCCGGGCGTTTCGGGGAAGCCGGACAAAATGGGCCAGGGCCATGGAATCGGTGCTCAGGGGAAAGGTTCCGGGGGCGATCTCCAGCGTGATACCGTTTGGTAAGAATTCCATACTGTCTCCATCATACAAAATCGGCCTGCGCAGAGACTGCGCAGGCCAATCTTGATTTGGTTGAATTAGCCTTCTTCGATAGCGCCAACGGGGCACTGATCAGCGCAAGCACCGCAGGAAACGCAAACATCGGGGTTGATCTCGTACTTGCCGTCGCCTTCAGCGATAGCGCTGACGGGGCACTGATCGGCGCAGGCGCCGCAGGAAGCACAAGCATCGGTGATAATGTAAGCCATGGTGTTACCTCCAAGTAATGATTGATACGTTATGATTAACGTTATCTTTATTCTAGCACGGATTTTGGAAAATGCAATTCCTTTTTTTAATTGAGTGGAATATTTTTTAGATAGATTGGTGAAAATTGTTCCGGAAAAAGGAGGGGTTTTGTGCGTTATCATATGCTAACTGCTGAACTGATAACCGTGGCAGGGCAAAAAGCGCGGCATTTCGGCCACAGCTATGTGGGAACAGCCCATCTTCTGGCAGCGCTGGCAGAGCTGTCCGGCGGAGCGGGACAATTTCTGCGGAGTCTTGGCCTGGATCCTGCGCTGACGGAAACCATGGCGCGGCTGCTCTATGGCGTGGGAAAGCCAGATATGCCGCTGCCCCAGGGGCTGACTCCCAATGCCCGGCGCACACTCCGCCGGGCTGCCGAAGAGGCCCGGGAGCAGAACTGCCGCCAGATCCTGCCGGTGCATGTGCTGCTTTCTCTGGCAAGGCAGGAGGACACCGGGGCAGCAGAACTGCTGAAAATGAACGGCATCAGCCCGGAAGCGCTGTTTACGCATACGGTGGAATATATGCAGTGGGAGACGTATGTATCGGTTAAGGCGAAAAAGGAGACGGTTGACATGAAATTATTGGAGCAGTTCAGCGAGGATCTCATCCAGAAGGCATCTGGTATGGAGCCGGTGATTGGACGGGAGCGGGAGATCGACATGGTGGTCAGTATCCTCTGCCGGAAGCACAAAAACAACCCGGCGCTGGTCGGAGAGCCTGGGGTGGGCAAAACAGCCATTGCTGAGGGACTTGCCCAGCGGATGGCAGTGGGCAATGTGCCGCCTCAGCTGAAGGACAAGCGGCTCGTCAGCCTGAATATGGCCAGCCTTGTGGCAGGCACCAAGTACCGGGGAGAATTTGAGGAGCGGCTGCGGGATGTGCTGGCAGAGATCCGCCGGGGAGGGGATGTGATCCTCTTTGTGGACGAAATGCATACCATCGTGGGGGCCGGTGCGGCGGAGGGGGCCATTGACGCAGCCAATATCTTCAAACCGGCGCTGGGCCGGGGAGAGATCCAGATGCTGGGGGCCACCACCCGGGAGGAATACCGCCGGTATATTGAAAAGGATGCGGCGCTGGAACGCCGGTTCCGGCCAGTCAGTGTGGAGGAACCGGATCCGGAGACGGCCATGGCCATTCTGCGGAGCCTGAAGCCGGGACTGGAACGCCACCACCAGCTGCGGATCACAGAGGAGGCCATACGGGAGGCGGTGCGTCTTTCGGTGCGGTATCTGCCGGATCTGTATTTGCCGGACAAGGCCATCGACCTTCTGGACGAAGCGGCCGCCCGGTGCCGGATGGAGGCAATGTACCCTGCCCGCTGCAGCGATGCCCGGAAGCAGCTGGAACAGGAGCTTCATGCAGCGGTTCGGGAGCGGCGGTTTGAAAAGGCGGCGGAACTGCGGGATAAAATGCAGAAACAGGCAAAAACCGGGGAGGGAAGAAGGCCCCACAGTGTTGCCGGCGGAGAGATCGCTTCGGTGGTATCCCTGCGGACCGGGATCCCCCTGGGACGGCTGACAGCCACGGAACGGGAGCGGCTGCTGCGGCTGGAGGGCCTGCTGGGGGCGCAGGTGGTGGGACAGCCCAGGGCGGTCACAGCGGTGGCGGAGGCGGTACGGCGGGGGTATTCCGGCATCCGGGACAGCGGACGGCCCATTGCCTGTCTGCTGTTCACCGGCCCTACCGGCGTGGGCAAAACCGAGCTTTGCCGTGCACTGGCGGAAGAGGTTTACGGCAGCCGGGACGCCATGATCCGGCTGGATATGACGGAATATATGGAAAAACAGTCGGTGTCCCGGCTCATTGGTGCGCCTCCCGGCTATGTGGGATATGAGGACGGCGGCAAGCTGACGGAGGCGGTGCGCCGCAGGCCCTATTGCCTGGTGCTGCTGGACGAGCTGGAAAAGGCCCATCCGGATGTGCTGGGGCTGCTGCTGCAGATCATGGAGGAAGGATGTCTGACGGATTCCACCGGCAGAAAGGTCAGCTTTAAAAATGCCATTGTAGTGATGACCTCCAATGTTGGCAGCGCCTGCCGGGGAGAAGGCCTGGGCTTCTGTGCGGCCGGGAAGGAAAGTGAAGTCCGGCGGGAGGTGCGGCAAAGCTTTACACCGGAATTTCTGGGCCGTCTGGACGGTATTATTTGTTTTGAGCCTCTGGACGACGGCGCCATGGAGGCCATTGCATGGAAATATCTGCGGCAGCTGCAGGAGCGGACGGCGTCCTGCGGAACCCAGCTGCAGCTGCCGGAGGAACTGGCGGCATGGCTGGGCAGCCGATGCCGGGGGAAGGACGGCGCCCGGAATCTGCGCAGACTGGTGCAGACCGAAGTGGAGGGCCCCCTGGCATGTTTCCTGCTCCGCACTGCCCGCAGGCCGGGCAAGGTGAAGCTCCGCCTCGAAGAGGGAAAGGTGGTTATTTAAAATAGGAATGATCGTTTCCCATACCGGCTGTTTTTCTGTACGTTTCTTGCTTCTGAAGGGAACGTACAGAAAAATACATGTAAGGAAAACAGCCGTTTGCAGGAACAAACAGGATCATTGCAGAATTCTATATAGAACATCTGTTTAAAAATTGAAAAAACGATGTCGTTTTTAAGAAAAAATTAAAAATTTGAAAACAAAAAGATTGATTTTTGGTGTCAGTGGTAGTATACTGTGTTTAATTGGAGCAAAAGGGTAGTAAAGTGGAGCGAAAGGGAATGGAGGTGAGCACATGATCGGCAAATACAGCGCCAAACTGGATGAGAAGAACCGTTTGTTCGTTCCTTCCAAGCTGCGCGGGGAACTGGGAGAGAACTTCTTCGTGACCCTGGGCGTCAACTGCGGTCACCGGTGCCTCACTGTCTATACTGCCGAAGAATGGCAGCGCCTCAGCGACAACTTCAATGCCCTGAGCATTTCCCAGCGGGCAGGCGCCACCAGCCTGATCTTCATGAACGCTGCCGAGTGCAGTCCCGACAAGCAGTTCCGGTTCGCTCTGACGCCCTTCCTGATTCAGTATGCAGGCATCGAGCGGGAGGTCATGATCGTGGGCCGTGCCGGTCAGGCAGAGATCTGGGATGCAGAGGAATTTGCAGCCTTTGAGGCAGAGAATCTGACGCCCGAAAAGCTGCTGGCATCTCTGGAGGCGATCGGACTATGAGTATGACAGAATTTCATCATGTTTCCGTTCTGCTGGAGGAGTGCATTGACGGCCTGAATATCAAACCCGATGGCATTTATGTGGACGGCACCCTGGGCGGCGCCGGACATTCCAGCCGCATTGCAGCCAAGCTGACCACCGGCCGCCTCATCGGCATCGACCGGGATCCTGTGGCGCTGGCGGCGGCAGGCAAACGGCTGGAGCCCTGGCATGACCGGGTGACGCTGGTTCATTCCAACTTCTGTGAGATCGCATCGGTGCTGGATGCGCTGAATATTGAAGCTGTGGACGGGATCCTGCTGGATCTGGGTGTTTCCTCTCCCCAGCTGGACGATGGCGAACGCGGCTTCTCCTATATGACAGATGCGCCTCTGGATATGCGCATGAACAGCGAGGACAGCCTCAGTGCCTATACGGTGGTCAACACCTGGTCCTATGAAGAACTGAAGCGGATCCTCTACGATTACGGCGAGGAACGTTACGCACCTAAGATCGCGGCAGCCATCTGCAGCCGCCGGGAGGAGAAACCCGTTGAAACCACTCTGGAGCTGGTGGATATTATCCGAAGCGCCATGCCGGCAGCAGCCCTGCGGGAAAAGCAGCATCCGGCCAAGCGCAGCTTCCAGGCCATCCGCATTGCCGTCAATGATGAACTGAACTCCGTGTCCAGAGTCATGGAGGACGCCATTCCCCGGCTGAATCCGGGCGGGCGGCTGGCGGTGATCACCTTCCATTCGTTGGAAGACCGCATTGTAAAAACTGCAATGGCAGGGGCCGCCAAAGGCTGCACCTGTCCTCCCAATTTCCCGGTCTGCGTCTGCGGCAAAAAGCCGCAGGTAGCGCTTATCACCCGCAAGCCCATCGTTTCCGGTGATGAAGAGCTGCAGCGCAATCCGAGAGCCCGCAGTGCGAAACTGCGGATCTGTGAAAAAATTTAAGGGTATCCTGAAGGGAAGTAAACATTATGGCTCAGAAACCGGAAATTCAGTATGTCGGACAGTTCTATATTCACGGCAGCGAGGCCAAGGAGCTGGCAAAAAAGACAGAAAAAAAGCAGGCAAAAACCCAGTTGCCCCAGCACCGGTTTGAGCGTACCCGAAAGGTCCATGTGGATCCTCTGGCAATTGGCAGCATCCTGACGGCAGCAGTGCTGATGGTGGCCATTGTCATGGGAACACTGCAGCTGCAGACCGCCTGGCAGGAACTGGAAACTGCCCGGCAGTATGTTTATGAGCTGCAGGATACCCACAGGACGCTGACCACCGAATACCGCAGAAGCTTTGATCTGGAGGAAGTCCGCAGCGCTGCTCTGGCGCTGGGAATGATTCCGGCAGAGGAAGCCCAGGTCATGAAGATCACCGTTACCGTGCCGGAAGCAGAACCGGAACGCACCTGGACTGATGATATGGTCTGGTTCCTGGAGGGCCTGTTCGCATAAATCTCCGGCTCCCCCATACAATGAAATAGCAGCTGCAATGGGCGGCGAGGGTTTCCCTTGCTGCCCATTTGTGCCATTTATCGCCGCTGCTGAAGGGGGAGTTCCCATGGACATGGGGAAAAAACGATATGAACGCTATCGCATGGATTCCGGGCAGCACCGCAGGATCCTGCTGGTTATGGCGCTGCTGGGGATACTGGCCTTTGTTCCGGTGGGACTGCGGCTGTATCAGCTGATGGTCAGTCAGTATGATTTTTATGCCCGGAAGGCGCTGGACAACCAGACCCGCACCACACGCGTGGCGGCGGACCGGGGAGATATCCTGGACCGGAACATGAACATTCTTGCCACAAATGTGGGGGTGGAGAACGTGTATCTGGACCCCCATGAGCTGCAGCAGTCCGGGGCGGATATCCCGGCAATGGCGGCGGTTCTGGGGGAGATCCTGGAAAAAGAGCCCGGCTGGATCGCGGAGCAGGCTTCTGATTTCCGGATGCGTTACAAGCAGATCGGCGCCCGGATCGAGGAGGAGACGGCTGCACGGATCCGGGATTACATCAATGCAAACGGCATTTCCGGCATCCATCTGGAGCCGGCGGTGCGCCGCAGCTATCCCTATGGTTCTCTGGCTGCCCAGGTCATCGGTTTTACCAACCTGGGAGGCGAGGGCAGCGAAGGGGTGGAGGCGGCTTACGACAAATTTCTCACCGGGAGTGCCGGGAAGGTCATTACCACCAAGGGTAATAATGAAATGGATATGCCCTTTTCCTATGAAAATTATATTGCCTCCGTTCCCGGCTGCGATGTGATACTGACGCTGGACACCACGGTGCAGCAATGTCTGGAAAAGCAGATGGCGGCGGCGGTTTCCCGCTATGATGTACGCAACGGAGCCTTTGGACTGGTGATGAACTGTAAAACCGGGGAGATCCTGGCAATGGCAACGCTGGGAAGCTATGATCCCAATGCGTATCTGGAAATTGCCGATCCCGATACGGCCCGGCAGCTGGAACAGATGAAAACCGACACGAAGAGCGATGCCGCCTATACGGAGGCCCTGACTGCCGCCCGCCTGAAGCAATGGCGCAACCGCTGTATTTCCGATGGCTATGAGCCGGGATCCACCTTCAAGGTGCTGACAATGGCAGCGGCTCTGGACTGCGGGGCCATTGACCTGAATACTGCCTTTCACTGCTCCGGCGCGGAGCAGATCCCGGGGCGCTCCCAGCGGCTCCACTGCTGGCGCTCTACCGGTCATGGGGC
This sequence comes from Oscillospiraceae bacterium, assembly GCA_017409205.1. Taxonomy (GTDB): domain Bacteria; phylum Bacillota; class Clostridia; order Oscillospirales; family Oscillospiraceae; genus Faecousia. Next base: position 13,102 of record JAFQTF010000010.1, on the reverse strand, counting down.
AGAGAAGACGCCGCAGGCCCTGCAGAATTCCTGTAATATCGCCTTTGCCCATATTGCCCTGAAGTTGGGCGGCGAAAAATTCTATGAATACATCGGGAAGTTTGGTATACTGGAGAAGACCGGCATTGACCTGGCAGGGGAAAGCAAGGGCATTTTCTTCGACAAGGCGCTGGTGACGGATACGGACAGGTGGGGGACCGCGTCCCTGACCTCCGGCTCCTTCGGCCAGACCTTCAAGATCACACCGCTGCAGCTGGTGCGGGCCATCGCCTCGGTGGTCAACGGCGGAAAGCTGCTGGAACCCTATATCGTATCCGAGATCCTGGACGCCCGGGGCAATACGGTCCTGAAGCAGGAACCCACCGTGATCCGCCAGACCATATCTAAGGAGACCTCCGATACTATGCGGGGGCTGATCGAATCCGTGGTGACGGAGGGGACGGCGAAAAATGCCGCCGCAGCTGGTTTCTCCATCGGGGGGAAGACCGGAACCAGTGAAAAGATCGATGTCTTTGATGAAAACGGCCAGCGGGTGCTGGACAAGATCGTGTCCTTCGTGGGGGTTGCTCCCATGGAGGATCCGGAGTACATCGTTCTGGTGGCGCTGGACACTCCCTCCCGGGATACAGGGATCTATATCTCCGGGGGTGTCATGGCAGCCCCTACGGTGGGGGCTGTGATGGCGGATATTCTGCCTTATCTTGGGGTGACGCGGAAGCCCTCTGCGGAGGAAACACCTGTCCGGCTGGAGGATCTGACCGGGATGACAGCAGAGGAAGCAGAAAACTGGCTGAAACAGTCCGGCCTGAGCGCCTCCGTATGCGGAACCGGAGCGTATGTTGCCGGTCAGCTTCCTGCGGCCGGCCAAAGCCTGCCGGGCGGCAGTCAGGTGCTGCTGTATCTGGAAGCACCGCCGGAGGAGACCCTGACCGCAGTTCCGGATTTTACCGGTATGAACCGGCAGCAGGCAGCAGATACCGCAGCTTCGCTGGGGCTGGTTCTGGTGGCGGAGGGCAATCCGGCGCTGCTGCCCACGGTCACGGTTTCCGGGCAAAGCATCCTGAAGGATACGCCGGTTCCGCCGGGAACCGCTGTTACACTGACATTTACCGATACCACGGCCCGGGACTGAACCGGCCGGGAAGGAGCATATATATATGAAACTGAAGGAACTTCTGAAGGATATCCGGGTGCTGGAATGTACAGCCGACCCGGAGACCGAGATCGGGAACGTCTTCTATGATTCCCGAAAAGTCACGGAAAACAGCCTGTTTGTGGCAATTTCCGGCTTTGCCTCCGATGGCAACCGGTTTATCCCCATGGCCATGGAAAAGGGCGCATCTGTGGTGGTGACAGCCAAAAAGCCGGAGATGGCGGTGCCCTATGTGCTGGTGGAAAGTGACCGGATGGCCCTTGCCATGCTGGGCTGCAACTTCTTCGGCCATCCTGCCGGAGATATGACCATGATCGGTGTTACCGGCACCAACGGCAAGACCTCCACCACGCTGCTGCTCAAGCAGGTGCTGGAAAAGACCCTGGGAGCAAAGGTTGGCCTCATCGGCACCATGGCTAACATGGTGGGAAACGAAGTGATCCCCACGGAGCGCACCACGCCGGAAAGCTTTGAGCTTCAGGGCCTTTTCGCCCGGATGCGTCATGCCGGCTGCACCCACGTGGTGATGGAAGTGTCCAGCCATGCGGTGGCTCTGGACCGGATCGGCGGCGTTCATTTTGACATTGCCGCCTTTACCAATCTGACGGAGGATCATCTGGATTTCCACAGGACCATGGATGCCTACTGCGATGCCAAGGCAGAGCTGTTCCGCCGCTGCGATAAGGCGGTCATCAATGCCGATGATGGCTATGCCTCCCGGTTTCTTGCGGCGGCTGCCTGCCCGGTGCTGACCACCGCTGTGGCGGGGGAGGCTGACCTCCGGGCAAAGGATCTGGAACTGCTCTCTGACGGCATCTGCTATACCGCGGTTTCCGAAGAGGGAACTGCCGCCGTCCATGTACCTATCCCCGGCCGGTTCACAGTGTACAATACCCTGACGGTACTGGGCATTGCCCGGCAGCTGGGGATTTCCCTGCAGGATGCCGCTGCAGCCCTGGAGACTGTGGAGGGTGTCAAGGGTCGCATTGAAGTGGTGCCCACACCCGGAACGGATTATACCGTCCTCATCGACTATGCCCATACCCCTGACGGACTGGAAAATGTGCTGCGCTCCGTCCGGGATTTCTGCCGGGGCCGCATCATTGCCGTCTTCGGCTGTGGCGGTGACCGGGATCCCATCAAGCGCCCCATTATGGGCAGGATCGGCGTGGAACTGTCGGACATTGCGGTGATCACCTCTGACAATCCCCGCACCGAAAACCCCATGTCCATCATCAGGGACATCCTCAAGGGTGTCGAAGACGGGCTGGGAACCCATTTTGTGGTGGAAGATCGTCGAACTGCCATAAGATATGCTATGGACATTGCGGAAAAAGATGATATAATTATACTGGCGGGAAAGGGACATGAAACCTACCAGGAGATCAGCGGCCACAAATTCCATCTGGATGAACGGGAGGAAGTGGCGGCCCATCTGGCTTCCCGCATGTAAATGCACAATGCTGAAAGCCCCGCTCCGAAGACGCGGCGGGGAAACGGAATCGAGGAATCACAATGGCTAAAATAACCCTTCGGCAGGCTGCCCGCTGGTGCGGCGGCGTTGTGGATGACAAGTACGCTGACGTTGAATTCTTGGGCGCAAATAATGATACCCGTGTGCTGAAGCCGGGTCAGCTGTTTGTGGTGCTGCAGGGCGCCCGGGATGGACATGACTTTATTCCGGCCGCCATGGAGAAGGGTGCAGCTGCAGTGCTGTGCCGGAAAAAGGTGGGGGATTATCCTGCCATCTATGTGGATGATCCCAGACTCGCTCTGGGCATCATTGCCCGGGAGGAATGTCGGCGCATGGGCATGAAGGTGGTGGGCATCACCGGCTCTGTGGGCAAGAGCACCACCAAGGAAATGGTTGCCAAGGTGCTTTCCAGCCAGTTCCATACGGCCAAGACCCCGGCCAACCACAACAATGACATCGGCATGCCCATGGCCATTCTGGACATGCCGGAAAATACCCAGGTGGCGGTGCTGGAAATGGGCATGAACCATTTCGGCGAGATCGCCTATCTGTCCAGGATCGCAAATCCCGATATTGCGGTCATCGTCAATATCGGCACCACCCACATGGAGTACTTAGGCTCACAGATGGGTATCCGCAAGGCCAAAATGGAGATCCTGGAGGGTATGGACTCCCGGGGACTGCTGTTGCTGAACGGCGATGATGTGCTGCTGCGGCATCTGGACCGGCAGCCGGAGCAGCGGATCACTTACTTCGGCCGCAGCGATGACTGTCCTGTACATGCCATGGATATCCGGCAGGAGGGGGATACCCTTCGCTTCCGGGTGGAGGCAGGCAAGCTGAACTTCCCGGTGGAAATGCACCTGGAGGGCGAGCATTTTGTCACCGATGCCATGGCTGCTGTGGCGGTGGGCCTGAAGATGGCGGTTCCCTACGAAAAGATCGCCCATGCTCTGGCAGATTTCCGGCCCATGTCCGGCCGTCAGGAAATTTTCCAGAAAAAGGGCTACACCATCATCAAGGACTGCTATAACGCAGGCCCCGAATCCATGGCCGCAGCCCTCAGCGTTCTGGGCAACCGGCCCGGCCGCCGGATCGCGGTGCTGGGCGATATGCTGGAGCTGGGCGATGCTGCCTGGGCTGAGCATTACAAGATCGGCCGGATCGCTGCCGAGAAGGCAGATATGGTCTTTGCCTACGGTCCCCATGCCAAGCGTGTCCTCAGCGGCACCATTACCGGCGGCATGAGTGAAACCATGGGACGTGCCTTCGAGGAGAAGGACGAACTGCTGCGGGCTCTGAAATGGGCCGCCAAACCCGGTGATGTGCTGCTGTTCAAGGCCAGCCGGGGCATGCATCTGGAGGAGATTCTGGACGCCTTCCTGGAAGAAGAGAAATAAACGGAGGATTACAATATGCTGAGAGTTTTACTGATGGCCGTTCTGTCCTGTGCCCTCACCGCTGCCATCGGCTGGTTCCTGCTGCCGGTGCTGCGGGCGCTGAAGGCAGGCCAGTCTATCCGGGAAGTGGGCCCCACCTGGCACAACAGCAAGGCAGGCACCCCTATGATGGGCGGACTGATGTTCATTTTTGCCGCAGTGTTGATCGTTGCAGGAAATGCCTTCTTCATGGAGGAGTATTCCGTTGTATTCGTGCTGATTCTGGCCCTTTGCTTCGGTTTCGTGGGCTTTCTGGATGATTTTACAAAAATCAAGTATAAGCGCAATCTGGGCCTGACCTCCATTCAGAAGGCAGCCCTGCAGGCAGCGGTTTCCGCGCTGTTCCTGTACATCATGTTTAAGACCGGCGCCATGAGCACCGAGCTGTACATCCCCTTCGTGGATCTGAGTTTTACCATCCATCCCATTTTGTATATCTTCCTGTCCATGTTTATCATGGTGGGCTGTGTCAACGCGGTGAATCTGACCGACGGTGTGGACGGCCTCTGCGGCAGTGTCACCATTCCCGTCATGATTTTCTTCACCATGGCAGCCATTGCCCTGGGCAAGTATGATCTGGCGGTGCTGCCTGCCTCCCTGGCCGGCGGTCTGGCAGCCTATCTGGTCTACAACTGGCATCCTGCCAAGGTGTTCATGGGCGATACCGGCAGCCTGTTCCTGGGCGGCGTGGTCTGCGCCATGGCCTTTGCCCTGGAGATGCCTCTGATTCTGGTGCTGGTGGGCATCATCTACATCGTGGAGACTGTGTCCGTGATTCTGCAGGTTGGCTATTTCAAGCTGACCCACGGCAAGCGCCTGTTCAAGATGTCTCCCATCCACCATCACTTTGAGATGTGCGGCTGGAAGGAAGAGAAGATCTGCGGCGTGTTCACCGCCGTCAGTGCAGTCATGTGCGTGCTTGCCTGGATCGGTATTTCCGGACTGTTTGGATAACTTGGCACAGCGCACTTTGCTGTTGTTAGGTTATGTTGCTATTATCAGGTTGTTATATTATGTTGTTAGGCGGAACTTTTGTTCCGGTCATACAGGACAAAAATGTCCTGTCATGAGGACATATCTGTCCTGTCGGCGTGACAAATCTGTCATGCTGTGCGATTTTTGAAAGGAGTTCCTTCATGGCAAAGGCATCCTGCCTTTCTGCCAAAGAGAACCGCCGTTTCCTTCGGGAGACGGGAGAACGTGTGGATTTTCCGTTTTTGTTTCTGGTGCTGCTGCTTCTGACCATCGGGCTTGTCATGCTCTGGTCAGCCAGCTTCCCCCAGAGCGAGTACGACACCGGCTATACCGACTCCGGCCGGTATTTCCGGAAGCAGGCCCTCTGCGCTGCCATTGGACTGGCTGCCATGTATTTCTTCAGCCGGATCCCGGCAAGGTTCTGGTATCGGACGGCCTGGCCGCTGTACGGTGTCAGCATCCTTCTGCTGCTGTCGGTGCTGGTCATCGGGCAGGAGGTCAACGGGGCAAAACGCTGGATCAGCCTTGCGGGCATCCAGTTTCAGCCCTCCGAGGTGGCAAAATTTGCCCAGATCGTGCTGTTCGCCCGATTGACGAGGCACTTCGGACCGGAGGCCAAAACTTTTCGGTTTGGTGTTTTGGGCTTCGGTGCCGCTCTTATGGGTATTCTGGTTCCACTGGCTTTGGAAAAGCATCTGTCCGCCATTATGCTCATGGGCATGGTGGCGGTGGTGATGATGTTCGTGGCAGGCACCCGGATGAAATGGCTGCTGGCCGGTGCAGGTGCAGCAGTGCTTTTCGTGATCGTATATATTTCCCTTATGGGATATGCGGGGGACCGGGTGACTGCGTGGCTGCATCCGGAACTGGATCCCGGTGATACGGGTTACCAGATCCTGCAGTCCCTCTATGCCATCGGCTCCGGCGGCCTGTTTGGCCTGGGCTGGGGCAAATCCCGGCAGAAGTATCTCTATCTGCCGTTTCAGTACAACGACTATATCTTTGCCATCGTCTGTGAAGAGCTGGGGCTGGCAGGCGCTCTGGGCATCGGGGCCATGTTTTCGGCGCTGATCCTCCGGGGCTACTGGATCGCACTGCGGTCTGGCGACCGGTTCTCCACAGTTCTGGCGGCAGGGCTTGTGACCCTGATCGCCGTGCAGACCATTCTGAACCTGTGTGTGGTGACCAATCTGCTGCCCTCCACCGGCATTGCCCTTCCGTTTTTCTCCTATGGCGGTACGGCTCTGGCGGTGAATCTGGGGGAGATGGGGATCGTGCTGGGTATCTCCCGGCAGCGCAACAGAGAAAAAATACAGGAGGTTTCCCTATGAATTTGATTTTTACCTGCGGAGGAACTGCCGGACACATCAATCCGGCCATCGCAGTTGCCAATACTATGCTCGAACGCTATCCCGATGCCAGGATCCTTTTCATCGGCGCCACCGGCCACATGGAAGAAAAGCTTGTGCCCCAGGCCGGCTTCGAACTGAAATGTCTGCCCGGCTCCGGCCTGAGCCGGAAGCTGAACCTTGCCGGCATCAAGAAGAATTTTTATGCCGTGAAGTGCGTGGTGGATGCGGTAAAGGAGTGCAGACGGATATACCGGGAGTTCAAACCCGATGCCGTCATCGGTACCGGCGGCTATGCCAGTTTCCCCGCCCTCTATGCCGCCCAGACCATGGGAATCCCCACATGCGTCCATGAGGCCAACGCGGTTCCCGGCGTTACCACCAAGCTGGCAGCAAACAAGGCAAGCCGGGTGCTGGTGGCCTTTGAGGAGAGCGTGCAGCACTACAAGCACCCCGAAAAGGTGGAGGTGGTGGGTATGCCGGTCCGCCGGGAGTTTATCTACACCACCCGGGCGGATGCCCGGAAGGAATTGGGCCTTTCCGGCCATGTTGTCGTTTCTGCCTTCGGCAGTCTGGGCGCCAAGGTGATGAACGAAACTATGGCAGACATGATGCCCATGGAACAGCGGGACGGTTTCCCGTTCCACCATATCCATGCTACCGGCAGCTTTGGCCGGGAATGGATGCCCAAACGGGTGAAGGACAATGGTGTGGACTATGAAAATTGTCCTGCCCTTGACATCCGGGAGTATATTTATAATATGCCCACGGTGCTGGCCGCCGCGGATCTGATCATCGGCCGGGCCGGCAGCGCCACCTGCAATGAGATCGCTGCCTCCGGAACCCCCTGCATCCTGATTCCGTCTCCCAACGTGACCAACAACCACCAGGAAAAGAATGCCCGGGTGCTGGAAAATGCCGGTGGTGCCATTGTGGTGCTGGAAAAGGACTGCACCCCGGAAAAGATATACGGCCTGGTGACAGAACTGCTGGCCGATGAAGACCGCCGGAAGGAAATGGGCCGCCGCCTCCATGAAATGGTGCGGCTGGACTCTGCAGAGCGGATCTGCGATATCGTGGAGTCTATGACGAAAGCTTAATACCCCCCAGGAGGAACCCAAATGGATACAAAAGAGAAGAACCGGGAAGCCGCCCGGAAGGAACAGCAGCCCCAGCAGCGCAAAAAGCGTTCTGCAGGCAAGTCCCTGCTGAAAAGGAAGGCTCCGGCCAAAGAGGAGCGCCGCAGACGTCCCGCGGAGGAAGCTGCTCCCCAGCAGCGCCGGCAGCGGCCACAGGGCCAGCAGACCCGGCAGCGGCCTCAGGGCGAACAGCCCCGGCAGCGGCCTGAACGGACCGAACTGCCCCCTCAGCCGGTGAATGACAACCGCAATACCCGGCAGTCCGCTTCTGTGCAGCGGCCTGCCCGGTCCGGCCGCCCCGCTGCCCCCCAGGGCACCGGTCAGCGGATGAGCGCCCCCCGGATGAGCGCCGGGGAAGCCGCAGAGCTGCGCCGTGAGCAGAGCCGTCAGGCCGAGGTCAGAGCAGCGCAGCCCAAGGAAGAAAAGAAGAATGCCCTGCAGAACTTCATTTCCGGCGTCCGGGGCGGCGATGCGTCCACAGATGCCGCCGAACGGGCAGAACAGCGCCGCAGAGAGCGTGCCGCCAAGGCGGAGAAGAAGCGCAAGCAGGCGGAAAAAAATGATACTCCCGCCATTATTTATACCCAGCCCATGGCCTTCAGCCGGGACCGGCTGCTGATCCAGCTGCTGACCGTTACTGCAGTGGTGGCTGCCGTTGTACTGGGCATGTCCGTATTCTTCAAGGTGGAGACCATTACGGTGGCAGGCGCCGAGACCTATTCCGCCTGGGCCATCCGGGAAGCCTCCGGCATTTCCGAAGGTGACAGCCTGCTGACCTTCAGCAAGCCCAAGGCCAGCGCCAGAATCCATGCGGAGCTTGCCTATGTGGATGATGTGCGTATCGGTATAAAACTGCCGGATACGGTTATTATTTACATAGAAGAGCTGGACGTTGCCTATGCCATGGAGTCCACGCAGGGAGACTGGTGGCTCATCAACTCCGATGGCCGGATCGTGGAACAGACGACTTCCAATGAAGCCAAGAACCATACCCAGGTGCTGGGTGTACGGCTGATGGATCCGGAGCCCGGCAGCAATGCCGTGGCCGCGGATGAAGCGCCTCAGGAGACGCTGGCCTCCGGTGAGCCGGTGCCCATTTCCGTTACCGGTGCTCAGCGGCTTTCCTCTGCACTGCAGATCCTGAAGGCACTGGAAGCCAACGATATCGTGGGCCAGGCCGCCAGCGTGGATGTCAGTGCGCTGGATGACGTGACACTGTGGTATGGCAGCCGTTATGAGGTTCTGCTGGGCGACACGGCTCAGATGGAATATAAGATCGCATGTATGAACGACACCATTCTGGAACTGAGCGAATACCAGTCCGGCATCCTGGACTGCAGCTTTGATATCTGGACAGATCAGGTGGGCTATACGCCCTTCGGCTAAACCGGGGAAAACTCCCGGCTTCCATGGCGGCAGGGCGAATAAAATGTGAGAATTATGTAAATAATTTGACGAATTGCCACATTTTCTATTGACCAATTTGAAATTTAAGGATAGAATAGTAGAGCATGAAAAGAAAATCGGGAGGCCAGACACAAAAAACTGGCCGTGAACAGATACATAGGAGGAAGAGCAATATGTCTGAAACTATGCAGGAGCGCGTCGTTAAGATCAAGGTGATCGGTGTTGGCGGCGCAGGCAACAATGTTATCAACCGCATGATCGAAGCCGGTGTGGGCGGCGTGGATTTCGTGGCCATCAACACCGATAAGCAGGATCTGAATAAGTCCGTCTGCAAGAACAAGATCCAGATCGGCGAAAAGCTGACTGGCGGTATGGGCGCAGGCTCCAAGCCTGAGATCGGCCGTAAGTCCGCCGAGGAGAGCCGGGCTGCCATCGCCAAGGTTCTGGAAGGCATCGACATGGTCTTTATCACCGCTGGCATGGGCGGCGGCACCGGCACCGGCGCTGCACCCATCGTGGCTGACCTGGCCCACGAGGCCGGCATTCTGACCGTCGGCGTCGTCACCAAGCCCTTCAAGTTCGAGGGTGCAAACCGTATGCGTCAGGCTGAGGCCGGCATTGCTGAACTCAGCAGCAAGGTGGACTCCCTGATTATCATTCCCAACGACCGTCTGAAGTACGTTACCGACCAGAAGATCACCTTCGCCAATGCTTTCGGCATCGCTGACGATGTTCTGAAGCAGGCTGTGACCTCCATTTCCGAATTGGTTGGCTTCTCCAAGAACGTTATCATCAATCTGGACTTTGCCGACGTTTCTGCCGTCATGAAGGACGCAGGCCGTGCCCACATGGGCGTCGGTACCGCTACCGGCCGGGAGAAGGCCGAGCAGGCTGCCACCACCGCTGTTTCCAGCCCCCTGCTGGAAACCTCCATCAACGGTGCGACCGGTGTTCTGGTGAACGTCACCGGTTCCGTGGAGATGACGCTGGACGATGTGGAGACCGCTGCCGGTATCGTGCAGGAGGCTGCCAACCCCGATGCCAACATCATCTTCGGCGCCACCTTCTCCGAGGACTTCAACGATGAGATGCGTGTTACCGTCATCGCCACCGGTTTTGAGATGAAGCCCGAGACCTTCGCCCCCAAGGCTGCCGCAGCAGCTGCCGCTCCCAAGGCTCCCGCTGCTCCCAGCTTCGTTCCCGAAGATATCGATACTCCCGTTGCCGCTTCCAAGGCCCCCAGCAAGCCCGCTGATATGAGCGACATCGACGAGATCTTCAGCATCTTCAAGCGCTAAGTTTTGCTTTTGCATCCCGGCCCACTTCGGGCCGGGATTCTTACTGTACCGGAAGGAGGCATGGACAATGGTGAAAGGATTTGCGCATTGTGCACTGTATGTACCCAGACTGGAGGAGACCGTGCAATTTTATGCGGATGTGTTTGGCGCAGAAAATATGGGATATTTTCAGGCCTCGTCCCGGGGCTGCTGGCTGAGGCTGGGGGAGGACATTCTGGAAATTTTTGAGAGCGATGATCTGGGGACCGGCTGCTTCAAACACATTGCCATCGCCTGCGATGATGTGGATGCCCTCCATACCCGTGCCATCGCCCACGGAGGCGCCTCCCTGGTGGAGCCGAAGGAGGCTATACTGGGTCTGAAAGAGCCTGTCAGGGCCCGGCTGTCTTTTGTTACCGGCATCAACGGCGAGCAGATCGAACTGTTCTGCATTCACGAGAGATAATATGGCTTCCGGAAAAGAATATCTGACCTTTGTGCTGGAACAGCTTTCCGGACTGGATCAGGTTACATACCGCCCTATGATGGGAGCGTATCTCCTGTATTATCGTGGGAAGCTCTTTGGTGGGATCTATGATGACCGGCTTCTGGTAAAGCCTGTACCTGCGGCCCTGCGCGAAATGACGAAGGCACACCGGGAATTGCCGTATCCCGGTGCGGCGGAAATGCGGCTGGTCGAGCAGGTGGATGATCCGGTTTTTCTGAGAAATCTGATTTCTGCCATGTATCCGGAACTGCCGGAACCCAAAATGAGAAAACGGAAGTGATACGATGGACTGCTATCAAAATCTGGCTGTCAGCTATGACCGTCTGACCAATGATGTGGACTATGAAGCCACTGTGGCGTTTTATAATGAAATTTTGAAGAGGGAAGGGCTCCGGCCCAGAACAGCGGTGGATCTGGCCTGTGGAACCGGTTCCATCACAAAACTGCTGGCTGAGCAGGGGCTGAATGTTACCGGTGTGGACATGAGCGAGGAGATGCTCACCGTTGCCATGGAGAAATGTATGGACATGGAGGAACCGCCCCGGTTCGTCTGCCAGCCGCTTCAGAAACTTTGGCTGCCCAGGGGAGTTGACCTGGCGGTGTGTGCGCTGGACAGTCTGGACTATATTACGGATCCCAGGGACTGCGAAGAGGCAATTCGCAGAACCTATAAATCCCTGAATCCCGGCGGCATCTTCATCTTCGATGTGAACACTCCGGAAAAGCTTTTGTGCATGGATGGTCAGGTGTTCCTGGATGAGGACGATGATGTGTACTGCGTCTGGCGGGGCGAATTTGACAAAGAGACAAATATTTGCTCCTACGGCATGGATCTGTTCCAGCGCCGGGGAGATCTGTGGCAGCGTTCCTTTGAGGAGCATCGGGAATACGCCTATTCCCGGGAGCAGCTGACCGGTTACCTGAAGGCGGCGGGCTTTACCCACATCGAGGTCTATGCCGACCGCCTGTTTGAAGCCCCCCGCCCCGGGGAGCAGCGGATCTATTTCAAAGCAAGAAAGGGAAAGAGAAAATGAAAGATTATCTGGTTCGCGGAATGACCATGGACGGCTTTGTGAAGGTCGTGGCCATTCGCTCTACGCAGATCGTCAGCCGGGCGGCTGAGATCCATAAGACAACACCCAACGCCACTGCAGCCCTGGGACGGGCCCTGACGGCAGCCTCCATGATGGGCAATATGCAGAAGGTTGAAAACGGCTCCATGACCCTGCAGATCCGGGGCGGCGGCCCCATCGGCACCATCACCGTGGTGTCTGACCCGGAGGGCAACGTCCGTGGCTGCGTCACCGAGCCCAGAGTTCCCCTGCAGGAGAAGTTCCCCGGCAAGCTGGATGTGGGTGCCACTGTGGGTACCGACGGCACGCTGACTGTCATCCGTGACCTGCAGATGAAGGAGCCCTACATCGGCTCCACCCCTCTGGTGTCCGGTGAGATCGGAGATGATGTGACTGCCTATTTTGCCCAGAGCGAGCAGACCCCCACGGCCTGTGCCCTGGGCGTGCTGGTGGACCGGGATCAGAGCGTCAAGGTGGCTGGCGGCTATCTGGTGCAGCTGCTGCCCGGCGCTCCCGATGAGGTCATCGATACCCTGGAAGCCGGTATTCAGCGGGCCGGGGCCGTTACCAAAATGCTGGAGGAAGGTCTGACCCCTGAGGATATTCTTGGCCAGGTCTGCGGATCCCTCGGCGTTGTGTTTATGGAGACCACGGAGGTCAGCTACAAGTGTTACTGCACCCGGCAGCGGGTGGAAAGTGCCCTCATCAGCCTTGGACGGAAAGAGCTGGAAGAGATCCGTGATGAGGGAAAAACCTTCCCTGTAGAGTGCCAGTTCTGTGACACGGTATATGCGTTCACACCGGCAGATATGGATGAACTTCTGAAGAAAATCTGATATTGACCAGAAAATGGTGGGAAAATTCCTGAATTGGATGATGAAAAATTCTACGAAAAAATTTGAAAAAAGTTCTTGACTTTTTGATGTTCGTGGTATATAATCATCTACGTCGCTGAGGTGCACAGCACTGAAGCACGAAACGGGAGCATAGCTCAGCTGGGAGAGCATCTGCCTTACAAGCAGGAGGTCACAGGTTCGAGCCCTGTTGTTCCCACCATTTACATGGCCCTGTGGTGCAGTCGGTTAGCACGCCAGCCTGTCACGCTGGAGGTCGACGGTTCGAGTCCGTTCGGGGTCGCCATAAAGTCGCAAATTTGCGCAATGAGGAAGGCTTCTTCCTCATATGCCTCTGTAGCTCAGTAGGTAGAGCAGCGGACTGAAAATCCGCGTGTCGTTGGTTCGATTCCGACCGGAGGCACCAAATTTGCGGGTGTAGCTCATCTGGTAGAGCGCCACCTTGCCAAGGTGG
>JAFQTF010000009.1 GCA_017409205.1 Oscillospiraceae bacterium | reverse complement strand
GCGCCCCAGCCGTCCCCTTGTGAATCCCCCGGCCGCATCGCCGTCAGTACGGAGCACCTTAACTTAGAGCCTGATTTGGGCAGAAATGTCCCGATTTCTGCCCAAATGGGGTGGTGCTGAGGACGGATGGGCGGGAATCGGAACATTCCCGCCTTCGTATAAAAATCTGCTGGCCTGACAGCACAGGAGGGGGCTTCTTAAGGGGGACGGCTTTTTGAAAAGTCCCCCTTAAGACGGCTTCTTTGGTTACTTTCTTGTTCGGTGACAAGAAAGCAACATCTCTTTGCTAAGATAAACGTTCATTTACCGCAACAACACATAAAACCGCCCCGACTGTATCGGGGCGGTTTGTGATGTACTGGCAGTTACACGCCGCTGTAGGCGGAGAAGCCGCCGTCGATGGGCAGAACGATGCCGGTGATGAAGCCGGCAGCCTTGTCGTCCAGCAGGAACAGCAGGCCGCCTGCCAGCTCCTCGGTCTCGCCGAAGCGACCCATAGGTGTGCCGGCCAGGATCTTCTGGGTACGGGCAGTGGGGGTACCATCCTCATTGAACAGCAGCTTGGCGTTCTGCTTGCTGGAGAAGAAGCCGGGAGCAATGGCATTGACGCGGATGTTGCACTTGGAGAAGTGAACGGCCAGCCACTGGGTAAAGTTGGAAACAGCTGCCTTGGCGCCGGAGTAAGCAGGGATCTTGGTCAGGGGCACATAGGCATTCATGGAAGAAATGTTGATGATATTGCCGCCGCCGGACCGGATCATGTGCTTGGCAAAGGCCTGGGTGGGAATCATGGTGCCGTTAACATTCAGGTCAAAGACCATATTCACACCGTCGTCATCCAGATCGAAGAAGGTCTTGATGTCCTCCCGTTCCAGATCACCGGGTTCATAGAATTCCTTGTCGGTGGTAGCCCGGGGGTTATTGCCGCCGGCGCCGTTCAGGAGGATATCGCAGGGACCCAGGTCACGGAGAACCTCATCGGCGATCCGCTCCATGTCTTCCTTGCTCAGCACGTTGCCCTTGTAAGCCTTGGCAACGCCGCCTTCCTCGATGATCTCCGCAGCATACTGATTGATGGCAGCATCAGACCGATTCACCAGAGCCACCTTTGCGCCGGCTCTTGCCAGAACCTTAGCCATGTGACCGCACAGAACGCCGCCTGCACCGGTGACAACGGCAACCTTGCCGGTAAGATCTGTCTGCAAAACATTGGGTTTCATAAAAATCCTCCTCAATTGAATAATTTAATTTATTATACAATTCAAAATCAAAAATAGCAATAAGTACCCCATTGTCATTTTGTTTTTTGTGGAGTATAATAATTATAAACAATTATTTTTGGAGGATTTATCCATGGAATACAGAGTATTGGGCAAAACCGGTCTGACCATTTCCCGTCTGGGCTTCGGCGGCATTCCTATTCAGCGCATTGATGCGGCAGGCACCCGGAAGCTGTGCCTGCAAATGAAGGAAGCCGGCATCAATTATATCGATACCGCCCGGGGCTACACCGTCAGCGAAAGCTATCTGGGCGAGGCTCTGGAGGGCATCCGGGGTAACTTTGTCCTCGCCACCAAGAGCATGGCCCGCACCAAAGAGGCTATGGCTGCCGACATTGAAACCAGTCTGAAAAATCTTCGCACCGACTACATCGATCTGTATCAGGTACATAACCCCAACATGGCCCAGCTGGAGCAGGTCATCGCTCCCGGCGGTGCTCTGGAAGCTCTGCTGGAGGCCAGGGAGGCCGGAAAGATCGGCCACATCGGTTTGACCGCCCATCTCATCGATGTGTTTGAAAAGGCACTGGAGCTCCCCTGGGTGGAAACCATCATGTTCCCCTACAACATTGTGGAATCCCAGGGCGAGGATCTGATCCGGGCCTGCCAGGAAAAGAACATCGGCTTTATCGACATGAAGCCTCTGGCCGGTGGCGCCATTGAGGATGCCACCCTTGCCCTGCGCTACATTCTGGCCAACGATGCCGTCACCGTGGCCATTCCCGGCATGGCAGAGGAAACCGAGCTGAAGCAGAATCTGGCCGCTGCCCATGATGCTTCTCCTCTCAGAGAAGAAGAACTGGCAAAAATCGAAGCCATCCGTAAAGAGCTGGGTACCCAGTTCTGCCGCCGCTGCAATTACTGCGCCCCCTGTACCGTGGGCATCAATATTTCCGGTGTTTTCCTGTTTGAAGGCTACCTGAGCCGCTACGGCCTGGAAGACTGGGCCCGGAGCCGCTATGCCACCCTGAGCAAAAAAGCCTCCGACTGCATTGGCTGCGGTGTCTGTGAGAGCCGCTGCCCCTACAATCTGCCCATCCGGGCTATGCTGAAAAAAGCTGCCGGGAATTTCGGCGAATAACCGTCATTCCCGTCACATTCCCCAAATAAAAAGAGAAAGAGGGTATGACCATGCAAGAAACCAAGCCCGTCCGCCGGATGAATCCCTTGGTACGTCTGCTCCTGATCCTGCTGGTGGTGGTTCTGATCCTGATGGGCATTACCGGCATCCTCTCCTACCGCAGCGCCGCCGGGAAATATCAGGCAGAGATCGACCGGCTGACAGAGGAGCTGGCACTGGCCCAGGAGCCTACCATCGTCTACGAGGAAGAGGAGGAGCAGGTGGATCTGAAGCTGCTCTATTCCGAAATCCAGGGCATCGGAGAGCTTGCCACCGTGGAGTACCTTTATACCGATGTAGCCCACTACACCAGCTCGGAGCTGTTCGGCCTGGATATGCCCTTTGAAGTCAAATCTTTTATCATCCGCTGGGACGGCAGCATCAAGGCCGGTGTGGATATCACCGCTGTTACCGTCCGGCTGGATGCCCTGAAAAAGGAGATCATCGTTTCCCTGCCCCCGGCTGAGATCCTCTCCCACGAGACGGACCCGGACAGCTACGAGACGCTGGACGAAAACAACAACACCTTCAATCCCATCAGCATTGAGGATATGCGCACTGTGGATGCGGAAGGACAAGCCGCCATTGAACAGCGGGCCATTGACAACGGACTGCTGGAAAATGCGATGGAAAACGCAAAATCCGTTATCCGTCAGCTGATCACTGCCAATCCCACCGCAAAGGACAGCTATACTGTAGTCTTTGAAACAGCTGAAGCATAAAAAAGAACTCCCACACAGTGGGAGTTCTTTTTCGTTAAAATCCATACAGCAGGATACCCAGCACCGCAGAGATCAGGATCAGCTGCAGTGCAGAGACTTTTTTCTTGAAGAGCTTCTTGCCCCAGAGGATTATGCCGCCCAGCACCAGAGCGATCACAACGGCCCGCAGATCCACGGTTCCTGCCGGGAACCAGTTCTTGACCGTCATCCAGATACCGGTGGCCAGAATGATGCCAACAGCACAGGGCTGCATGCCCCCCAAAGTCGCCTTCACTGCCGGGTTTTTCATGGCGTTTTTCAAAACCGCCATCAGCAGCAGGATAATGGCAAAGGCCGGCAGCACTGCCGCTGTGGTGGCAAGCACAGCACCCAGCAGTCCTCCCTGAGAGCTGCCCACATAGGTGGCCAGATTCACCATCACCGGGCCGGGAGTGCTTTCACTGACAGCGATCATATAACTGAAGGTCTCATCCGTCAGCCAGTTGTTCCGCAGCACCACATCCCGGATCAGAGGGATAGAGCCGTAACCGCCGCCGAAGGTGAAGGCACCGACCCACAGAAATTCCAGAAACAGCTTCACATAGATCATTTGCCTGCACCACCTTTCACCCGATAGGCAGCAAAGCCTGCCACTCCTGCCGTCACCAGCAGCCAGACTGTGGAAAAGTCCAGAGCAAACACATTGATCAGCAGCATGGCAGCAAGTGCACACAGCAAAATCACCCGGGGCAGACCCTGTTTGGGTACATCCTTCAAAAGCTTCACACCTGCATTGATGATAATGACACCAACACCCACCTTGATGCCCCGGAAGGCATTGGCAATGATGCCGATCTCCAGGAACCGGTTCAGGAACATGGAAATAGCATAGATGATCGCAAGGGAGGGCAGCACCATGCCCACTGTGGCCGCAATCGCGCCCCAGACACCCTTTTCCTTATAGCCCACATAGGTGGCACAGTTGATGGCAATGGGGCCGGGGGTGGACTCTGCCAGTACGATCAACTCCATCATTTCCTCATGGGTGATCCACTTCTTCTGCCCAACACAGGTATCCTCCACCACAGCGATCATGGCATAGCCGCCGCCGAAGGTAAACAGACCGATCTTTGCAAAGGTCAAAAAGAGTTCCAGCAACATTTTCACCGCTTTCTCACAAATTTTTCCCATTATACCACAGAGAACCTGAAAAGCCAACCCTTACGGGTTGGCTTTTTGCTGTTATTTAATAACGCGAACCTTCAGGACACCCTCGATGCCCTTCAGGGCTTCCACCACAGCGGGGGATGCAGGATGATCCAGATCCAGCATGGTGTAGGCGAATTCGCCCCGGCTCTTGTTCATCAGACCGGCGATGTTGATATTCTCCCCGGCGATGGCTGCTGTGAACTGGCCCAGAGAATTGGGGATATTCTTATGCAGCAGCGTGATACGGCCTGCACTGGTGCAGATGCCCATATCGCAGTTGGGATAGTTGACGGAATTGACGATGTTGCCGTTTTCCAGATAGTTCATCACCTGAGAGACAGCCATCTTTGCGCAGTTGTCCTCAGACTCCTCGGTGGAGGCGCCCAGATGGGGAATGGCGATGCAGCCGGGCATATTGGTTGTCTTGGCATTGGGGAAATCGGTGACATATCTGGAGACCTTGCCGGATGCCAGAGCTTCTGCCATAGCCTCATCGTCCACCAGTGCGTCACGGGCAAAGTTCAGGATGATGACACCGTCCCGCATCTTGGCAATGGCCTCGGCATCGATCATCTTACGGGTATCGTCCATCAGGGGCACATGGAGGGAGATGATATCGCTGTTTGCATAGATCTCATCCCGGGTCTTGACGCGGACGATATGGCTGTCCAGATGCCATGCGGCATCGATGGAAATGAAGGGATCACAGCCGTAGACATTCATACCCAGTTTTCGGGCGGAGTTTGCCAGAGGGCCGCCGATGGCACCCAGGCCGATGACGCCCAGATTCTTGTAGCGGATCTCATGACCGGCGAACTGGGACTTGCCCTTTTCCACCAGCTTGGCAACGTCTGCGCTGCCCTTGATGGTCTGGACCCAATTGATGCCGTCCACAATGCCGCGGCTTGCCAGCAGCATGCCGCACAGAGCCAGCTCCATAACGGAATTGGCGTTGGCGCCAGGGGTATTGAACACCACGATGCCATGCTCTGCACAGCTGGTCAGGGGGATATTGTTGACGCCGGCACCGGCACGGGCTACGGCCAGCAGATTCTCAGGCAGCGTCATTTCGTGCATATTGGCGCTTCGCACCAGAACAGCATCCGCGCTGTCAATGGTGTCGGTAGGCTTGTAATCGCCGGTCCACAGAGCGGTTCCCTTGGGGGAGATCTTATTCAAATAATGTACGTTATACATAGTCTGTTCCTCTTTTCTGTGATTCAAAACCATGACAGGGGACGGTTGCCCCGTCCCCTACTTTGCTTAACCGTTGGCCTTTTCAAATTCGTCCATGAAAGCCACCAGCTTTTCCACGCCCTCGATGGGCATAGCGTTGTAAATGGAGGCGCGCATACCGCCTACAGAGCGATGGCCCTTCAGGTTTACGAAACCGGCAGCAGTGGCTTCCTTGATGAACTTGGCATCCAGCTCGTCACTGCCGGTAACGAAGGGAACATTCATGAGAGAGCGGTCCTTCTTCTCCACAGTACCCTTGAACAGCTGGCTCTGGTCCAGGAAATCATAGAGGATCTTTGCCTTTTTCTCGTTGTATTCTTTCATAGCCTCCAGGCCGCCATTCTTCAGCAGCCACTTGAAGACTTTGCCGCAGATGTAAATACCGTAGGCAGGGGGCGTATTGTACAGGCTCTTGGCATCGGCATGAGTCTTGTAGCGCAGCATGGTGGGAGTGCCGGGGAGCACATCCTCGGTGATCAGGTCTTCCCGAATGATGCAGATAACCACACCGGCAGGGCCGATATTCTTCTGAACGCCGCCGTAGAGCATGGCATACTTGGTCACATCTACGGGCTCAGAAAGGAAGCAGGAGGACACGTCCGCCACCAGATCCTTGCCCTTGGTATTGGGCAGGGTGTGGAACTTGGTGCCGTAGATGGTGTTGTTCTCGCAGATATAGACATAGTCCGCATTCTCGCTGATGGGCAGGTCGGAGCAGTCGGGAATGTAGGAGAAGGTCTTGTCGGCAGAGGAGGCAATGGCATTGGCAGTACCATAGAGCTTTGCTTCGGCATAGGCCTTCTTGGCCCACTGGCCGGTGATGATGTAGTCGGCCACCTTGTTCTTCATGAAGTTCATGGGGACCATGGCGAACTGCTGATGGGCACCGCCCTGGAGGAACAGCACCTTGTAATTGTCAGGAATGTTCATCAGGGTGCGAAGATCTGCCTCGGCCTCCTCGATGATGGTCTGGTAGGCCTTGGAGCGGTGGCTCATTTCCATGACGGACATGCCGGTACCCTTATAGTCCAGCATTTCAGCGGCGGCTTCCTTCAGAACTTCTTCAGGCAGGACAGCAGGACCTGCGGAAAAATTATATACTCTTGCCATAATGATTCTCCTTATTTGCGGATCAGCCGGGCCAGCAGTTTGTGGCCAAGGGGCTCATAATTGCCCGTTGCAGCAGCTTCCTTTTCAGTATAGTGGGCGATGGTCCGTCTCTGGATGGTGCTGTCATAAAGCACATAGGGAACGGGATCGCCGGTATGGGTGCGGTAGCGGATGGGGTTGGGATGATCGGGCAGGATCAGCATCCGGAAGTCTTCTCCGGCTTCCTCCATTGCCTTTTTAATGGGGGCAATGATGCGGCTGTCCAGATATTCGATGGACAGGATCTTCTCCTCCGTCAGACCCTGATGGGCCATTTCGTCGGGGGCCTCCACATGGACGTAGGCGAAATCGTGACCATCCTTCAGAAGGGCATCGATGGCAGCCTGAGCCTTGCCCTCCCAGTTGGTATCGATGGAGCCGGTGGCGCCCTCCACATTGTAAACGGTCATGCCGGAGCCCACAGCAATGCCCTTGAGAAGGTCAACTGCTGAAATCATGGCTCCCTTCAGGCCCGTTTTTGCCTGGAAGCCGTCCAGACTGGGCTTGGTACCGGCGCCCCAGTACCAGAGGGAATTGGCTTTGTTCTTGCCCTGTGCGGCCCGGGCCACATTCAGGGGATGCTTGTTAAGGATATCAAAGGAACGCTCCATAAAATCCCGGAGCACCTGTTCTTTGGGAAGATGGGGGCCGATGACCTGGGTCAGATGGTCATGGGGAGGCTCCAGCTGGGCCAGCCTGCCCTTCTTCCAGATCATGATGTTGCGGTAGCTGGTACCGGGATAGAACTGGAACTCTTCATTATTGAAGGCTTCCTGAATGGCTTCCATCAGGATATGGGCATCGGCAGTGGAGATCTCACCGGAGCTGTGGTCGGTGATGGTCTTTTCAGCGTAGGGTTCTTCCTCCGTCAGTGTCACCACATTCACCCGGAACACGATATCATCGGGTTCCATATCGATATTGAGGCTCAGCGCCTCCAGGGGAGATCGGCCGGAGTAACTCTCTTTCGGATCATAACCCATGACGGACAGGTTCGCAACGTCGCTGCCGGGGGACATTCCGGCGGGAACATTCTGAACCATACCCAGCTCGCCCATGGAAGCCAGAGCATCCATTGTGGGGGTGTTGGCCGCTTCCAGAGGGGTTCTGCCGCCCAGAGCGTCCATAGGTTCATCAGACATACCATCGCCGAGAATCACAATGTATTTCATAACCGGTCTCCTTTTCATAAAAGTCGTACCGTCCGTGGTCAGCGGACAAATGTACGCGTTGTTTCAATATTATAGTACCAATTTCCGTGTTTCGCAATATGGAAAACCTACAGAAAAGCCCTGATATTTTTTCAGAAACCTAGGCAAGTTGTCGAATGTTTTCATCTCCCATCCCACATCCCCCCTTTTCAGACAAATCTATCCGTGATATGATGACCAAAAAAGGAGGGATCCACTTATGAAACGACTGGATTACGATTTTTTCCACCGCCATGCTCTGGAAGTGGCGCCGGAACTGGTGGGCAAGCTTCTTGTTCACAACGGGCAGATGCTCCGCATTTCGGAAACCGAAGCCTACTGCGGCGAAACGGACACCGCCTGCCATGCCAGCA
Organism: Oscillospiraceae bacterium; assembly: GCA_017409205.1. GTDB lineage: Bacteria > Bacillota > Clostridia > Oscillospirales > Oscillospiraceae > Faecousia. The sequence goes on along the minus strand of JAFQTF010000009.1, from coordinate 15,963 downwards.
AAGGCCGCACAAAACGGACGGAAGTTCTGTACATGGAAGCCGGCACCATTTATATATATCTCTGCTATGGTATGCACTGGCTGATGAATGTGATTACGGGAGACGCGGATGATCCCCAGGGCGTTCTGATCCGGGCCTGTGTGGAAGCCAACGGCCCCGGAAAACTGACAAAACATCTGGGTATCACCGGGGTTCAAAACCGGGGCAGCATCGTTACCTCTCCCGACCTGTGGATCGCAGATGACGGTTTCCGGTGCAGTATCCGTACAGACAAGCGGGTAGGTATCGGCTACGCTTCCGAAGAAGATCAGGCAAAACACTGGCGATTTATTTTGGATCAGTATGAGTGATAAAAAACCTTGACCATTTTTCAATTGTATGCTACTATTGTTTTAGGCAAAACCAACAATTTTTGGTTTATTTGAAAGGAGAAATTTATCATGCGCGATGTTAAATTGATGACTCAGGCACGCTTTGCAAAGCAGGGCGAAGCTCTCGCAGCCGTGGCTCTGCCCCACACCTGGAACGCCTTTGACGGCCAGGACGGCGGCAATGACTACTGGCGCGGCATCGGTACCTACGAGATCGATCTGCCCAACCCCACCGCGGGCAAGAAGCAGTACATCGAATTCCAGGGTGCCAACCATGTGGCCACCGTTTACTGCAATGGCCGTGAACTGGGCACCCATAAGGGTGGTTTCTCCACCTTCCGCTATGAGCTGACCCCTGCTATGAAGAAGGAAGGCAACGTGCTGACGGTCGTCGTCACCAACGGCATTTCCGACATCTATCCCCAGACTGCTGACTTCACTTTCTACGGCGGCCTGTACCGGGATGTGAACTTCATCGAAGTGAATGAAGTCCACTTTGACCTGCTGAAGCACGGCACCAACGCTGTCTTCGTGACTCCCCACTGCTCCGGCAAGACCCGCACCGACCTGTTCCCCGTAAACGCCTGCGGCTGCAAGCACACCATCAAGGTGGAGCTGAAGGATGCTGAAGGCAATGTTGTGGGCACTGAAGTTGTCAAGGCCGAGGCCCACGCACACTCCATCATCGATATCAAGGAGCCCCATCTGTGGCAGGGTATGGAAGATCCCTACTGCTACACCGCCACCGCCACCATTTACGACGGCGAAGAGGCTCTGGACAGCGTTACCGTCACCTACGGCTACCGTTCCTTCCGCGTGGACGCTGAGACCGGCTTCTACCTGAACGGCAAGAACACCCCCCTGCACGGCGTTTCCCGTCACCAGGACCGTCAGGACAAGGGCTGGGCCATCTCCAAGGCTGATCACGAAGAGGACTGCGCCCTGATCAAGGAAGTTGGCGCCAATACCATCCGCCTGGCCCACTATCAGCACGATCAGTACTTCTACGATCTGTGCGACCACACCGGTTTTGCCCTGTGGGCCGAGATCCCCTTCATCTCCAAGTTTATCCCCTCTCAGGAAGCTTACGACAACACCATCTCCCAGATGACCGAGCTGGTGGCTCAGAACTACAACCATCCCTCCATCTTCTTCTGGGGCATCTCCAATGAGATCCTCATCGGCGCTGACAATGAACCTCTGCGCAAGAACCTGCGGGATCTGCACGCTCTGGCCAAGAAGATGGACCCCAGCCGTCTGACCACCATCGCCGAAGTTTCCAGCACTCCCATGGATTCCGAGCATGTATACATTACCGACGTTGTCTCCTATAACCACTACTTCGGCTGGTATGGCGGCGACGTTTTCCAGAACGGCCCCTGGTTCGATGCCTTCCACAAGATGAACCCCGACATTCCTCTGGGCGTTTCCGAGTACGGTGTTGAAAACATCACCCACTGGCACTCCGCAACTCCCATGAATCACGACTACACCGAGGAATACGCAAACTTCTACCATCACGAGATGCTGAAGACCTTTGCCGCCCGTCCCTACCTGTGGTCTACCCATGTCTGGAATATGTTCAACTTCGCAGCTGACGCCCGTAACGAAGGCGGCGTCATCGGCATGAACAACAAGGGTCTGGTTTCCTACGACCGCAAGCTGAAGAAGGATGCCTTCTATATCTACAAGGCATACTGGACCACCGAACCCATGGTCTATGTGGCCGGCCGCCGCTTTGCTGACCGTGCCCCCGAAGAGCGGAACATTACCGTTTACACCAACTGTGACGAGGTCACTCTGGTGATCAACGGCGCTGAAGTCGCTACCCAGAAGGCAGTTGACCACGCTGTGGTCTTCGAGAATGTGGCACTGGCCGATGGCGCCAACACCGTCACCGCCAAGGCAGGCAGCGTGGAAGACACCATCACCCTGAACGGTGTCGCCGAGCACAATGCCGAGTACACCCTGCCCGATATCGCCGCTGCCATGGCTGTGGGCAACTGGTTCGATGAAGTTGCTGACAGCGACGAGAGCGAAGAGATCGTTGTTGTGGACGGCTACTTCTCTGTCAACGACACCTGTGCTGATGCTCTGGCCAATGAAGAGTGCTTCAAGATCGTCAAGGGCTGGTTCATGGCCCAGGGCAATCTGACCTATGCCTCCATGCTGACCACCGTCCGCGACATGATGGGCTTCTACACCATCACCTATCTGTGCAGAGAAGCAACTCCCAAGCAGCTGGCACAGCTGAACCGTCTGCTGAGCCGCGTTGCAAAGTAATTCCCTCCCCTTTCCATACAAAAGCCCCCGAAGGAGAATTCCTTCGGGGGCTTCCCTGTTTGCCCTCGGACAAACGTCCTTTTCTTGCTCCTGCAAAAAAGGACAGGCAGAACCTTCGTAAGCCAAACGATCATTTATTTGCCTCCGCCGGTCCATGACAAAAATCGTCCCGAAGGGCGCAGACCCTTCGGGACAGTTTTATTCTTTAATTTGCCAGCAGCAGATCGATTCCACGCTGCAGTGCATCGCTGCTCAGCATACCCTGCTGACCAGCCACCAGAAAACCTTCCGCATCGATGAAATAACTCACCGGAATGGCATTGATGCCATAGACCGCAGACGCATCCATATCGGAATCACAGAATACCGGGAAGGTATAGCCCTGCTCTGCGATAAAGGCAGCCACCACCTCCGGTGTCTCTGCCCTGCCGTCAGTAAGATTCACCATCAGGAAATGGATATCTTCGCCATAGGTCTGATAGGCCTCTTCAAAATCAGGCATTTCCGCCTTACAGGGGCCGCACCAGCTTGCCCAGAAATTCAGGATCACAGGCTTACCCCGGTAATCCGACAGTCTGTGGGCATTACCCTCCAGATCATACACCGTAAAATCCGGCATTTCCGGGTTGGCTGTCTGAGCAGCAGTCTCTTGCGTTGTCTGGGTCGCAGCCTCCGTAACTGCGGGTTCCTCCACAGTATTACCGGCAAACCGCCAGATCGCTGCAGCTACCGCGATCACGCATAGCACTGCCAGAAGGATCTTCAAAAGTTTATATGTTTTTTCCATTGCCGTCACCTCTCAAATCCACATGATGATCCCGGCTGTCAGCAGCCCGATGCCGCCGAGCCTTCCGGTGATTTTCCTATGTTCCCGCAGCCAGGGAAGCACCTGCTTCAGCCGGTCCAGAAACACACCTGCAAACAGGAAGGGAACCGTTACACCCAGGCCAAAACACCCCAGAAGAAGGATCCCCTCCGCAGTCAGCCGTTCCGGGAAAAAACCGTTTTTTCCGACCCAATACAGGCTTATGGCGCCTCCCAAAAGAGAGGAAAGCAGAATATCCGGAAGTTTCTGATCCATGCCGCTGCCCCGCAGCAGGCCAAGGGCCAGCACCGCCATGCTGCAAATCCAGCCGGATGCCTCTGCCAGAACAGCCAGAGCCATGGCAGCCAGAAACCCCACAGCAAAGCCGAAGCCGGAAATCAGGGATTTCCTGTTATCCCGCAGCTCGCCGCCCAGACACCAGAGGGCATACACCATCATCAGCGGCAGCAGACCGGGAGACAGGAACGCAGTGACGCCATCCAGAAAGGCTATGATATACTGCACAGTTCTCCTCCTTTCCGAGAATCTATGTGCATTATACGATAAATCCTTTCCGGACGCAAGTGGGCAGTTATACCATCAGCTTACAAACCAGCTGGGTGTAGGCATAGGGATCTTCCAGAGGCAGATCCGCCATCAGCTGAGCCTGATACATAAGCAGCTGGGCATAGTCCTTCGCCTTGAGGGGATCCTCCGTCATGGCCTTGTGCATGGCCTTAACCGCATCATGATCAGCGTTCAGCTCCAGGATCCGGCCCACGCTGAAGGCAAATTCCGGATTGGCCCGCTTCATGTACTTTTCCATTTCAAAGCTCATGCCGGCATCGGGGCTCATGCAGACGGGATGGCTGCCCAGATTGGCAGACAGCTTCACTTCCTTCACCTGCTCACCCAGAGATTCCTTCACGAAGGTCAGGAAGCCCTTCAGCTCCTCTGCTCTTTCCTCGGCAGCCTTCTTTTCCTCCTCGGTCTGCAGGCCCAGATCTTCGCTGGATGCGTTGCAGAAGGACTTTTCCATATAGGTCATCAGAGTCTGGGGAACGAACTCATCCACATCCTCGGTAAACAGCAGGGTATCATAGCCCTTTTTGCTCAGGGTCTCCACCTGAGGCAGCTTGGCCAGATGTTCCCTGTTTTCACCGGGCACGAAGTAGATCTTCTCCTGACCCTCTGCCATGGCCTCCACATATTCCTTCAGGGAGATCAGCTTGCCCTGTTTGTGGCTGTAGAACAGCAGCAGATCCTGCGTTGCCTCCTTGTGGACGCCGTATTCTGCAACAGTGCCGTACTTCAGCTGGCGGCCAAAGGCTGCAAAGAATTCTTCATACTTTTCCCGGTCATTTTCCAGCATGGCCTTCAGCTCGGACTTGATCTTCTTCTCAATATTCCGGGCAATGATGGTCAGCTGCCGGTTTTTCTGCAGCATCTCACGGCTGATGTTCAGGCTGAGATCCTGGCTGTCCACAACACCCCGGATAAAACGGAAGTGCTCAGGTACCAGATCCTCGCAGGACTCCATGATCATCACGCCGGAGGAATACAGTTGCAGACCGGGGCGGTAGTCCCGGGTATAGAAATCATAGGGTGCCTTGCCTGGAACATACAGCAGGGCCTTGTAGCTGACAGTGCCCTCGGCGCTGGTATGGATGGTGCGCAGGGGCTTGCTGTAATCGAAGAACTTGTCCTGATAGAAGGACTCATATTCCTCCTCGGTCACATCCTTTTTGGGCCGCTGCCACAGAGGGACCATGGAGTTCAGGGTCTCATTTTCGGTGTAGGATTCATAGTTGGTGCCGGTTTCACCATTTTCATCCACATTTTCCACAGGACGGGATTTGGTCACCTCCATACGGATGGGATAGCGGATGTAATCGGAATATTTCCGGATCAGGTTCCGGATCTGATATTCCTGCAGGAAATCGGAGTACTTATCTTCCTCAGTATCTTCCTTCATGGTCATGATGATGTCGGTACCGGCAGCATCCTTTTGGGTCTGCTCAATGGTATATCCGTCCGCGCCGTTGGAGATCCACTTCCAGGCAACGTCCTCGCCATACTTACGGGTAACCACGGTGATGGAAGCTGCCACCATGAAGGCGGAATAGAAGCCCACGCCGAACTGGCCAATAATGTCAATTTCTTCCTGCTTTTCCATAGCCTGCTTGAAGCCCAGAGATCCGGATTTGGCAATGGTTCCCAGATTGTCCTCCAGCTCGGCGCGGTTCATGCCGATGCCGTTGTCGGAAACGGTCAGGGTCCGGGCATCCTCATCCCGGGTGATGGTGATGGCAAACTCCTCCCGTGCAATGCCTACCTTGTCATCCGTCAGGGCTGTATAGGCCAGCTTATCGATGGCATCACTTGCGTTGGAGATGATCTCCCGCAGGAAAATCTCCCGGTTGGTATAGATGGAATTGATCATGAGATCCAGCAGTCGCTGGGACTCGGCTTTGAACTGGTGCTTTTCCATTTGTATTCGCGTCCTTTCATTTTTAGCACTCTCGTTATATGAGTGCCAATATTATAGCGCACCAAATGAAAAATGCAAGCGGTTTTACGGAAAGTTCTTTCTTTATTTACATTTTCAGAGATCTTGTGAAAACATTAATAATCATTGATCAAGCCATCCGAACGGCTGCCCTTTTCCTGATTCGGCAAGAAAAACACAGACAAACCGCCGATATGGGTAACAACAATTTGTCTTTCCACTTTTTCCAAAACATCCATTGATTATTCTGGATTTTGTGGTATTATTATACTGTATGAGTATGTGCCTGCGGGTACCTGATTGTGTTGAAAATATCATGATAATATAAGGAGTATGAAATGATCACTGTCTCTAACCTCGGTATGCAGTTCGGCGGCCAGTGGCTGTTCCAGCATGTTGACCTGCAGTTCCTCCCCGGCAACTGCTACGGCATCATCGGCGCCAACGGCGCCGGCAAGTCCACCTTCCTGCGGATCCTCACCGGTGAACTGGATTCCACCACCGGCCATATCGCCATCGATCCTGACAAGCGTGTTTCCGTTCTGAAGCAGAATCAGAACGCCTACGATGATTACAATATTCTGGACACCGTCATCATGGGTAACCAGCACCTGTACGATGTGATGATGGAAAAAAACGCCATCTACGAAAAAGAAGATTTCTCCGATGAGGATGGCATCCGTGCCGCCGATCTGGAAGCTGAGTTCGCCGACATGGGTGGCTGGGAAGCCGAATCCGATGCCTCCCGTCTGCTGCAGGGTCTGGGTATTCCTACCGATATGCATTATGACATGATGGCCGATACCGACCCCCGTCTGAAGGTGAAGGTGCTGCTGGCTCAGGCCCTCTTCGGCAATCCTGACATCATCATGCTGGACGAGCCCACCAACAACCTGGACATTGAAGCCATCAACTGGCTGGAAGACTTCCTGCTGGAATTCCCCGGCATGGTCATCGCTGTGTCCCACGACCGCCACTTCCTGAATACCGTCTGCACCCACACCGTGGATATCGACTACGGCAAGATCAAGATGTATGTCGGTAACTACGACTTCTGGTACGAATCCTCCCAGATGGTTCAGGCTGTGCTGCGCAACAAGAACAAGCGCAACCAGGAAAAGATTGAAGAACTGCAGCTGTTTATTCAGCGCTTCTCCGCCAACAAAAGTAAGGCCAAGCAGGCTACCGCCCGCCGGAAGCTGCTGGACAAGCTGACTGTTGAAGAAATGCCCTGCTCCACCCGCCGCTATCCCTTCGTTGGCTTCATGCCCGAACGGGATCTGGGAAAGGACGTTCTGACCGTCAAGGATGTTTCTGTCACTGTGGACGGTGTAAAGCTGCTGGACAAGGTCTACTTCTCCGTTAACCGCACCGACAAGATCGCCTTCGTGGGCGAAAACGAGCTGGCTCAGACCGCCCTCTTTAAGGTGCTGATGGGCGAGCTGGAGCCCGATGAAGGCTCCGTCAAGTGGGGTGTTTCCACCATCCGCAGCTATCTGCCCAAGGACAACACCGAGTATTTTGAGGGCAACAAGTGCGAACTGGTGGACTGGCTGCGCCAGTACTCCCTGAAGAAGGACGATGTGTACCTCCGTGGCTTCCTGGGCCGTATGCTCTTCAGCAACGAAGACGTGTTCAAGCCTGTTGACGTTCTCTCCGGCGGTGAAAAGGTCCGCTGCATGCTGTCCAAGATGATGCTGTCCGGCGCCAACGTGGTTCTGCTGGACCAGCCCACCAACCATCTGGATATGGAATCCATCCAGGCTGTCAACAAGGGTCTGGAAGCCTTCAACGGCGTCGTGCTGCTGGCTTCTCACGACCACGAAATGCTGACCTCCACCTGTAACCGCGTCATCGCCTTCCAGCCCGACGGCACCATCATCGACAAGTATGGCACCTACGATGACTATCTGGCATGGATGGCTGAGAGAAAGGAAGCAGGCAAGTAATGGAAAAGATCCTTGATATCATCACCGCCAAGATGCAGCAGGCCTTCGCTGATGCCGGCTATGAAGCATCCTTTGGCCGTGTTACCGTATCCAACCGGCCCGACCTTTGCGAATACCAGTGCAATGGTGCTCTGGCCGCTGCCAAGACCTACAAGTGCGCTCCCATCCAGATCGCCAAGGCGGTAGCCGAAAAGCTGGATGCCGGTGATTTCTCCATGATCGATGCGGTCATGCCCGGCTTCATCAATCTGAAACTGAGTGATGCTTTCCTTCAGAAGTATCTGGAGGAAATGCGCACCACTGACAGCTTCGGCATCAACAAAACTGGCACCGGCAAGACCATCGTGGTGGACTACGGCGGACCCAATGTGGCCAAGCCTCTGCACATCGGACACCTCCGCTCCGCCATCATCGGCGAGAGCATCAAGCGGCTGTACCGGTTCTTCGGCTATAATGCCATCGGCGACATCCACCTGGGTGACTGGGGTCTGCAGATGGGTCTGATCATCACGGAGCTGCAGGAACGTCAGCCTGACCTGTGCTATTTTGATCCCGACTACACCGGAGAGTATCCTTCCGAGCCCCCCTTCACCATCTCCGAACTGGAAGAGATCTATCCCGCCGCTTCCGCCAAGAAGAAGGTGGATGAAGTCTTCGCCGAGAAGGCCCACACCGCCACCTTCGAGCTGCAGCAGGGCCGCCGGGGCTACCGGGCCATCTGGCAGCATATCATGAAACTGTCCGTGGCCGATATGACCCGGATCTATGACAATCTGGACGTTCACTTCGAATCCTGGCTGGGCGAAAGCGATGCCGATCCCTATATCCCTGCCATGGTGGAGGATTTCAAGGCCAAGGGGCTGGCCGTCCAGAGCGAAGGCGCCTGGGTCATTCCTGTTGCCGAGGAATCCGACAAGAAGGAAGTACCCCCCTGTATTCTGGTGAAGTCCGACGGCTCTGCCATCTATGCCACCACGGATCTGGCTACCATGGTGCAGCGCATGCAGGATTTCAAGCCCGATGAGATGTTCTACATCACCGACGGCCGTCAGTCCCTGCACTTTGAGCAGGTGTTCCGTGCCGCCAAGAAGGGCGGCATCGTCCCCGCTGACTTTCCCCTGACCCACCTGGGCTTCGGTACCATGAACGGCACTGACGGCAAGCCCTTCAAGACCCGGGACGGCGGCGTTATGCGCCTGGAGCAGCTGATCGCCGATATGACAGAATTCGTCCGGGCCAAGGTAGTGGAGAATAAGATCGTGGCAGAGGATGAGGTGGAGGAGACCACCCACAAGATCGCCATGGCCGCCCTGAAGTACGGCGACCTGAGCAATCAGCCCACCAAGAACTACGTCTTCGATATGGACCGCTTTGCTGCTTTTGAAGGAAATACCGGCCCCTATATCCTCTATACCATCGTCCGTATCAAGTCCATTCTGGCAAAGTTTGGTGCCTGGGAGCATCTGCCTGTTCAGGCTCCTGCCAACAGCTATGCAAAGGATCTGATGCTTTCCATCACCAAATTCGCCCCCTCCATGGAAGTTGCCCTCAAATCCGCAGCCCCCAATCTGGTCTGTGCTTATATCTATGAGCTGGCCGGTTGCGTCAACAAGTTCTACCATGAGACCCGGATCCTGGGTGAGGAGAACGAGGAACTCAAGGCAGGCTATATCGCCCTGATTGGCCTTGCCAAGCGGATCCTGGAAACCTGCATCGACCTGCTGGCCTTCTCCGCCCCTGACAAAATGTAAGCGGCAAGCTGCCGCTGGCAATACGAGCCTAAGGTGCATTCTGAATCTTACATCCTTTGGGCTCGCCCGGTTCGATACAAAAAACGCCATCTCCCATGAGATGGCGTTTATTTTTGGAATCTGACTACATCATTCGGTGTGCAATCCAAAATACTGCATATCTTCTCCAATGTCAGCAGTGTAATATTATTTCCTTTTTTCAGAGAATCCAGTGTTTTATTGTCCACGCCGGCTTTCAGCAATTGGTATTGACTGAAACCTTTCTGTTTCATTGTCTCCCACAGCGGAGAATAATCCAACATATTCACACCTGCCTTCCCCGAGAATAAAACTATTATAGGGAAGTACGTTTCATTTCCATATTGTGGAGTTCTCCACAATATGATATAATGAACAGCAGAGGTGATTCTTATGCAAAAGCGCAAGCTACAAAAAGTTCTTCAAAAAATCGCAAGAGATAACAATACAACACCAGAGATCGTATACCATGAAATACAATTAGCCATTGATGCAGCAAGAAACAACCCGGATCCAGCTGTTCGTTCCAAATGGGAATCGATTCCCAAAAAGGGCGAAACTCCTACTGTAGAGGAATTTTTAGAATTCATGGTTTTGATTCTGAAATTATCAGGATATTAAAGGCAAAACCGCCGCAGAAGACTCTGCGGCGGCTCTTGTTTACTTCATGGCTTCCAGTGCCAGGGCATTCTGGGTCTTATAGAGCTGGGAATAGATGCCGCCGGTGTTCACCAGTTCGGCATGGCTACCGGATTCGGTGATGATACCATCGGCCACGGAGATGATCCGGTCAGCGTTGCGGATGGTGCTGAGCCGGTGGGCAATGATCAAGGTCGTGCGGCCCACAGCCAGATTATCGAACGCCCGCTGAATCTTGGCTTCCGTCACAGAGTCCAGCGCAGAAGTGGCTTCGTCCAGGATCAGCACCGGGGGATTTTTCAGGAAAATCCGGGCAATGGCCACCCGCTGCTTCTGGCCGCCGGAGAGCAGAGTTCCCCGTTCACCCACATAAGTATTGAAGCCTTCGGGCATAGCCTGGATATCCTCGTATATTTCCGCTTTTTTCGCGGCTTCGATGACCTCTTCCATGGTGGCATCAGGTTTGCCGTAGCGGATATTTTCCAGAATGGTGTCAGCAAAGAGGAACACATCCTGCTGCACGATGCCAATATTTTCGTGGATGCTCTTCTGGGTCAGATCCCGAATGTCCACACCGTCCAGAGATATTGTGCCGGTGGTCACATCATAGAACCGGGGGATCAGCTGGCAGAGCGTGGTCTTTCCGCCGCCGGAGGGGCCAACAATGGCCACCGTTTCACCGGGGGCTACGTAAAGGCTCACATCGTGAAGTACATCCAGATCGCCGTCATAGGCAAAGGAGACCTTTTCCACGGTGATCTCGCCCCGGACTGATTCCAGCGATTTTGCATCAGGCTTATCCTGAATGGTTGGCTCGGTGCGCATGACTTCCACGAACCGGTTCAGGCCTGCGAAGCCGTTGGCAAACATTTCGGAGAAGCTGGAGAGCTTTCGCATAGGGCTGACAAATGTGGCAATATACAGGTTGAAGGTCACCAGATCCCGGTAATCCATCTCTCCCTGCATCACAAACCAGCCGCCCACGCCGATGACAATCACATTCAGGCTGCACAGAAAGAATTCCACACTGCTGTGGAACATGCCCATGGCCTTATGGAACTGCCGCTTGGCAGTCTTGAACAGGTCATTGGCCGCAGCAAACCGGGCCGCCTCCACCTCTTCGTTGGCAAATGCCTTGGAGGTTCGGAAGCCGGAGAGACTGCTTTCGATCTCCTGATTGATATGGGCGATCTTTTCCTTGGATGCCCGGGACGCCCGGCTCATCCGCTTGCGCATGGTCATCACAACGACCAGGAACACCGGAATGGTCAGCGCCACGATCACCGCCAGCTCCCAACGGATGGAAGCCATCACCACAAGCGCGCCGCAGATGGTCAGCACGGAAGTCAGCAGATCCTCCGGGCCATGGTGGGCCAGCTCCGTCAGTTCAAACAGGTCAGAGGTCAGGCGGCTCATCAGTTTGCCGGTGCGGTTCTGGTCGTAAAAGTCAAAGCTCAGTGCCTGCATGTGCCGGAACAGATCCTGCCGGATATCCGCCTCCACCCGGATGCCGAAGGTATGGCCCAGATAGGCCACGGTGAAATTCAGCAAAGACCGCAGCACATAGCTGCAGATCACGATGGCCATTACCGTAAAGAAGGTCCGGTAAAGCTGATTCGGCAGCATATCATACAGGGCACTGCGGGTCACCAGAGGAAACGCCAGATCGATGGCGGCGATACCCACGGCACAGCTGACATCGATGGCAAAGAGTTTTTTGTGATTCTTGAAATAATTCAGGAAAATCACCAGGGGGGATTTTCGCTGAAAGTCCTTAGTGGTCATAACGGTTCCTCCATTTCTATTTTCTTATTATACATCAAATTCAAAATGTTGCAACCGGGTTCAAAATTATTTTGGATTTCCGAAAATGTGTGGTATACTGGTAAAAACATATCTTTGGGAAATGATCGTTTGGCGTACCATCTGTATGGTTGCCCTTTTCCGGATCCGGCAAGAACAGTATACGCGAATCCCTTGTGCGGGAAACGATCATTTATCATCCATGGAGGCCTGATATGGATATCCTGTATTCTGACAAGCATTATGCCGTCATCATCAAACCTGTGGGGCTGGATTCCGAGCTTGAAGTAGTCGCTGCATTAAAAGAAGAACTGGACGGTGACCTTTTCCCCATTCACCGGCTGGATAAAAACGTGGGAGGCGTCATGGTCTACGCCCGCACCAGGCAGGCCGCTGCGGCCTTGAGCAAAGCCGTTCAGGAGGGCACCATGGTGAAGGAATATGTAGCCATGGTTCACGGCACACCACCGGAATCCGGGGACTGGACAGACCTTCTCTTCAAGGACAGCAGCAAAAACAAAGTATTTGTGGTCAAAAAGGAACGAAAAGGCGTAAAAAAAGCCCGGCTGGAGTTCAGAACTCTCCGTGCCGGGGAAGAAAGCCTGGTTCGTATCCGGCTCCATACCGGAAGATCCCATCAAATCCGGGTGCAGTTTTCCAGCCGGGGCTTTCCTCTGGTGGGCGACCACAAGTACGGCGCCCGGGATGAAAAACAGGCGCCCATGCTGTTTTCCTGCTGCCTCACCTTCCCCTGGAAGGGCGAAACAATGAAATTTGAAGCATTGCCGGACTGGGCATAAAAAAGCGGAGGATTATTCCTCCGCTTTTGTCACATTTACCCCGATATTTCGTTTATAAAGTGAAAGGAGGTGATGGCCCATGGATGCAGACCTTTTGGAGGAACTGTACCGGAAATACCACCGAAGCGCCCTGCTGTACTGTACAGCACTCTGCGGTGATCCTGATCTGGCCCAGGACATTGCCGCCGAGGCATTCATCAAAGCCTATCTCAGCCTGCCTGATGACATTCCCTCTTTCCGCTACTGGCTGCTGCGGGTGTGCAAGAATCTCTGGTTTGATCATCTGCGCAAAGGAAAAATTGTGACCATCACCGAATTGCCGCCCACTCTGACAGACGGCATCACCCCGGAGAATACCTACATCCGGAAAGAACAACTGCAGTACCTCTGGCGGGCCATCGGTACCCTCTCCCCTATGGACCGGGAATTGCTGACATTGTATTATTTTTCCGATGTACCGCTGCAGGAAGCTGCCCGGCTTCTGGGCAAAACCTATCCTGCCGTCCGTCAGCGTATGGTGCGGCTGCGGCAGACACTGAAACAAGAAATGGAGGAACAAGGTTATGGACGAGATGTTTGAAAACTGGGAAAGCTCCCCTTCCCTGCCGGATATGGACAATGAGTTAAAAAAGATACGCAGGAATCTGCGCTGCCGGAACTGGAAGATTATTCTGACCAGTGTGATACTGGTCATTGCCATTCTGTTTTCCGCTGTCCGGTACGGCATCCCTGCACTGGAAAGTCGGTACTGGGACCCCAGAACCTGCACCTATCTGGAGGATGTAACCGATCTGGAATTGGCCATGGCCACCTATACGGAGCTTTTCGGCCATGGCAGGCAGTTTGGCACTGTGAGCATCCAGAAACAGGGTTTTGCGGCTTATTCTCTGGACACAGTTTTTCTGGACTGGAAAAATATGCACAATCTGACAGATGTGTCCTACCGCAGTGCCACACTGGACCGTGGGAAGATGGACATTCCTCTTAACTTCTGGATCGATGCAGAACCTGGTTTTCTGATCCGCTCCCTGCCCGAATACACGGAGCTCATTCAAAGAAAAAATGCACAAACCATAACACTCTTGAACACACTCCCCGAATATGTCCAGATTCTGTCCAGTGTCACCTTTTCAGAAGATCAGACCATGGATCAGCTCTGTGAACTGCGTTACACAGACATGAACACTACCCGCTATCTCTGGGCTGTTCTGAGAAATGATCCGGAAGCTGACTATTATGGCCGACCCGGTGTTAACCTGACATATCCCCATCACGATCGGTATTCCCCCTCCTTCTGGAACACCAGTGCCTACCCACGATTATTTATGGACTTAAGTTGGAATGGAGCTTATCTGGAACAGCATGTGATCTCTATGCTGCAGTTTTCCGCGGACCAGTTCCGGGCCGGCACCGGCTTCAGTCCCAGTGAAGATGACAGCTATTATCAGAAAACACTGGACTATATGGAGGAAAACGGCATCTTTTCCTACGGCGCTTATGTCATCGCCACGCCTTCCGCCCTTCTGGAAATGCTGGAGGACGGAACCGCTGCCCATATTGAACTCATCGATGCCCAAATCGGACTGCCATAAAAAGCAGGGCGGGATTTCCCGCCCTGCTTTCCTTTCTTATTGCAATACCAACTGATCTTCCTCAGCATCCACGGTGACGGTCTGGCCGGGGAGAATTTCTCCTCTCAGCAGCTTTTTACTCAGCATGGTCTCCACAGTGTGCTGGACGTACCGGCGCAGGGGCCGGGCGCCATACTGGGGATCGTAGGAAGCATCCACGATGGCCAGTTTGGCCGCATCGGTCAGGACCACCTTGATCTGCTGGTTTTCCAGTCTCTGATTCAGTTTTGCGATCTGCAGATCGATGATCTTGGTCACATTCTCCTTTGTCAGCGGCTTGTAGAACACGATCTCGTCCAGACGGTTCAAAAACTCCGGACGGAAGGACCGGCGCAGCAGCGCCTCCACCTGGGCCTTTGCGCTTTCCTCAATGGAGCCGTCCGAATTGATGCCGTTCAGCAGATATTCCGAGCCCAGATTGGAGGTCAGGATCAGAATGGTGTTCTTGAAGTCCACGGTCCTGCCCTGAGAATCGGTAACACGGCCATCATCCAGCACCTGCAGCAGCACGTTGAACACATCGGGATGAGCTTTTTCCACCTCGTCAAAGAGGACAACGGAGTAGGGCTTCCGGCGGACGGCCTCCGTCAGCTGGCCGCCCTCCTCGTATCCCACATAGCCGGGAGGGGCGCCGATGAGTCGGGACACAGAGAATTTCTCCATATATTCCGACATGTCGATGCGCACCAGATTGTTTTCATCATCAAACAGAGCCTGCGCCAGAGTCTTGGCCAGTTCCGTCTTACCCACGCCGGTGGGACCCAGGAACAGGAAAGAACCAATGGGACGATTGGGATCCTGAATGCCGGCACGGCTGCGCTGGATGGATTCGGTGACAGCCTGAACCGCTTCCTCCTGTCCAACTACCCGCTTGTGAAGAGTCTCATCCAACGTCAGCAGCTTTTCCCGCTCACCCTGCACCAGCCGGGACACAGGGATCCCGGTCCACCGCTCCACAATCCGGGCGATCTCCTCTTCGGTCACACGATCCCGGAGCAGATTGCTTTCCTTGGCGGACTGGACCCGCCGTTCCTCCTCGGCCAGCTGCTTCTGAGCCTCCGGCAGACGACCGTATTTCAGCTCGGCTGCCTTTTCCAGATCGTAATTCCGCTCGGCTGCCTCGATCTGGCGGCCCAGATCCTCGATCTTCTCCCGGAGCTGCTGCACTTTCTCGATTGCTGTTTTCTCATTTTCCCACTGGGCCTTCATGGCATTGAAGGCGTCCCGCTCCTCTGCCATCTCCTTCTGCAGTTCTGCGAGGCGGGCTTTGGACTGGGGATCCTCTTCCTTCTTCAGAGCCGCTTCCTCGATCTCCATCTGAATGATCTTCCGGGAAACGCCATCCAGTTCCGTGGGCATGGAATCCATCTCCGTGCGGATCTGGGCACAGGCTTCATCCACCAG
>JAFQTF010000008.1 GCA_017409205.1 Oscillospiraceae bacterium | reverse complement strand
GTTCTCCTTGACGCGAATTTCAGACATTGTTTTCCCTCCCTCCGATGGCATCCGGCTATATCCAGGATGCGTTCAGGGCCTATTACACTAGGCTAGAGTATTATATACGTTCTTTCTCCAATTGTCAAGAAAGAATTCGATAAAATTACAAAAATTTTTGACAAAAGCCCAGAAACATATCCCCCTCCGGAGAGGGGGATATGACAGAAATTACTTGACGATCAGGTTTACCAGTTTGTTCTTGACCACGATGGTCTTGCGGATCTCGCCGCCGTTCTTTTCCAGGAACCGGGTGATCTTCTCGTCCTTCAGGACATTGGCGATGACACTGTCGTTATCCAGATCGGCATCCATTATCACAGTGCCGCGCATCTTGCCATTGACCTGAACAGCAATGGTGACCTCGGCATCCTTACACTTGGCCTCATCATAGGTGGGCCAGGGCTCATAGGCGATGGTCTTGTCATGGCCCAGAACCTGCCACAGCTCTTCACCCACGTGGGGAATGATGCAGGAGATCATCTTGATAAAGCCCTCTGCGTACTCTCTGGGGCAGGAGCCATTCTTATAGACTTCGTTCACAAAGACCATCATCTGGGCAATTGCGGTATTGAAGCCCAGAGTCTCAAAGTCAGAAGTGACCTTCTTGACGGTCTGATGGTAGATCTTGGTCAGCTTGCCGTCATTGGCATCGGTAATATTCTCAGCCTCGGTGAAGAAATTCCAGACACGGTTGATGAACTTCTTGGCGCCCTTGACACCATCGGTGGACCAGGGCTTGGAAACCTCCAGGGGGCCCATGAACATTTCATACAGGCGCAGGGTATCCGCACCGTAGTCGCGGACGATGTCGGAGGGGTTCACCACGAATTCGGGGAACCGCTTGCCCATCTTAATGCCATTCTCACCCAGGATCATGCCCTGGTGGACCAGCTTCTTGAAGGGCTCCTTCACAGGGGAAATGCCCTCGTCATACAGGAAACGGTTCCAGATACGGGAGTACATCAGATGACCCACGGCGTGCTCAGGGCCGCCCACATACAGGTCAACGGGCATCCAGTGCTTCAGCAGCTGAGGATCACAGAATTCCTTGTCATTTCTGGGATCGATATAGCGCATGAAATACCAGGAGGAGCCGGCAGAGCCAGGCATGGTGGAGGTCTCTCTCAGGCCCTTGATGCCATTGCAGTCATAGTGCTTCCACTCCACTGCATTTTCCAGAGGTGCCTGACCATTGCGGCCCTTGTAATCCTCCAGTTCAGGCAGGATCAGCGGCAGCTCTTCGTCCGGCAGGAACACAGTCTTGCCGTCCTCTGTGTAGACACAGGGAACAGGCTCGCCCCAGTAACGCTGGCGGGCAAAGATCCACTCACGGAAGTGGTAGTTGTTCTTTCTTCTTGCCACACCGGCTGCTTCCAGCTTTGCGGTGATGGCTTCCTTGGCTTCTTCCACGGTCAGACCGGTGAATTCCTCGGAGTTGATGAGCTTGCAGCCCTTGCCCAGATAATCCTGCTTTTCAAAGGCCCGCTCGGAAACATCCCGGCCTTCGATAACCTGGATCATGGGGATATTATGGGCGATGGCATACTCGAAGTCACGCTGGTCATGGCTGGGAACTGCCATAACGGCGCCGGTGCCGTAATTGCCCAGAACGAAGTCACCAATGAACACATCCACTTCCCTGCCGTTGACAGGGTTGATGGCCTTGATGCCCTCCAGACGGCAGCCGGTCTTGGTCTTGGTGGCATCGGTACGGTCGATCTCGCTCATGGCGGCGGCAGCCTTGATATAAGCTTCCACCTCTTCCTTGTTTTCGATCCGATCCATCAGGGACTTGACGATCTTGCCATCGGGGGCCAGAACCATGAAGGTGATGCCGTAGATGGTCTCGATGCAGGTGGTGTAGATGGAGAATTCGCCGCCGCCCACCAGCTTGAAGTCCACTTCCACACCGGTGGACTTGCCGATCCAGTTGCGCTGGATCTCCTTGGTGGATTCGGGCCAGTCGATCTCCTCCAGACCCTCCAGCAGCTTTTCGGCAAAGGCAGGCTGGTCGATGACCCATTGCATCATCATCCGCTTTTCAACAGGATAGCCGCCGCGCTCGGACTTGCCATCGATGACTTCATCATTGGCAAGCACCGTACCCAGAGCCTCACACCAGTTGACGGGCATCTCGATGCGCTTGGCATAGCCCTTTTCCCACAGCTTCTTGAAGATCCACTGGGTCCACTTGTAGAAGTCGGGATCGGAGGTGGCGATCACCTTGGACCAGTCATAGTCAAAACCCAGCTCCTTCAGCTGACCGGAGAAGGTCTCGATATTCTTCTGGGTGAAGCCATTGGGATGGTGGCCGGTATCCACAGCATACTGCTCAGCAGGCAGGCCGAAGGAGTCATAGCCCATGGGATGCAGCACGTTGTAGCCCTGCATACGCTTCATGCGGGACATGATATCCGTGGCAGTATAGCCCTCGGGGTGGCCGGCGTGCAGACCCACGCCGCTGGGATAGGGGAACATATCCAGAACGTAGTACTTGGGCTTGGAAAAATCCCATACATCGGTATGGAAGGTATCATTTTCCTCCCAGTACTTGTGCCATTTTGCTTCAATGGCGGAAAAATCATAATTCATTGCGAACACACCTCTTATTTTTTATCGAAAATACCCTTCGATTAGTTTTCTTCAATCACAATGTCGGAAATATCGACGGCTTCCGCATCTGCCCAGATGCGCTCCAGATCATAGAACTTCCGGGCCTCATCGGTGAACACGTGAACAACGATGGTGCCATAGTCCAGCAGCTCCCAGCTGTTGCCCCGGTGACCCTCACGGCCCAGCATGGGCTCATTCAGCTGCTCCAGGGTGTACTCTGCGTAGTCGCAGAGGGTTTTGACATGGGTGTTGGAGGTACCGGTGCAGATCAGGAAATAGTCGGCAAGGCTGCTGACCCGGTCGATCTTCAGAAGCTTGATGTCCATGCCCTTCTTTTCATCCAGGGCTTTGGTCACAGCATAGGCGATTTCTTTAGGAGTTAACATAACATCTTTCCTTTCTGTTTTGAGAGGATGTATGATAATTGACTTACTGATTCAGATATGCCAGGGCTTCCCGGGATTCCGGAGAGACTTCACTGCCCTGATTTTTCAGGTGCTCCAGAGTGATCTCCAGTCCCAGCTTCAGTGCAGCGGTGATATCCGTATAGGCCAGCTCCCGCAGCCGCTCCACCCCGGGAAAATTCCGGTTGGGCTCCATATAGTCGGCCACATAGATGATCTTTTCCAGCAGGGTCATATCTGCCCGGCCGGTGGTATGATGCTCAATGGCCTGAACCACCGCTTTATTTTCCCCGAAGATCCGCTCCGCCACCAGAGAACCGGTGAGTGCATGGAGGGTTTTGGGATACCGCCGCGAAAAATCACTGAGTATTTTACCATAGGCCTCACACAATGTCAATTGCAGGGGACCATCGATGGCTTTTGTAATATCATGGAGGATTCCGGCCCGGGCAGCGTCTGTTTCATCGGCGCCCCAGCGGCGGGCCAGCTCCACCGCCGTGTCCCGGCAACCCAGCACGTGGGCCACCCGGTTGGGATTCAGGAGCCGGACCACAATGGCCTCCAGTTCTTCCATGGGAAGATTCTTCCACTGAGCCCGGGTATCATAGAGCCGGTTTTCCCGGATATATTCCAGGACTCCCTCCGGCAGGAAGCTGCCGGCGCAGCGGAAAGCCAGCAGCCGGCGCATCTGGGTGGAGGAAATTTGGATCACATCGTTGTCCACCAGCTCCACCTTTGCACCCATGGCCTCCATTTCGGCTTTTCTGGCTGCGATGGCGGTTTTTTCATTTTTTTCACCCCGGCAGAATACGCCCAGAGAGGCGTTTTCCAGAATTTTTTCCGGATGCCGCCAGGTATGGAAGCTCAGGAACATGTCGGTGCCCATCAGCAGTACCAGCTCTGCATCAGGATATTCCGCTTTCAGAGCCTCCACTGTCAGGTAGGTATAGCTGACACCATCTCTTCGAAGCTCAATGTCAGAAACCTCCAATCCGGGACAATTTTCCGCCGCAATGCGCAGCATGTCCAGTCTCTGCTGCGGCGTGGGGGAACCGGAGGGGATCTCCTTATGTGGCGCAATCCGGTCAGGGATCAGCAGCAGCTTGGTCAGATTCAGTGCCGACACTGCCTGCTTCGCTGCCTGAATGTGGCCGATATGAGGAGGATTGAAGGTTCCGCCGTAAATACCGATTCGTTCCATAGTCGCTCTCCTATCCTGTAAAAATGTTAGGGGGATCGCTGTGCTTTCTGCTTATTCGCCGTTTCTCAGCTGCTTCTCCCGCTCCCGCTCGATGGCCTTTTCAATGGCCTTCTCACGGAAATAGGCGTTGCGCTGCTCCCGGACCTTCTTTTCCGCTGCCCGGCGGGCCCGGATGCCCTTGCGGACAGGATCTGCCTTGGAGACGGGAGTGGACTTCCGCTTGGCGCGGCCGGTCTGATTCCGCTCCTCCTGGCATTTCTCGCTGAAACGGTAGATCACAAATTTATTGCCCACGCAGGCCACGCCGTCAGCACCGGTGGCCTCGCAGATGGCATCGCTTACTTCTCTGGCGCTCATCAGGGCACTTTCCAGAACCTTGCCTTTCACCAGTTCCCGGGCAGTCAGCAGCCGGTCCGCCTCAGCGGCCACAGCATCGGTGACGCCCTCTTTGCCCACCATCAGGGTGGTTTCCAGTTCATTGGCACGGGCACGCAGCTCGGCCCGCTCTTTACTTGTCAGCATATCCTGCCTCCTTCAGTTTCTCATAAAACACATTGAGTGCATTGGCCCGGTGGGAAACCTGATTCTTCTCCTCGCTGCTGAGCTCTGCAGTGGTCCTGCCCAGAGGGGGATAGTAGAAAATGGGATCATAGCCGAAGCCGTTTTCACCCCGGGCTTCCCGGGTCAGTTCGCCATGAATCTCGCCACGGGCCTGGATGGTCTGTCCTTCGGGAGTCACCATCGTGATGACGCAGACGAACTGAGCCTGACGCTCACCATCCGGCACATGCTCCGTATTCTTCAGGAGCAGCAGCAGCCGTCCCCAGTCATCCAGGGTATCGTCAAAGCCGTACCGGGCGGAATAGATGCCGGGTTCGCCGTTCAGGGCGTCCACGGCAATGCCGGAATCATCTGCCAGGGCAGGCAGGCCGGTGGCTTTCATGACAGCTTCCGCCTTCAGGAAGGAATTTTCTTCAAAGGTGGTGCCTGTCTCCTCCACATCGATGTCCACGCCCAGTTCGGACTGGAGCACCAGGTCAAAACCGAATTTCTCGGTGATCTTGCTGATCTCCACCAGCTTGTGCTTGTTTTTGCTTGCCAATACGACTCTCATTTTTTATCCTCAATCAGTGCATCCACAAAATCATCCGCAACAAAGGGCATCAGGTCCTCCGCCTTCTCGCCCACGCCTACAAACTTCACAGGCACCTTCAGGGCATCAGACACCGCGATGACAATGCCGCCCTTGGCAGTACCGTCCAGCTTGGTAATGGCCACGGAGGTAACACCGGCGATCTCCTTGAAGGTCTTGGCCTGGATCAGGCCATTCTGGCCGGTGGTGCCATCCAGCACCAGCAGCACTTCCTTGGCAGCCTCCGGCAGTTCCCGGTTCACGATGCGGCTGATCTTGTTCAGCTCGTTCATCAGATTGGTCTTGTTGTGCAGACGGCCAGCAGTATCGATGATGATAACATCGGTGCCCTTGGCCTTGGCGGACTGGATACCGTCAAAAACCACGGAGGCAGGGTCTGCGCCCTCATGCTGGCGAACGATGGAAGCGCCGCTGCGCTCTGCCCAGATCTCCAGCTGGTCGGCAGCCGCAGCCCGGAAGGTGTCGCCGGCCACCAGGGTCACGCTCTTGCCCTGGTCAACAAGCTGCTTTGCGATCTTGCCGATGGTCGTGGTCTTGCCCACGCCGTTGACACCGATGACCAGGATCACGGAAGGCTTGGTGGAAATGTTCAGAGCAGGATCACCCACCTTCAGCATATCCTTCAGGATCAGCTTCAGATTGAACTTCACATGCTCGGTGGTGGTAAGTCCCCGGTTGACCACACGGCGGCGCAGTTCCTCCATCAGTTTGGTGACGGTGTCCATGCCCAGATCCGCCAGGATCAGCGTTTCTTCCAGTTCTTCGTAAAAATCTTCGTCAATGGCGTCCGCATTGGAGAACACTTCCTCCAGCGTATTGCTGAACGCCGCACGGGTCTTGGCCAGACCCTGCTTGATCTTGTCAAAAAAGCCCATAATACTCTCCTGTAATTCAAAATTACAAATTATCGTTATTCTACAATTCCCAGATACTGTTCCATCTGGTTCAGGTCCAGCCGCAGCAGCTTGCTGACGCCCTGCTCCTGCATGGTGACACCGTAGAGCACATCGGAAGCCTCCATGGTGCCTCGTCTGTGGGTGATGACGATAAACTGGGTGTTCCGGCTGAGGTTGTGAAGGTATTTTGCAAACCGCTCCACATTCCTGTCATCCAGTGCAGCATCGATCTCGTCCAGCAGGCAGAAGGGTGTGGGCCGTACCTTCAGAATGGCGAAGTACAGAGCCGTAGCCACGAAAGCCTTCTCGCCGCCGCTGAGCAGTGTGATGGTCTTGACCTGTTTTCCGGGAGGCTGCACGCGGATCTCAATGCCGCAGCTCAAGGGATTTTCCGGATCCTCCAGAATCAACTGGCCCTTGCCGCCGCCAAACATTTCTTCAAAGACTTCCCCGAAATAATGGTTGATTTTCTGGAATTCAGAGACGAAAATGGTAGTCATTTCCTTTGTGATATCCCGGATGATGCTTTCCAGTTCCCGCTTGGAATTCAACACATCGTCCCGCTGGGAGGCCAGATAGCTGTAGCGTTCATTGACCCGGGCATATTCCTCGATGGCGCCCAGATTGGGGGTACCCAGCGCGCCGATCTTCCGCTTCAGCTCGCCGATGCGGCGGTTGCCGGATGCGGCATTTTCAATTTCCGCTGCATGATCCGCTGCGGTGCCGGGGGTCAGGCCGTAGGATTCCCACAGCTTGTCAATGATGGTCCGTTCCTCAATGGCAGTGGTTTCCTTCTTGCTGCTGAGCAGCGCGCAGGCCCGTTCCATATTCAGGATATCCTTGCTCTTTTCCTGTGCTTCCCGTTCAGCGCGGGTCTTATTGGCCTCGGTTTCAGCACGAACCGTCAGCATTTTCTGCAGCTGACTGTTCATCTGCGATGCTTCGGCATCATTTTCCTGCTGCTTCCTGCGCAGGACTGCCAGCTCCTGTTCCAGCCGGAGGCTGTCCTGCCGGATGGAATCCATCAGCATCAGCTTCTTTTCCCGGTCTCCTTCCATAGAGGACCGCAGATTCTGCAGGTCGGCAATGTGGGTCCGGGCGGTAACGGCTTCGGCGTCCAGCGCCGCTTCCTCGGTTTTCAGGGCCGTCATCTGCTCCGTCATGTTTGCGGTACGCTCCGAAGCTTCTGTCTGGCTTCCCTCCAGGGCAGCCAGCTGATCCCGGATCTCGGCAAGCTGCTGGGCATAGACCTGGATCTTTGCCTGCTGGGCAGCATAACGCTCCCGGTCAGACCGGTCTCTGGCATCCAGTGTTTCCTTCTCCCGGCGGGCAGACTGCTCTGCCTCGGCAATGGCCTGCACCAGGATCTCATACTGCTTTTCCTGTCCCTGAAGCCGGAGGACCTGATCCTCTGCCTCCCGGAGCTGATCTCTGGCAGCGCCCATCTGGAATTCCACCTGATCGTACAGACGCTGGGCTTCCTGCAGATCCGCCTCGCAAATGCTTCTGTCCTGCTGCAGTTTCTTTTCCTGAGCTGTCAGTCGGGAAAGCTCATTGGCCCGGGACAGAATGCCCGCTTCCCTGTTGGTGCTGCCGCCGGTCATGGAACCGCCGGGGTTCATGACCTGGCCATCCAGCGTGACGATCTTAAAGCGGTTTTTATACTTCTGGGACATGTGGATGGCCGCATCCATGTCGGATACGATCACCGTTCTTCCCAACAGGTTATCCACGATGCCCCGGTACTGATGTTCGCAGTCCACAAGTCCGGAGGCAATGCCCACATATCCCCGGCAGTTTTCCAGACCGGATTCCTGCAGATACCTTCCCTGAATGGTATTCATAGGCAGGAAAGTGGCGCGGCCTCCGCCAGTACGCTTCAGATAGGAAATAGCAGCCTTACCATCGGCCTCGGCGCCCACCACGATCTGCTGCATGGCAGCGCCCAGGGCGATCTCAATGGCGACCGTATACGCATCCTCCGTCCGCACCAGCCGGGACACCGGCCCATGGACATTGCGCAGGGACCCACGCTGAGCCTCCTGCATCACCAGTTTTACGGACTTCTGGTAGCTTTCAAAATCCCGTTCCATTGCCCGGAAAACACGGGCTTTGGCGGATATGGACTCCAGCTGTGCTGTCAGCTGGTGCAGTTCCCCGGAAAGTTCATCCCGGCGCTTCAGGCGGTTGCTCTGCCGCAGGGCATAGCCTGCGATGGTATTATTGGCAGCAGTAACATTCTCCCGGGCGCGGCGCAGTTCCTTGCGGCTGTCTTCCAGATTCATCTCCGCCTCATGCCGGCGGGCCGTTCCGGCCGACAGATCGGAATTCAGCTGTTCCAGGCGTTCCCGGGTCTGCAGCATACTGTCCTCCAGACCCCGGACATCCGCCTGCCGTCCGGCAATATCTGCCGCCAGGCTGGATTCCTTTCCTCGCAGTTCCAGATACTGCTTCGTCAGTCCCTGGGCATTGGCGGTCATGGCCGCCAGCTGCTGCTTCAGTTCCTCCAGCATCCGGTGCTTTTCGCCCAGTGCGGCCTCAATTTCCGCAATGCGGCACTCCGTCTGGCGGATCTGGGCAGTGACACCGCCGCTGCGGTCGTCCTGCCCCTGCAGTTCCTCTTCGATCCGGGCGATATTTGCCGTATTGTTCTGCAGATTGCCCTGCAGAACTGCCATCTGACCCTCAAACTGCTGATGGGTGCTGCTCAGCATATTGCTCTTCAAGCGGAGCGTATCCAGTTCCCCGTCTCTCCTGCGCAGCGTTTCTCCCAGCTGCTCGGCCTGCCGGTACAGGCTGTCCAGATCATCATGGGCCTGCTGCAGCACAAAGGATGCAGAAGCGTAATCCTCCTCTGCCTTCTTGGCGGCGGCGGAAAGCTTTTCCAGCGTCTCCATCCACACGGCCACTTCCACGCCCCGGAGTTCCTCCTTCAGTTCCAGATACTTTTTTGCTTTTTCAGACTGGACTTTCAGAGGCTCCAGCTGCAGCTCCAGCTCGGAGACCTTGTCGCCGATGCGCAGCAGATTGTCCTCGGTATGCAGCAGCTTCCGCTCGGTCTCCTCCTTGCGGTGGCGGTACTTGGAAATGCCCGCTGCCTCCTCGAAGATCTCCCGGCGGTCGCCGCTTTTCAGAGAGAGGATCTCATCGATCCTGCCCTGACCGATATTGCTGTAGCCTTCCCGGCCCAGACCGGTGTCCATGAACATCTCATGGATATCCCGCAGCCGGGAGGACTGTTTGTTGATATAGTATTCGCTGTCACCACTGCGGTAAAACCGCCGGGTCACCATGACCTCATCGGCATCGTAAGCGAGAGCCCGGTCGGTATTATCCAGCGTCAGCGTTGCCTCCGCGAAGCCCACGGCAGAGCGCTTCTGAGTGCCGCCGAAGATCACATCCTCCATCTTGGCGCCCCGGAGGGTCTTGGTGCTCTGTTCACCCATGACCCAGAGGATGGCATCGGAGATATTGGATTTTCCCGATCCGTTGGGACCAACGATGGCCGTGATGTCATCACCGAACCGAATCAGGGTCTTGTCCGGGAAGGACTTGAAACCCTGAAGTTCCAAACTTTTCAGATACACAGCATAACCTCATGTTAAAAGATAATAATTCAATTTATTATATTCCAATTGGGTTGGAAATGCAAGAAATACTTTTCCGGCAGAAAAAGAACTGCCGCAAACATCAGGCGTACCGGAGGACAGCCGTGGGAACACACCGGCATTGGGTCGCTGCAAAAGGATTATCGGGAAAGAAGGCGCTTTCTGCCGGATTTTTGCAGCGTCCATATATATCCATAAAAAACCTCCTGCAAGGATGGCACAAACCAACATTGCAGGAGGTAGTATTTATGAGATCCTGGCTTCAGAAGCCAGCCGCAGGCAGCCAACCGGCAGGGGCAGGCTCTGCGTTATCATTCTTCGGGGAATGCGTATTTTGCCTTGTACTTGAGGAAGCGCTCGGAGAAGGCAGCACTTTCATACAGTTCGCCGGCCTTCAGGGCATTCAGGTATTCGTGTGCTTCCAGCTTGCCCTCGGCAACCTGAAGCATTTCCACAGCGATATTGGAGCAGTGATCTGCAGTCCGCTCACAGGCAGTCAGCAGATCCTCCAGCACGAAACCATACTCCACGGTACACAGTCCGTCTCTCAGACGGCGCACATGGCGGGATTTGACCTCTCGGACCAAGGTATCCACGACCTGCTCCTGAGATTCGATCTTGACCGCCTGATCCAGATCAAAGCTTTCGTAGGCAGCCACAGTCCGGTCTACGATATCCATCACTGCACGCTCCAGCACTGCCAGCTCACCCTTCGCCTGATTGGAAAATACGATCTTCTTTTCCTCCATTTCCAAAGCGACGCCGGCAATGGCTTTGGCATGGTCAGCCATCCGTTCGATATCGGAAACGGTATACAGCAGTGTGTTGAGGATTCGGTTGTCATGGACGGACAGGTTCATGGCAGACAGCTTCACCAGATAGGTGTTCAGCGCATCCTCGTAATGGTCAGTCTTATCTTCCAGCGTCACGATCTGGTCCATAATGGCTGCATCAAATTTCTTGGTCAGACCAATTGCCAGATCCATCGCCTTTGCTGCATCCGCAGCCATATCGCCGGCGATCTCATGGGCGCGCTGGACAGCAACAGCGGGCGTTGCCAGCAGACGCTCGTCCAGCAGTTCCTGCTTCTGAGGGGTTTCCTCGCTGGGGATCACCAGATAAGCCAGCTTGACCAGAAGGCCATTCATGGGCAGCAGCACAGCAGTTGCCAGCAGGTTGAAGCCGGTGTGAATCACGGAGATATCCCATGTCTGCACGGTTTCGCCCAGGAACTTCCAGTCGATAAACATACCCAGACCATAGAAGATCACCACAAACAGCAGGACACCCACCACATTGAACAGCAGGTGGACCATGGCCGTTCTGCGGGCATTGCGGTTTGCGCCAATGGCACCCATCATAGCCGTGACACAGGTACCAATGTTCTGACCCAGAATGATGGGAATGGCTGCGCCGAAGGTTACAGCGCCGGTGACACACAGGCCCTGCAGAATACCAACGGAAGCGGAGGAGGACTGGATGATGGCCGTCAGCGCTGCGCCGAACAGAATACCCACAATGGGATTCGTGAAAGAGATCATCAGATCGGCAAACCATGCCTCGCTCTTCAGGAAGGACATGGAGCTGGACATCAGATCCATACCGGTCATCAGTGTCATGAAGCCAAGCATGATGATGCCAATGCCCTTGCGTTTCTCGCTCTTGCCCATATAGAGAATGATGCCGATAATTCCGATCAGCGGAGCCAGTGTGGAAGGCTTGAACAGTTTGATCAGAAAGCTGTCGCCCTCCAGACCGGACAGGGACAGAATCCAAGCGGTGATTGTAGTGCCCACATTGGAGCCCATGATCACGCCCACGGCCTGTTTGAGCGTCATGATGCCGGAGTTGACAAAGCCAACCACCATGACGGTCGTTGCAGACGAAGACTGGATCACCGCAGTAACTGCCGCGCCCAACAGGAAGCCCTTCCAAATCTTGCCGCTCATTTTGGAAAGAATCGTCTGAAGCTTACCGCCTGCCTGCCGTTCCAGCGCCTTTCCCATTACATCCATGCCAAACAGGAACAGCGCCAGACCGCCCAGCAGGGATATGATCTTGAAAATATAGGTTGTCATTTAAATTCTCCTTTACGGATTCGTTATCTTTTCAACATCTCACATTATAAGTTTGCTCATTTATAAATTCCATATAGGATATGAAAAGCCTTTGTAAAATCCATGTAAAGTAAAAAATGTCATTGCGAGGATGCCGCAGCACCGCATGACAATCCCAAACCGTTTCCGACATTCCGGAGGGGATCGTCACGCCGGTGTGCACACCGGCTCGCAATGACAGATAAATCAAAATACAACCGTGATGGTGGTTCCTTTTCCGGGCACGCTTTCCAGATGGATCTCTGCCTTATGATAGGCAACCGCATGCTTGACAATGGAAAGACCCAGGCCGGTACCGCCGGATGCTTTGGAATGGCTCTTGTCCACCCGGTAGAACCGCTCGAAAATACGTTTCTGGTGTTCCGGCGGGATGCCAATGCCGGTGTCGCTGACAACCAGGCAGTTATCCGCTGCCCGGATCGTCACGCTGCCGCCGGGGACATTATACTTGATGGCATTGTCGCAGAGATTATAAAGGATCTCATGCAGAAGCCGCCGCACGCCGTTCAGCCGGAAACCATCTCCGGAAACGGTGATGCTGACATTTTTCTGCGCCGCGCTGGGCTGCAGGATCAGTTTGACTTCCTCTGCCAGCGCAAGCATATCCACAGACTCCGCAGGCAGCTCAACCCCCTCGTCCAGCTGGGACAGGCGGATGATATCCTCGATCAGATTCACCAGACGGGATGCTTCCTTGCGGATATGACCGATAAACCGGGGCGCATCCTCCGGTTTTGCCAGACCGCTTTCCAGCAGCTCCGCGCTGCCGATGATGCCCTGCAGAGGTGTTTTCAGTTCATGAGACACATTGGCGGAAAACTCCCGGCGAAGATGCTCCACATTCAGCCGTTCAGTGATATCAAAGGCCAGCACCACAGCGCCGATCACGGTGCCATCGGACTCGATGCGGCTCAGGTCAAACTGGTAATCCCGCCCGTTTTTGTTTGACCGGGCAAACCCCCGGCCCTTGTCCAGGGCATCGTTGACGGCTTTGCGCATGGCGCTACTTCGGTCGATCACCAGGAAATTCTTGCCAACACAGTCATCCCCTGCATCGAACAATTTCTTCGCCGTGGGATTGATGGAAAGGATCTCCCCCTCGCTGCTGAGAAGCACCAGACCCTCCTGCATATTCCCGATGATCTGCTCGAATTCATCGGTCTTGCGCCGCAGCTCTTCCATCTGAGTGGTGATCTGGTTATGCTGCCGGTGGATACGGTGCAGAAGTGGAGAGATTTCCTCATATACATCGTTTTTCAGGGGATGCTCCAGATCCAGCGTATTCAGAGGCTCCACAATCTTTCTTGCCATCCGCCGGGCCAGGATCGCCGACAGTCCCATGGCCAGCACCGCTATCAGAAGCACAGGCCACAGCATATCCACCATCAGCACCCAGGCGGAATCCTGGCTGGTGGAAATACGCAGGATCGTACCGTCCGACAGCTGCCTTGCTTCATAAAACGTCTGCTCCGTCAGGGTGGAGGAGGTGCGGACCGCGCTGCCGGTACCGGTTTTCAGGGCCTCCCGGATTTCCTCCCGGTCTGCATGATTTTCCATTGCAGTCTGATCTACCCGGGTATCAAACAGCACCGTGCCGTCAGAATCGATCCAGGTGATGCGGAAGCGGTCCACCTCCACATTTTCCAGGAACGCATTGCCGTACTGCTCTGTGCCGGTGACAGCCAGACTCAGCTCATCCTTTAACTGGCGAACCTGTACGCCGGAAAAATGGCTGTATAAAAGGCCCATCACAACGCCCAGGCTGCACAGCAGAACCACCACAGCAACAAAGACCGTAGACCGGAAGATCTTACTTGTCATTGCGAACCTCCAAACGATACCCCACATTCCGGACAGTCTCGATCAGACTGCCATAGCTTCCCAGCTTCTGCCGCAGCGTTCGGATGTGCATATCTACCGTCCGGGTCTCGCCCAAATATTCGGTGTTCCAGACATTTGCCAGCAGCTGTTCCCTCGTAAAGGCAATTCCCGGCTGAGAAAGGAACAGATACAGCAGTTCATATTCCTTATATGTAAAATTCACCCGCTCGCCGTCAATGGTGACAGTACGTTCATTGGGATTCAGCACCAGTCCCTCCAGCTTCAGCAGGCTGGAGGACAGCTTCGGTTTGCAGCGGCGAAGCACCGCTTTTACCCGGCTGACCATCTCCATGATGCCGAAGGGCTTTACCAGATAATCATCCGCGCCCAGATCCAGGCTCTGGATCTTATCATATTCGTTGCCCTTGGCCGTTGCCATGATGACGGGGATCTCCTGAAATTCCGGGGAAGCCTTCATCATTTTGAGCAGGGTAACGCCGTCCTTGCCTGGGAGCATTACATCCAATACCACCAGCTCCGGCTTTTCGGATTGCAGCGCATTCCAAAAGCTGTCACCATCTTCGAAGCCCCTGGCCGCAAAGCCGGTGGAACTGAGCGCATACACTTCAATATCCCGGATGCTGGGATCATCCTCCACACACCAGATCATATCGTTCCTCCTTGCTTCTGTTATTTTCAATAGTAACGATTATTCTGCGGAATTTCAAGTGTTGTTCCGTTAATCATCCTCATTTTACATATATTTTACATAAATTTGACCCGTCCTATGTGGTGACAGACTGCCTTCGGGAATATAATGAAAAAAATTAATTTTCCATACGGGAGACCCCACTTTTTAGCGGAGCCGCCCGTATTTCTTATATGGACAGGATGTGAAACCATGCAAACAGAACACCAGATCGTAAATGCGGTCTATCGTGCTAAAGAAGATACTGACAAAGCCGATGCTTTGATCCACAGCTATATGCCCTTTATCCGCAGCCAGGCCACCAAATTCATGGGCAGGCTCTGCACAGATCAGGACGACGAACTTTCCATCGCCATGACGGCCTTCTATGAAGCCATCCTGGGTTATGAACGGGGACGGGGAACTTTTTTGAGCTATGCCACCCTGCTGATCCGCAGCCGTCTCATCGACTATACCCGTAAGGAAGCCCAGCATCAGGGCCAGATCTCCCTGGACGAGGAGATCGGCGGCGAAGATGAGCGGAGCCTGATGGATACCCTTGCCGATGAACGGGACTATTACGAGGAATCCGCCCACCGGGAGGCTACCCGGCAGGAAATTGAAGAACTTGCCGCAGTGATGGCACAGTTTGATGTATGCTTTTCCGATGTGGCAGACAACTGCCCCAGGCAGGAGCGGACAATGGAAGCCTGCGCCAAAGCCATCCGCTATGCAGGAAAAAACAAAAAGCTGCTGGACGAACTGCTCCGAACCAGGAAGCTGCCCCTTGCACAGCTTGTACAGGGCAGTGGTGTGGAACGGAAAACGCTGGAACGGCACCGAAAGTATATCCTTACAATGCTCCTGATCCAGACCAACGGATATGAGATCCTCCGTGGTCACCTTTATCATGTTTTGAAGAAGGGAGATACTCTGGTATGAAATATCTCGTAATGGAGTGCAGGCCAGGCTATGCCATTGTCCTCGGAGATGACGGGACATTTTTAAAAGTTGCAAATATACACTATGCGGTAGGTCAGACCGTTACCGACGTGGTTCCGCTGAAGCTGCCGGAGTCTTTTGCGCAGCCGAAAACAAATCACAGGCGGTGGATTTCCTCTCTTGCCGCGATGGCTGCATGTATGGCCCTTGTGGTCTCATCCATTTTCTTCACCGGACAAATGCCCTATGCTTCCGTGTACATGACCATCAATCCGGAGGTACGCATCGATGTGAACCGCCGCGACACTGTCGTGGGCGTGGAAGGTATGAATGACGACGGTGCAGAGCTTCTGAAGGGCTATGACCACAGGAAAAAGGAACTGGACACGGTTATGGACGAGCTGGTGGACCGGGCCATCGATATGGGCTATCTCCACGAGGGCGGCAAAATCACCCTCAGTCTGGACGGCAATGATACCTGGATCGCCAACCACGGTATCCATCTGGATCAGCACCTGAATCAGCATCTGACCGATAAGATCACCGTCACCATCGACATTCAGCAGAAGCAGCCGGTGCAGGCTGCCCCCACGATCCCCGCCGGCACCATTGTCATTCCCGTGGGGCCTGACCACTATGGTGATTCGGATTACGGCGTGGAAGAAGAAAGCGACTACGGTCAGTCCGACTATGATGACTCTGGTCTCGGCGATTCCGGCTATGAGGATTCCATCTACGGTGACTCCGTTTATGAGGAGCCGGAGGACGATGGTCAGACCGATTATGATGACTGGTCCGAAGAATCGGAATACGAAGATCAGTCGGACTATGACACCCCCCAGGACGATGCCCAGTCCGACTATATCAGCCCGGACAGCACTGATGCAGGAGCTGATAACGGCGATTCCGGTTATGAGCAAACCGACTATGAGACATCTGACGAAAATGCCTCTGATTACGAAGACGCCGATTCCGATTACAATAACTAATTTTTCCTCCGACCCCGGTTTTCGGATGCTGCCTGCGTAATCTTTCTGTGTAAGGGAAAAAGACCTTACGGGGTCAAAAAAAGAAAAAAGAAAATGATTTACCGACCCCGGTTTTCAGCAAGCGCTTCCGTAAACTACTGATGTAAGGAAAAACAACAAAAACAATTTCAAAAATCAAGGAGAATAAAATTATGAAAAAACTGATTACTACCATCTGCTGTGTGCTGGCACTGACCCTGTGCCTCACCGCCTGCGGCCAGAGCGTCGCTCCCGCAAACGAAGGCCTGTCCCTGGCAAAGGGCGGCACCCTGATCCTCAGTGTCAATCCTGAGATCGCTGTGGAATATGACGAAGATGGCCGTGTTACCGGCGTGACCGCCCGCAACAACGATGCCCTGGCAATCATCAACAGCTGCACCAATCTGATCGGCCAGCCCACCCGCGAGGTCGTTACCGATCTGGTAACCGCCATTGGCGAAGCCGGTTACTTTGTGGAGGAGATCGAGGGTGAACGCCGCCAGATCACTCTGGAGATCGAGTCCGGCTCCAGCCTGCCCAACAATGACTTCCTGGACGATGTGATCAGCGACATCCGGGATGTTGTCAGCAAGCACGACTGGTCCACTCCCCTGGTTGTGGAAGGCGAATCTGACTTCGGTATCAGCGACTACATCGACACCGATTACGGCATCAACAGCGACGGTGTTACCGACTTCTTCGACAACGACTCCAACTACGACAGCACCTCCGACTACAACGACTCCGTTTACGGCAACGACACCAACTACGGCGACTCCATCTATGAGCCCACATCCAACTACGGTGATTCCGTCTACGAGCCCACATCCAACTACGGCGATTCCATCTATGATCCCGCATCCAACTACGGTGATTCCATCTACGATCCCGCATCCAACTACGGTGATTCCATCTACGATCCCGCATCCAACTACGGTGATTCCATCTACGATCCCGCATCCAACTACGGTGACTCCGTCTACGAGCCCGAGTCCAACTACGATGTTCCCAGCTACGGCAGCGACTCCGGTTACAGCGACTACAGCGGCTACGGCGAATCCTGATGAACAAAGCTGTGAAGCTGCGCCACGAACTGAAGCACAGCATCTCCAACGGAGAGGATGTGCTCCTCAGCTCCCGGCTGAGAAATCTGTTCCCCCACGATGAAAATGCTGACGCACACGGTGTATACCGTGTGCGCAGCCTCTATTTTGACACACCCCAGGATATGGCGCTGCGGCAGAAGCTGGACGGCGTCAACCGCCGGGAGAAATTCCGGATCCGCTACTACGGCGATGACCTCAGCTTCATCCGCCTGGAAAAGAAATATAAAATAAACGGCCTGTGCGGCAAGCGAAGCACCAAACTGTCTGCAGGACAGGTGAAGCAGATTCTCTGCGGTGACATTGCCTTTCTCCTGAAGGGCGATGCCCTGATGCAGGAGCTTTACAGCAAAATGAAAGGACAGCTGCTTGCACCAAAAACCATCGTCACCTATGAACGGGAAGCCTTTCTCTTCGCTCCCGGCAATGTGCGCATCACTCTGGACCGGGATATCCGCACCGGTCTTTCCTCTCTGGATTTTCTAAATCCCCAGCTGCACCAGGTACCGGTTTCCGATGGACTGACGGTACTGGAGGTAAAATACGACGAATTCCTGCCGGACATTGTAAAAATGGCTGTTCAGGTACCCAATACGCAGGCATCAGCCTATTCCAAATATGCTGTTTGCCGCAAATATGACTAAAAGGAGGTCTTTATCATGACCTTTCAGGATATTTTCAAATCCAGCTTTCTGGAAAATGTGAACGCCATCCCGGTCTTTGACATGGTGCTGGCCATGGTCCTGGCTTTCTGCCTGGGACTGTTCATCTTCTTTATCTATAAAAAGAGCTATGTCGGGGTCATGTACTCCGCCTCCTTCGGCGTGACCCTCATCGGTCTGACCATGGTGACGGCGCTGGTGATCCTGGCTGTTACCAGCAACATCGTTCTTAGTTTGGGTATGGTGGGCGCGCTGTCGATCGTCCGTTTCCGCACCGCCATCAAGGAGCCCAGCGACATCGTGTTTCTTTTCTGGGCCATTGCCGCAGGCATCGTACTGGCAGCGGGACTGATCCCTCTAGCAGTATTCGGCAGCCTGCTGATCGGCCTGATCCTGCTCCTGTTCTCCCGCCAGAAAAGTTTTGACAGCCCTTATATCCTGGTGATCCACTGTGAAGACGCTGACGCAGAAAGGGCAAGCCGGGAGTTCGTTGCCGCCAATGTGAAAAAGCTGACACTGAAGAGCAAAAGTGTTGCCAGGGGCAGCATTGAACTGAACTACGAAGTCCGTCTGAAGGATGCCGACAGTGATTTTATCAATACCCTGTCTGACCTGTCCGGTGTCAGCCATACGGTGATGGTATCCTACAACGGCGATTACATGAGCTGATGCTGAAAAGCAGATATACCGACCTTCTCTGCATCGCCGTGATGGTGCTGGCAGTTCTGGGCACACTGCTGTTTATGGGCGGTGAATCCCTGGGGCTGACCGCCGCATCCAGTGCACCGGGCTACGAAACACGGCTCTTTGACAAGTCCAGGGTACATACCATCGATATTCTTCTGGAGGACTGGGACGCCTTTCTGGAAACCGCTCCGGAGGAGGAATACACCTCCTGTACCCTGGTCATCGACGGAGAGAAATTTTCCGGCGTGGGCATCCGGGCCAAGGGCAACAATTCCCGTCGGCTGACGGACCGGTATGACCTTGACCGTTACAGCCTGAAGATCGAATTTGACCATTATCAATACGGTTCCTATTACGGACTGGACAAATTCTCTCTGGATTCCTCCTTTCAGGACAATTCCTACCTGAAGACATGGATCACCTACGACATGATGAACCACATGGGCGTGCCCACCGCATTGTGCAGCTGGGTCTGGGTCCGTGTCAACGGAGCAGACTGGGGTCTTTTTCTGGCCATTGAAGAACCGGAGGAAGCCTTCGCCCGACGAAATTTCGGCAATGACCACGGCCAGCTTTATAAGCCGGACTACAAAAAGCTGGAGCACGAGAACGCCGATGTCCATCTGCGCTATACGGACGGGGATTTTGACAGCTACGACAATATCTTCCGCCATGCCAAATTCGATCCCACCGATGCCGACAAACAGCGTCTCATCGATGCGCTGAAGACCCTTTCCACCGGAGAAAACCTGGAAACCGCCGTCAATGTGGACCAGGTGCTGCGCTACTTTACCGTACAGGTATTTGTGGTGAATCTGGACAGCTATCTGGGCCGGACGGGACATAACTATTTCCTCTATGAGGAGGACGGCATCCTGCAGATCCTTCCCTGGGACTACAATCTGGCCTTTGCCACCTATTCCCTCGGTATGCCGGATCCCATCAATGATTCCACGCTGTATGTGAATTACCCCATCAATACCCCCGCCTCCGGTGACGTTATGCGCAACCGGCCCCTGTATCACAATCTGATGAAACATGATGCTTACTACGCAACGTATCATGACCACTTCCGTTATCTCATAGAAAGCTACTTTGAAAGCGGCAGTTTTGAAGCCCTTGTAGACGATACCGCAGCCATGATCGCCCCCTATGTGAAGAAAGACCCCACGGCCTTCTGCTCCTTTGAAGATTGGGCGCTGGGTGTGGAAACCATCCGGAATTTCTGCCTGCTCCGGGCAGAAAGTGTCCGCGGACAGCTGGACGGAACCATTCCCTCCACTATTGCCGCTCAGGCAAATGACAAACGTGCCTTTGTGGATGCTTCCACGGTCTGGCTTCCCGATCTGGGTGAGATCGCTGACCTGAAAAACGGATATCACTAAATAAAAAAGAGGAATCGCTTACCCATTTGCAGCGATCCCTCTTTTTTTGTTATCCGACTGATTTTGACTGCACCGGATCCTGTTTTACCGGCTGTCCCCAGACGGCAGTCCCCCGGCCAGTCCATGCTGTCCGTGCTTCCGTCATCTGTGGGAATCGGCTCAAAATCAGCGCTGTCCGTTCAGACGTTCCCGCATGATGCGTGCAAGCGCTTCTTTTTTCCTGCTCCACAAAGGTATCCGTCCGTATGACGGGTCCTGCCGTGCCTTCTTTTCGCGAAGAATTTCCTGTTCATATCTCGCCGGCATGTACTGCCTGCTCCTGCGGTATGCCTGTTCCATGGGCTGGTCAAAAATATGGCATACAAAATCCTCTATTTCCGCCATTTTCCGCTCTATATATTTATCGTCAGAAAAAACAGGCTGCCGCAGCATTTGCAGATACTGATCCTCACAGGAATCCAGTTCCAGGATCCGGTCTGCAACAGCTTCGAGGCTGTCATAGTCGCGAACGTCGATATACGCATCCTTGTTGAAAATATCCGATACCGTGGAGCTGCCATAATAGACCGGGATTGTGTCCGCACAAAAGGCATCAAACAGTTTTTCCGTTACAAACCCCTCATGGGCAAGGCTTTCGCAGCACAGCGTAAATTTGCACTGCTTCTGCAGAGCAAACTTTGATCCGTCATCCATCTTTACCGTTTTTCCATCCGGCATGTTGTTCAGATAAGATCCGGCTGCTTCCACCCTCCTGTACCGGCTGAGCAGGCGAACCAGCTCCCCTCTCAGGTTTCTTTCTGACTCATGACTTGCAATCATATTTGCAAAGAGAGGCTTTTCTTTCAGGATGGAAGGAGCATAGTCCCTGCTTTTCTGCTGCAGCCGGGTCATTGTATCAAAGGATGACAGCAGTGCCCCCGGAACTGTACAGTGGCGGTCTAAAAAAGTTATGGGATACAGACTGAAGGCATAGTCAACAAAATTAAAATCCGGGATATAATTTTCACCGCTGAAGAAGATCCGGATCTGCTCATGCCCCAAATAGTCATAGAATCCAAAACCGCTGCAAATCACATAATCCGCATCATCCGTGATCTCCACATGATAGTGCCTGCGCAGGATCTTTGTGATAAACAATGCCTCCGGGTCGAAGCCCGGCCAGAAACCGGCAAATTGAATCTTAACCCTCTTCATGCAAAACGCCTCCGCGCACCACAGTCACAGGATTCAGCCTGACATTTCCATAATATGTCAGATTCCAGTTCAAACCGACAGGATGCTCATCCACGATCTTGAAGCGGATGTCACACACAGGCTGATCCACGCTCCAGTGCTTTCCGTTTCCGTCATCTGCAAACAGATCCGGTGAAAAGCAATAGGTATCTTCCGCCAGATTGGAGCAATCAAAGAAAAACACATACGTGTATCTCTTCCCCGGTTCCGTATCTGTGATAGAATCCAGCGTCTGCACCAGGCCAACTGTGGTTCCGTTGCTGGCTTTCAGCACAAAATACAGTTTCAGATTGGTGATTCTCTTTCTTGCTTCAAATGTGATCCGGAAGCTCACTCCTTCCGAACGCGCAAATGCCGCCCGGCGGTCTGCAAGGAATTCCAGTTTCTCAATGCGCAGATCATTTCCATGCTGCGCAGATGGGCGCTGGGTGTCAAACAGATCATAAGTCACAGGAAGATCGCTTATACCCGTACCGGAATAGATGCCGATGGCGGTTTCCACATCGCCCTCAAAAATCACTCTGCCTTTGTCCAGCACGATACACCGGTCGCAAAGCTGACGGATCGTATTCATGTTGTGGCTGACATAGAGAACCGTACGCCCTTCCTTTTGGGCTGCATCCCGCATCCTGTTCAGGCACTTTTTCTGAAACGCCATATCGCCCACTGCCAGAACCTCGTCCATGATCAGGATCTCGCTGTCCAGATGGGCCGCAACCGAAAAAGCCAGCTTTACGTACATGCCGGATGAATAGCGTTTGACCGGAGTATCGATAAAGTCCCGGACCTCGGAGAATTCGATGATATCTTCCATTTTGGCATCGATCTCCGCCTTTGTCATGCCGAGGATCGCTCCGTTCATATACACGTTTTCCCGGCCTGTCAGCTCTCCGTGAAAGCCGGTGCCGACTTCCAGCATGGATGCAATGCGTCCGTAGATATCGATCTGGCCGTCTGTAGGCGCCGTGACACGGCTCAGAAGCTTCAGCATCGTACTCTTTCCCGCGCCGTTTCCGCCAATAATACCAACTGCCTCGCCCTTGTAGATCGTCAGATCGATGCCGTTAAGGGCCATAAAGGTCTGTCCCATCAGACGCTGATCGGTTCCGATCAGGGTATTGGGGTCCTCTTTTCCCCGGATCCGCGCCCACCAGCTTTCCAGATCACCACGCAGCGTACCGCCACCGATCTGGCCCAGCCTGTACATTTTCTTCACCCCGGAAATTTTGACGGCAATTTCCCGGTTCTGCAGATTACTGTCCATCGCCGCCTCCTTACACCGTATCCATAAAGGTTTTTTCAACCTTGTTGAAAATCATAATACCGACTGTCATCACCAGCACCGTGACCGCCGCAGACAGGAGCATATATCCCGGCAGAACCTCTCCCTGGCCAAGGAGTGCATAGCGGATCATCTCTGTGGGTGCCGTAACCGGATTGGTCATAAGGATCGTCCGCATAACGCCCTCTTCAATCTGAGAGATGGGATATACGATGGGCGTCACATACATCCACAGCTGTATTCCGAAAGTAACCAGGATCGCCAGATCCCGGTATTTTGTGGTCAGGCTGGAAATAATAACGCCAACCCCCAGGCC
Source organism: Oscillospiraceae bacterium (assembly GCA_017409205.1). GTDB lineage: Bacteria > Bacillota > Clostridia > Oscillospirales > Oscillospiraceae > Faecousia. The sequence goes on along the minus strand of JAFQTF010000008.1, from coordinate 44,769 downwards.
AAGCACACCCAGATGGATCAGCAGAAGCGGGATCAGCACCCAGAACTCCCAGTGTGGGGTAACCTGTCCCCGGATGACATAGAAGATCAGAAACACAAACACCAGGATCATCTGCACAAAAAACTGAATGAACGAGGAAAGGACATTGGAAACCGGGATGGTCAGTCTGGGGAAATATACCTTTCCGAAAACCGCCGCATTGGCCGTAAATGTATTGGCATTCCGCGTGACGCAGGATGAGAAGAAGATCCAGATGGCATTGCTGCACAGATAGAACAGCACTGTCGGCACACCGTCCGTGTCGATTCCCGCAATACCCCCAAAGACAAAGGCATAAACCAGACTGCTGATCAGCGGATTCAGGAACACCCAGGCGGGACCCAGGATTGTCTGTTTATACAGAAGAGAAAAGGATCTCCTGGTGAACAGAATGATCAGATCCCGATACTTCCATACTTCCTTCAGGTTCAGCTCCAGTATATTATGTCTGGAAGAGATATGGATATGGTGGTTTTGTGTGGAATTTGCCATAGAATAACCTCTGTCTGTTTTGAGAATCCCGGTCTGTCAGCTGCTGCACCCTGTATTCACAACATGCACAGCATACCTGCATAAAAAGATATTCATTCTATTTATCATACGTCAGAATATATGCAATTGCAAGGAAATTATATTATAAAATCAGAAAACAGGGTGCGCCAAACAACACACCCTGTTTGTACAGGAAACAGTATACTGCTTCTCCATTCTGATTTCTGTTTGACAGCGATTATTTCCGAAGGATTCCCATCAGGATTTCCCACATATACCGGAAGCCCTCGCTCCGGAATGTCAGCAGCAAAATCACCAGATTGGAACCTATGCCCGCTGCAAGCATTTTCACTATAAAGCCCTGGAATGTATTCGGGATCCACTGGAATGCCATATCGCCCAAAAAGCACATAGCTGCCGTTAGAGCAAACCAGAACAACATCACCAGCCAATACCTCAGCAGCCCCTTTCCGAAGTAATTTTGGAAAATCAGATATGGCTGCCGCCAGTAATATGTGAGCAATCCACTGACGCAGGTACCGACAAAAACACCGGCAATGCCGATCCGCTTTGCAAGCACAACAGATACGCCGAGGTTAATGGCACTCTCAATCAGAGCCCGGACTTTATCTTTATCAAACAGGCCGCAGCCATTGACAAAACAGCCGGATGTCAATCTGGACAAACTGATATAGTGCTGAAGGCAAATCAGCATTACCACTTCTTTCCCGAACAGGAATGTTTCGTCCAGCCATATATAACCAATAAATGGATTCAAAAGCAAATACAAACATACCGTTGTAAAACTCGCGATCCACATATTGATGTATAATATTCTGAACAGGAGTTCCCGCGAATCTTCTCGGGGCTTTTCTACCACATAATTTGTAATTGTAGGCTGAATACCGTAAAAAACTCTGGTTACAATGCCGGAAACTGCTGAAACAAGTGTAATGTAGTTTGAATAAATGCCAACTGCCGCCAGACTTACGTATTTGGATAAAACAATACTGTCTGTACTGGTAACGACAATGGATCCAATCTTATGGCACATCAGTCCGGCTGTGTTCTTATAAATCTCCCGTTTCTCTTCCTCGGGAACACTGCCTTTTCCTGTAAAAACTGTTCTGTGGCGGTGTCCGATCCACAAGTAAAAGATCCATTCCAACAGGATATCGCTGGCAATACCAAGAAGCAGCAATATTTCGAAGTTTTTCCAAATAACAAGCGCTATTGTCCTGACAATATAGCCGACCAACAAGATACCGCTGCTGACCAGATAATCAATATATTGCTGCTGATTTGCCTCCAATACAGAACGCCTGTAAGCAAACAGATATCCCACAACATTTTGGATCAGGAACAAAAAATAGATTCTTCCCAGATTTACATCCGGAGGTACTTCCGAAATATCCACCACTGACCCAATAAAGGGGTAGAAGGATATGCCCAGCACCAATACGGCCACCGCTACAAGACTGTATATCTTCTTATAGAACGATACCAGTCCCCGGATCGTTTCCATATCCCGGCTTGCATACTGTTTATGCAGGCTGTAAAGGAGTGCGGTACCAATACCCAGCTCTGTAAGCGAGAACATCTGAAGAATATTGGTAAACAAGCCATTGATTCCAAAATACTCTTTTGCCAGAACCATCAGAAAAATGGTTCTGTAGACAAAGCCTCCCACAACCTGTGTAAGCTGCTGGACAATTCCCGCTGATGAGGACAGTGCCGCAACCATTTTTCTGGAATATATTTTCTTTTTCATCGGTGTTTGTGCTCCCTGTTCATCCCGGTCAGATATCTGTATTCATCAACATCCAGATTGATTTCTCTTTTGGCATATTATCCAAAGCGATTCTGCAGTTTTCTGATTCCAAGATGAATCGTATGTTTCAGACCATTTTCCATACAACACTCAATACCACCCACGGCTTTTCGCAAAAACCAAATAACCGCACTCTTGCTTTCACTGCTCCGGTAACGCAACTCATAGTGGTCAATCAGTGTATGGATCATATTCTCAACCAGAGGGTCGCGAAGATCCTCTGTCATCTCACCAGTAAGCAAAGCCTGCCATGCACCCTCCAGATCATAATCCCGCAGCCAGCAAAAACTCCTATAGGCCATCATGCTGTTATTTTGCCAAAGTTCACGGTCAAGAAGCAGCTTTACGATCTCATTGGAAGCACTCTGCTCATCATCCATATCCACGCTGGTCACACCCCGGTCGGCAGCAGCCATGGTCAGATGCGGCAGGCGGAACATGACCGTAGGCAGATGGTGCGCCTGGGCTTCCACAAGAGACATCGGGAAACCTTCATACTGAGAGGTACACACAAATACAGACGCTTTTTCCAGATACGCGCTGACATCATTTACCATGCCGCACAAAACCACATTCTGCGTCAAACCCTTGCTTGCAACCAACTCAGGCCACATTTTGTCATAAAAGTCGCCCAGAACATAGAGCTTTGCATCCGGAATACGGGCAACCACGCGCTCCATAATATTAAAAATTCTCTCCGGCTGCTTTTCCGGGCTGACACGTCCTACCCAGATCAGGGATCTGTTTTCCCACTTGCCCGGCTTCACATCACAAAGAGATTCCGAGGCCGGATTGGGGATGCAGTGCACATTGTCACAGAACAGCCCCCAGTATTTCTGATCCACTTCAGACAGCGTTACCACACCGTCTGCCAAGTGCATCACACTGGGAAGTGATGAAAACAGATCGCCGTTTTCCAACATAGTGCAAGGGAAAACACCATGTGCATGAACCACTACCGGAATGCCAAATGCTTTCAGAAGCAGCATATCCCAAAGCAGCAGGTTGGACATCCATGCGCTGTAAATCACCACGTCAACATCGTGTTTCCTGACTGCGTCCGCCAGAGATGCGCAACGCTGGTCGATACTGTCCCAGTCCGTCATCTCGTTATTAAAAATGACTTCCCTGACTGTTTCAGCGGGCACAGCATAATCCTTGTCCGTAGGAGGATTGTCCGTAATAATCACAACTCTGTAGCCCATTTTGAACAAGAGCGGCGTAAGAACAGAGATCACCCGTTCTACACCACCGGCATACAGCTTATGATAATATATGCCAACCGTTTTTATTTTCTTTTCTTTCAGAGGAATCCTTGCATAGGAGGACAGTTTCCGCGCAATTTCCTTGGGCTGCTCATAATGGTGTTTTACAACTTTGGATATTACCCGCTCCGGACCCCAGCATCCGCACATTCTTTCCCAGCCCATACCTGCCAATTCTCTGGGCAAGCCAATATACCAAGCTTCATAACACGCATTCAGCCACATCATCTGCACGCCATTAAGAAACTCCTGTGCATTTTTGTAAACGCCATGGATTTTGCAGAAATCAACCATACATTCCGCCACTTCTGCAAGCACACAAAGACGCTCAAATTTCTTCAGATCCATTGCCGTGGTTGTGGTGACTCCGCTGCCGATACGATAGTTGTGCAGCGGCTCCGATTCCCATCCCAGATAACTCTGTGCATGATAGGCAATTGCGCAGAAGGTATACACGTCTTCTCCAATATGGTAGCAGCCTTCTTTCAGATCGTCAAAAGCCTTCCTGCACAGTTCTGCCCGGAACAGTTTGTTCCACAGAGTTCCCCAAACCTTTTTCTCAACAAATCCGGTCTTAAACACATCATCGCCCGTCAGTTTTCTGCCATAGGGGCGAAGCAGTTTTTCCAGATCCTTCTTCTGTGCCTCGTTTCCCTTTCCGATGTTTACGATCCGTGTAGAAAAATGGAGAATATCCACTTTCTCGCTTTTGATTTTGTTATACAGCCGTTCACATGCCGTCAGTTCCAGATAATCATCCGAATCCAGAAACATAATGTATTCACCGGATGCAGCGCATACGCCCTTCTTGCGCGCCATATAAACGCTCTTATTGGATTCCTGGGCATACACCTTTATCCGTTTGTCACATGCCTGATAGCGCTCCAAAATTGCAGGAGACCCATCCTGAGAACAGTCATCCACACAAATGATTTCCAGATTGGTGAGTGTCTGATTCCGTACGCTGTCCAGACATTGTTCCAGGTAGGATTCTGCGTTATATACCGGAATGATCACAGTAATCAAAGGTCGTTCTTTCATATTAGGATTCTTCCCTTCATGGCCATGACACAGACCATTATCATATATTATTCCTTTTTGAGCAAATGCTTCCAACCCAGCGCCATGCCGCCGGCACTATCTTCTGAACAGTTTTTCAAAGGGAGGATACAGCAGATCAAATACCCACGGGACGTTGCTGATTAAACGTACCAGAACGGCATTCCGCTTGGGCAGAATACCACAGTATGGCTGAAGCTGAGAGATTATTTCCCTGACTCTTTTCCGGTGTTCTTTATATTCCGGCTCTGTTTCCATCGCCAGAAGCCGGTAAGAAACCAGACACATTCTTGCCAGCGCCCGCCGGGCATCATCTTTCAGTTCCGGACCACAGGCATCCAGAATCATCCGTCGAACCCGGATGGGGTCGTAGATCAGGTATTCATTCAGCTTGCGCCGGGAGGCTGAACCTTGCCGGATCAGGTAGTGATACGGGCAAACATCCTCCAGCACAGATTTTTCCGCCTGAGAGAACAAGTAGTAGTTCATCATCATATCGCCGTTGATCACAATGGAGTAATCCATCCATTCGTGGATTCCGGAGAACAGCTCCTTCCGGAACAGCTTGCTGCAAAGCCCCATCTCCACAATCTTCTCTTCCAGAAGATCCCGGACCCCGGTATAAGCATCCTGAACCTTTAGGATACCGGAATTCTGCTGGTATTCAATGCGGCCGTCCGGATAGATCACCTTGTAACCGCAGTGGGATATATCTGCATTGTGCTTCAGCGCGTTGTTCATCAGCATCGCATACATGTGCGGCTCTGTCTCATCATCGGCATCTACAAAACCGATCCAGTTTCCCTTTGCAACCGCTACACCGGACAGTCTTGCTGCATATTCTCCCGCATTTTTCTGATGCACCGCAGTAACGCGGGAACAGCGGGCTGCATAATCATCCAGAACTGTTTTTGTATCATCTGTGGAGCCGTCGTTTACCACAACTATTTCCAAATTGGGATAGGTCTGGGCCAGCAGACTGTCCAGACAACGAGGCAGCCAGGGCGCACAGTTATACGCCGGAACAACGACTGTGATCAGTTCATCCATTTTTCTCGTCTCCATCTCTTTTTCCGGAAGTATCTTCCCGATATACCCGATCCAGTATCCGGGCAGTATCACGGATATCCAGGCCATTGTCTCCAGGTTCTTTCTGCCGGATAACACGACTGGAAGCATCTGAATTGTCCCGGCATTGCAGGATCTCCCTGATCCAGCACTTCTGGTCCTTTAAGGACAGGTACCGGACACAGGATCCAAATTTCAATTCTCCTGTGATCTGGTCAGACAGAAGCACCGGCAATCCGGAACAAAGAGCCTCCACACCGGCCACCGGAAAGCCTTCATACAGTGAAGGCATCAGGAACAGATCAAACGCCTGATACAGCCGGTTCACATCACTTCGTCTGCCCAGCATGCAGACGCAATCCTGCAGGCCCATTTTTTCAATCATACCCCGGAGCATATCCTCATCGGGACCGTTTCCGGCAGCAACAAGGATCACATTTGGCAGCTGATGCCGGAGATTTGCCATCAGTTCAAATGCGAAAGGATAGTTTTTCTGCGCATCCAGCCGTCCTACCATGCCCAGAACATATTTCCCTTCCAGGCCCAGCTCCTGCCGGACTTCCCGGCGGATCTGTTCATTGAAGGCAAACCTTTCCGTCTCCACCGCATTGGGCAGCACCATGGCCTTGGGACGGCGCATGTTCCACTTTCCGAACACACGTTCACCGGCCAGCTGACCGCAGCCGATAACATGGGTGGCATAATGATAGTTCAGGACGCATCCGGACAGCCGCCGGATCTCTCCCTTGATCCCCTCCCAGGGGGAGGTGGTATGGCAGTGGGCAAGACGGCATCTGACTCCCGCCTTTTCCGCCACCTGCAAGGAAACATAGCAGGTCTCGCTGTCATGGACATGGACCGCGTCATAGCGTTCCTTTTCCAGAAGCTCTGCCAGAGCCTTCCGGTAAACTGCCAGTCCCTCAGATTTCAGGGGCAGAAAGTGGATCCTGCAACCCAGTTCCTGCAGCAGTCTTCCATTCTGCCCGACCGTGGGAATGGTCAGACCAATATCAAAATGGATCCTTGTGCGGTCAATATGGCGGTAGTAATTCAGTACCACCGTAGAAATGCCGCCTGCATCAGAGCAGCCCATTATGTGCAATACCCGAATCATATTTCCTCCAAGATCAGCGTCTTGCCATATACCAGTTCAGCAGCTTTGCGGTACCGGTCAGGCCCAGAACGGTGACAGCTCCACGCACCAGCTTCGTCCGGCCGGAACGGCCATAACGCAGCACCCAACGGTGTTTTTTCAGCAGTGTATAGGCTTTTTTTCTGTCATCCCCCTCCATGTCCAGCATCTGCCAGAGGAGGATGGCGTATTCATAGGCTGCAAAGGACAGCGCCAGCGCGCCGGTTTCATCAACGGCTCGCTTAGCTTCTGCAAAACGCACAGCGCAGTCCTCCACAAACCAGAAGGTATCAAAATAATACCGGGCGTTTACCGTATTGCAGATGGAGCCTGCCCGGTTCTGCCGGTAGCAATAGTACGGGAAATCCAGATAATCAAACCGCTGTGCCGTCAGCAGAAGATCCAGGCTGTACTGCAGATCCTCCGACAGCCGCCGGTCATCGGGGAACCGGTGCCCCCCTTCCAGCAGAAAGCTTCTCCGGTAGATCTTGCCCCAGGCACTGGCCGGGAATTTGGGACAGGAGGCCAGAAACCGCAGCACCTCCACAGGTGCGCGATCCCGGATCTCCGACCGCACCAGATTCTCCCCCAAAGGCTCAGAGGTACCGTCTGGATACACCTTCCGGCTCAGCATAAACGCAACGTCCGCATCCGTGGAATCGATCCAGGCAAGGATCTTCTCCACCGAACCGGGCTCAATATAGTCATCGGAATCCACAAAGAGAATGTATCTTCCCGCTGCCTGTTCCAGTCCTGCATTGCGCGCGGAGGACAAGCCGCCGTTTTCCTTATGGATCACCTGGATATTCTCATATTTTGCGGCATACCCATCGCAGATGGCGCCACAGCCATCCGGGCTGCCGTCATTCACCAGAATGATCTCACACGCCGGGTTCATCTGGGACAGGATGCTGTCCACACACTGGGGAAGGTAAGCTTCCACCTTATAGATCGGGAGAATGAAGCTCAGCAGTTTATCCATGTTCTTCCTCCTCCAGCCGGCAGGCCAGTTCGCCCATATTCAGACTCTCCATGCCGTATTTTTCCTTCAGCACATGGTAATACCGGAAGATCTCCTCCAGCTGGGCAAGGTAATCCTCTGTCATGACGCCGATATTATGGGGATGCCACCACAGATGGAACACCAGATCATTTTTTGCCGCACAACGCATCCGGGCTTTGATCCGGTGCATTTTGATGCCCTCCAGAAATTTCAGCGCCGGGCGGATGGGCTTGAACATACCGGAGCCCGTAAAGTTCCAGACACCGTCCTCCTTCCGGGGCTTGTGAACGCCCTGACCCGTCAGGGGCAGGTAGACATCCAGCAGCCGGAAGAGACGCAGCAGCGGGAACCATTTGATCTTATCATGGATCCAGTCATCCTCTTCATCCCGATAGGCAGTGAAGCCCAGTTCCCGGAACACCCGGGTATACTCCGGCTCGCACTGGTTTCGGGGCAGGATCACTGAGGTCACGTCATAGCCGTGGTCTGCAGCAATCTTTTTGGCGGCTGCCATATCGGCAGCGAACTGTTCCACCGTCTGACCCGGTTCCCGGCAGTAAAAATGGGAAAAGGTATGGCTGCCGATCTCCTGCCCCGGTGTTTCACTGACCAGCCGGATCAGGCCGGGTGCGTAGAAGCAGGGCGCGGTGTCTTCGCTGTCTCCAATGCCAGCAAAATATTCATAGGGGGAAAGGCCCGGCTTTTCATAGGTGGGCTTTTCCACAGGAAAATAGTTTTTCAGTTCTCCATAGCTTTCCGCAAACATAAAGCCCACGGTGGCCCAGGTAGCGTGAATATCATATCTCTCAAACAGCTTCAGCAGACGGGGAATGGCTGCCCGGCCGCCCAGCACATTTTCCTGATAGGATTCCAGTGTCCGCTCCTCCAGAAGCCCCCAGAACAATTCAAAATCCAGTGAGATCAGCATAGTTCCGGCCATGACATTCCCTCCTTTTCTCAGACGTTCAAATAAATATCTTTCATAATGCGATGGACATTTTTGCAGTCAAACTGCTGTACCTTTTGGGCCGCTGCCCGGCCAAAGGCTTCCCGCTGCGCCGGATCGCGATAAAGCGCCGCAATGGCGTCGGCCACGGCCTGAGGCTCATTTTCCACGATGAGGCCTTCTTTCCCGCTTTCGATCAGATCGGTATTGCCCCGGGCCCCGGAGCAGACCGCGGGCATGCCGCTGCTCATGGCTTCCATCAGCGCCACCGGCAGTCCCTCCCGGTAAGACAGGAACAGAAACAGGTCACAGCACCGGTGCACCGCAGGAATATCCTTCCGGTAGCCCATAAAATGCACATGATCCGCAATTCCCAGATCCCGGGCCTCCTGCCGCAGTGTGGCTTCATAGTCACCCATACCACAGATCAGGTAGTGCAGCCGTTCAAATTCCGGTGTGTCCTTCAGCACAGCCATGGCCTTGAGCACCATGGATTGGTTTTTGTTCTTGTTCATTTCCGCCACGGTCAGCAGCAGAAAGTCCTCCTCCCGGAAGCCCAGCTCCCGGCGTTTTTCCTGCCGGTCTGCCCGATGATTGGCAAAGCGGCCGGTGTCAATGCCCACACCGGGCACATACAGCACCTTTTTTGCGTGCATTTTCTTCCTGGCCAGGGCGTAATCCTCCCGATTCATGGTCAGAAGAATATCCGTAAAGAAAGCCATGGCCCATTCCACAGGATAGTAGGCCAGCCAGCTGACCAGGGAGGAACCCTTGTGGAAATGGAAGCCGTGGGCCGTATAGATGACCTTTGTTCCCCGCTTCCGGGCCCCTCTGGCCGCCAGACGGGTCACCAGACCACCCACCGGCGTATGGCAATGGATGATATCAAAGTTGCCCTGGTCGATGATCTTTTTCAGTTCCCGGTAGGCCCGGATGTTTCCCGGTTTCCAGGGCAGGCGTTCAAAGGGCAGTTCATAGTAGGTATCGCAGAAAGGAATATTCAGTTGGGATGGATCCTCATAATCATTGGAGGACGCCACTGCGGTTTCCCAGCCCATGGTCTGAAACATCTTCAGATATGGAACATGGAATGTCATAATGTGCTGTTTGACCACTGTAGCCGTAAATAAAACCCGCTTTTTTTCCATAACTGCACTGCCTTTACAACATCTTGTGGGTATCTTCTGAAAAAGACACTAATCCGATGCTATTATACACGATGGAGCATCTTATTTCAACCCCATATCCCGGAAAGTAAAAAAGCGGAGCTGACTGCCGTCAGCTCCACATTTTTCAGATCAATACTTTCCGCTTTTTAATGCGACGCAGTTCCCACAGACCAATCGCCGCACCCAGAGGCCAGCGCAGGAACCAGGCACCCGGGGTCAGATACACCAGCACCACGAAGCATCCGTAGATCAGGATGTACTTCGCCCACATACGGATGCCGAAGGGATACTCCCCTTTTTTCAGCACGTAGCGTACATAGCCATAGTGCAGCAGCAGCTGAAGGCTATGGGCCAGCATAGTGGCCAGCGCTGCGCCCATCATACCAGTCATCCGGATCAGCACATAATTCAGCCCAATGTTCACCAGCGCAGTTCCCACCGTTATGACCGCCACCACCTTGGTCTTTTTATGGTAGTATTCATAGTTCACCGGGAAAGTGCACAGGAAATTCAGATAGTAGCTGCTGACGAAAATGGGGATCAGGGTTGTGCCCGGCCAGAAATCCCGGCTTGCGAACACATGATACACTTCCTCAGACAGCAGAATAAAGCCGATGCTCAGCACCGTAAACAGTTCCAGGAAATTATTTGCCTGACTGCGCAGCTGTTCCCGGCGGCCGTTTTTCATGTCGTCAAAGAAGAAGGGCGTCCAGCTGTTGTTCAGGGCTGCGAAAATCGTCATCATGATGCCGCCGAAGTTGAAGGCAAGGCTGTACTGACCCACCATGTCCTCATTCATCATCTGCTGCAGCATGACCCGGTCACAGTGGCCCAGCAGAATATCGGACAGGCTGTAGAATACCACCGGCAGTGCCAGCGTCAGGGCCAGATGCCAGTATTCCCGGTTATAGAAGGTTTTTCCCTTGACCAGCACATAGCCGCAGATGAACACACCCAGGATGCCATAGGTCAGAGACATGCCCAGAATACGTCCATAATAATTGATCTCCTCCGGCAGCGCCAGAATCATCACAATGGACAGCACCAGTGTTGCCAGTGTAACACCTACGGAGACGAACATGTTCTTGTCCGCCTTGAATTCATAGGTAAACTTGCTGTTCAGGAAATTAAAGCAATAATTGCCGAACGCATGAAACAGCATCAGCAGGATCAGCGCCCAGTGCAGCTTCAGCAGCGCCGACACCTGGGGCAGGAATACCAGCACCAGAGCGCTGCAGGCCAGCCAGCACAGCAGCGACAATGTCATCACCGAGGACTGGTACTTATGCTGCTGATCCTCCGGGTATTCCACCCTGGCATTTACCAGCGTGCCGTTGGTCTGCAAGGTAAAGGCAATGGCGATCACGCCCATCCAGATGGTATAGATGGACACCACGCCGTAGCCCTCGGTACCCAGCATACGGGAAAAGATCGGCGCAGTAAACAGGGAGATGCCCCGCAGCAGCAGGGTACTCAGAATATTAAAAAACGCAACTTTGTTCTGTTTTCTCATAGGTCCTCTCCGCAAAGCATTACCGGATACCGTGATAAATCCGGCGGAAGATCCGATAGGCATTGATGCCAAGAAGCAGCGCTGTGAGCTTCTCCTGTCTGCCAAGCAGCGACGATGACACGATGATGGGGCCATTTCGCCGCAGTTCCAGCCGATACTGCCGACTTATCTCCCGATACTGCTTTCGGCTTTCCGGGCCTGCCTGATCCAGCAGCAGAAGCGCATGGATCAGGGAACGCAGCCGCAGATACCGTGCCTCCGGTGCAATGGCAGGATGATGCTTTTCGATATAGGGAAGGATTTTTTCGGTGTGCTGTGAAAAATGGAAGGTCTTGTCGGTAATGACTTTTTCCGTACTGATGCTGCCATGGCGGTGATAGTAATTGTAAATAGGCTTATCCAGCATGGCTGCCCGTCCGGCATCAAGGGCAATGAGATACATCACGGGGACATCCTCACACACTACCCCCAGTGGGAACCGGATTTGACGGAACAGCCGTTTGTGAAACAGCTTGTCGCAGGCAGAGGAATCGCAGTTGTCCCAACGGAAGATCCGGCTTACCAGTTCTTCCCCGGAGATCACTTCGGTTCTCGTAGGACACAGGCCTTGCTTTCTCTCCCCGGTCTCTGCATTCACATCATACCGGCCGCCTGCCACAAGCTCGGTGTTTTGTTCCAGCGCAAGGGACAACAGGCTTTCCACTCCATCCGGCTCCAGCCAGTCATCGCTGTCCACGAATTCCAGATAGGTGCCCCGCGCCACATCAATACCGGCATTCCGGGCGCTGCTGAGGCCCCCGTTTTCCTTATGGATAACACGGACACGGTCATCCCGTCCGGCATAGTCATCGCAGATGGCGCCGGAAGCATCGGTTGCACCGTCATCCACCAGGATCACTTCCAGATTCCGGTAAGTCTGATTCAGAATGGAATCCACACAGCGGCAAAGATAGCTTTCCACATTGTAGACGGGAACAATGACACTCACCAGAATATCCTGCTGCATGGTATTTCCTCCTTACTTTTCCAGGATATGATAAATTTTCAGAAGCTCCTGAAGATTCTTCTCCGGATCATGGGTCTTCAGGGCATGGTTTCTTGCGGCGGCTCCCATGGCCTGCGCCCTCTCTTCCATGGCAAAAACCTGTTCAATATAGTGGGCCAGCATATAGGGCGCGGTGGACTGATAGACAAAGCCCTCAGCGCCATGGGTCATCATGGTGGTAACGCCGCCCACATCCGCCGCCACACAGGGCAGGCCCAGAAGCATGGCCTCTCCCAGAGAATTGGGGGAGTTTTCAATGGTAGAAGGCAGCACGAACACATTGGCCTCCAGAAATGCCTGCTTCATGCCCTCTGCATCCAAACTGCCAAGGAATTCGATCCTGTTTTCCAAACCGTATTTCTTCGTCAGCTCCGCCAGATACTTCTGATAGCTGCTGCGCCGGAGGGGATCTGTTTTCAGAAAGCTTTTTCCCGGCACTGCAATCGTAACATCCGGATATCGTTTTACGACCTCTGCCGCCGCAGCCAGCAAATGGTGAAAACCCTTTACAGGATAAGAACAGCCAGGGGCAAAGATCCGGTGCTTTCGGCAGTCCTGATACCGCCAGACATCCTGATAAAAAGGTGTCCGCAGGGTTTCATTGCACAGATGATACCGGGCAACGGGATTAACCTGCGCCGTGCAGGCCCTGTCCCAACAGGTTCTGCCGATGATATGCTTCACTTTCCGGAGGGTCTGTTTCTCCAATTCACCCCGGAGACGAAATTTCTCCTGCTGCTGAAGAAGGTTATCCTGCCGGACAAGATCCCGGAAGGTGTAACTGCGCTGCACCCCATGGGGAATGCCCTCGCAGTAATGACCGGCAATAAAGCCGCACAGGCCCTGAATGCTCACTGCCATACGGTCGATACGTCCGGTCCTTTCCGCCGCCTTTGCCATAGCCAGGGCATGGGCATACTCAACGCCCCAGCTGTGTATCACATCCGGCTGAAAGGTATCCAGTTCCGATACAAACCAGTCCTCCAGCTCCGGCATATACTGATGGGGCAACTTTGGCAGGAAGGTATGGTAGCTGCAGCGTTCATCCAGTTCTCCGGAAACCGCACCGGAACCGGGACAAAAGATCCGGATCTCCAGATCCTCCCGGCTGCGCAGATCCTGCAGCACATGATCCACCCAAAGGCCATTTCCTGCCTTGCCGGTGATGGCTTCCTTCACTGCACCGGGAATCATGTTGCACAGCCACAACAGCTTCATGCCTTCACTTCCTTTTCCAGCATATTCAGCAGCTTTTTCGCCTGGACCACGTTGTTCCGGCCCTCCAGCACAAATTCTCTTGCTGCCTGTCCCCGGCGGAACAGTTCCTCATCAGAGGCCGCCAGAACGTTTTTCAGCGCTGCGGCAATACCGGCAGCGGATTCTTCTTCGATAAAATGTACATAAGGGTAGTATTCCTTCGGCATTCCGGGCAGCCGGGTGGTCAGCACCGGGGTTCCGGACGCCATGTACTCCATAGTCTTGGAGGGGAAGGAATATTTTACAAATTCCTCATGGGTGGGCCGGGGATTCACCAGCAGGGTTGCCTGCTGCTCCCGCTCCACGATTTCGGTATTCAGCAGCATGCCGCCGTAGTAGACTCTGTCATCCTTTTCAGCGATCTGCTGCAGCTCCTTCACATAGTCACCGGGGCCGTAGATCTCCAGCCGGGTGTTGGGAATATCCGCTTCTAGGAATCCCTCCGTCAGGTCAGCCAGGCCGTACTGACGGCTGACGCCGCCGGCATAGAACACGGACCGGGGATACATCTTTTTGTCCATGGAAGGTACTTTTTCCTTCATGGTGATGTCGGAATGACCCTCCAAAATCACATAAGGCTTTCCCTTATTCTGAATGTAGTCATTCATGGCCTCCGTCAGCAGCACATAATCCGTGCAGTGGCGAATAACAAAATTGGCCATTTTCTTGGAAAAGCTGCCGCCGCCCAGCATATCCGGCAGATCAGTGATAATACCCACGCAGCGGACACCCCGGAGCCTTGCCGCCAGCAGGGCAAAAAAGGCAGTTGTCCGGTTCAGACAGTCCACCACAACGGCAGTATCCTTATCCGCACGGGTCAGGACACCGAAAAAAGTACCTGCCGCCACCGCAGCCAGCTTCACAATGGGATTACGGATGGCGGGGATATAGTGATACCGGGCGCCACCCTCGGTCTCCTCATGCAGCCGAACAATGGCTTTTTCCAGATTGGAACGGTTTACCGGCGCATTGGCGATCACGTCCACCCGGGTATGGGCAGCCAGTCCCTCGATCAGCAGCCGGTGGTATTTCTGGGACTGAAAGGCAGGTTTCACCTTCACATGGGAAAACAACTTTTTATAGACCCTGTCCGAGCAGGTAGTCACCGCATAGAGAATACGCATACTGTTCTCCTGTTACGAAAAAATCTCCACATGGGCCGCAGCCATGTTTTCAATGGTATAGGGGCGAATGGCTTCCAGAGCAGCCGCACCCATGGCCTGGTAATCCTCCCGGAAGACCCGGTTCACCGCATCCGCCAGGGCTTTGGGATCTCTGGCAGGCACAATGTATCCATTTACTCCGTTTTTCACCAGTTCCACACCGGCTACACACCTGTCTGTCGTAACAACCGGAAGGCCCTGTGCCATGGCTTCATTGATGACCAGACCCCAGACATCGCTCCAGGTGGGCAGCACCAGCAGGTCCGCCGCTTTGTAGTATTCCTCCAGCGCTTCTTTCTTCTTAAATCCCACAAAATGTACATTGGTCAGGTTCTGTTCCCGGCAGAATGTCAGATGCTCCTGGGTGGGCTCGCCGCCCACAAAACAGATACCGGTATCCCTGTCCAGATCCGGTGCCACATGAAGCAAATCATCCATGCCCTTTCTGGGATCAAACCGGCCCACATAGAGAGCGATTTTTTTCTCCGTCATGCCCAGTTTCTGCCGCAGCTGCTGTTTTTCCGCAGCATTGGGAACGGCGCAGAGAATCTCCCTCTGCCAAAGGGAGGTAAAGGGATAGTGATGCACCTTATCCCGCTTTGCGCCATAGTGCACAAGATAATCGGTCGTACAGCTTCCGCTGCTGATCCATGCGGTGGCCTGGCTGACAAGCAGCCGCTTGAACCACAGCTTTGGGCCCGCAGTTTCCCGAATCAGGCCGCCGTCCACCTCCATGTAGAAAGGGATCCGGTGCAGACGCAGATATGCCATCGCCAGAACCACAGTGGGATAGGCATAGCCGCAGACCACGATGGCATCCCATTTCTGTTTCAGCCAATCCGTCACATCCAGGCAAAAATCCCGTCCGCCCATGGAGCCCAGACGCTTTTGCAGCTGGACAGCGTGAAACCGGCCCTCACCTGAAATAAACCAGTCTGCACTGCGGTGTTTCTTATCTTCGATCCGGTCAGAGAACAGAACGGTCACGTCCATATACTTTGCCAGTTCATCATAAAAGCATACCCGGTAGGGGGAAGCATAATTTGTGATAAACAGTACCCGTTTCATCGTATTCTCCTTCCGTTTCCGTTTATTCGTCGCCGAAAGACAGCTCCATGATCTGGTGGCGGTTCTCCCGCCTGTCTTCCGGAGGCAGCTCCATGTATTCTCCGTAAAGTGAGCGCAGGAAGCTGTCATAATCTCTGGGGCCGCGGAATACGGCATCCGCAAAGGGATATTCTGCCAGATCATCGCACCAGCTCCGCTCAAAGAACGGAACCCGCGGCAAAGCGCTTTGCTCATAATACACGCTGCTTTCCGGCTGTGCCAGAACGATTTTTTCATACGCCCGCACCAGTGCTTCCTGAGTAACAAAGAGGGCTGCCGTCTGGTACAGCAGATAGCCGATCCGCTTTTTCCAGATGATCTTTTCCCCTTCCCGCCAGGGTGTATAGCGGCACTTCATAAGCTTGATGCGGTATAGGTGCAGCAGCTTCCGGTTCAGCGTCCGCTGGGCTGCCTCCTCTGCCGGGCCAAAATCCAGAGGGTAAATATCCACATAAAACCCATTTTCCGGCAGGCGGCGGCATTTTGCCTCCACATAGACGGTGCCTCTCTTGCGCACCTTACCAAAAGGATGCGCATAATCCCGGTCTGTGTGCCAGTTCTGGAAGCAGTAGGACTTCCCCAGCTTTTCCGGGGCGATCCGGCAGAATTTCTCATAATCTGCCCGGGGCATAGCCACATCCATATCATCGTCCCAGGGAATAAAGCCCTGGTGGCGCACTGCACCCAGGAATGTGCCCCGGTACAGGAAATACCGGATCCCGTTCTCCTCGCAGACCCGGGCGATGTCCCGGAGCATGTCCAGCAGAATCGGCTGGACCCTTTGCAGCACTTCCCGCTCCATAGTTAACCTCTCTCTTTCAGCTTATCCGGCAGCATAAGTCCCCGCTCGGTCAGCGCCAGCATGGGGAACAGCCAGAAGAACATATCCGGCATAACATTCTGGGTGTTGAAGGTCAGGAACAGGATCACCAGCAGTATGATATTCATCAGCCAGTGCCGCTCCTTCCGCCAGGCAAGTGCCACCCAGCTCAGCACATGGACACAGCCCCCCACAATGCCGAAAATCGCAAAGAGAATGGGGGATGTTGCGGTATTGTTGGGTACGGAATACATAACCTCTTCCATGGGATTTCCGATCAGCGGACTCTGGAAGAACAGTCTGCCATCCATCAGGATGGAGTCCACCCGGCTTGTATAGGAATCGTTTTTGGTAAGCACCTTTTCCACCATGCCAAACAGCTCATAAGCCCAGGTTCCCCCCTGCGCCATGGCCAAAGCCAGCAAACCGATTCCGGCCACAATGGCAATGACCGCCAGCAGCCGCAGCCGCTTGTCCCGGTACAGGCCCTTGTCAAAAAACAGAAATACGATATACAGCGCCAGCGCCGCCACACCGCCTGTGGCAAAGGTGGTCAGCATAGAAACAAACAGCACCGCATTGACTGCCCACATTTTCCAGGGCTTGTTCCAGCGGACAACATCATTGTTCAGATAAATGGCCACAAACAGGAAGGCCTGATACAGTCCCGGCTCCCGGAAAACGCCAAAGGCCCGGAGGGCATCATCATTCAGGTTGTTCCGGTCACAGACAAAGGCCAGTCCGAAATTGTACATATGCCAGCCGCCGGGGCTGTCAAAGGGATTGCCGGGGATCACACCTGCGTGTACCAGAGGTTTGCCCACAAAAATGCCCACAAGGGAGCAAAGACTCAGCAGCAGGTGCAGCAGCACATAGCACCGGCCCACCTCCTCCAGTGTGGTAAAATAGCTGAGCAGCACCGGAAAAAGCATACAGAACAACACCGTAAAATACATCAGCTGCCAGTCCTGCTTCAGCAGCATGGGTATCAGGATCACAGCAGAAAAGACTGCTGCCGCAATCATCCGGCGATCCGTCAGGATCGGTTTCCAGTTTTTCCGGTTGTGGATCAGAAAGATCACACCTGCCAGACATACCAGACCCACAGCTATGAGCTGTGCAGGAATGGCACCTATAAATGTGCTGCTGTACATAGTGCTTCTGGACAACAGCTGCAGCGCCAAAAGAAACAGGAAAAATCCCGCTTTTACAGACTTATTTTCAGGAAACCGGTAATACTTCATAGACTGTTCCTTTCCGTAAAATCCCATTCCCGGATGGCCTGCAGCAGATGCTCCGCACCTCTGGGAACAGCTTTGCCGCCATGCTGCAGCGCAATTTCCTCGCAGGCAGTATCCTTATAAACAACGGACGGCGTTCCGCAGCAGGCAGCCTCCAGAATGGTCATTCCAAAGGTCTCCTCCACGCTGGGATTGACATAGAGATCCGCTGCGGAGTAAATTTCCACCAGGCTGCCGACATTGTCGGTTCTGGGCAGGCAGAGGATGTTGCCGGGCAAATCCTTGCTCTGGTCCTGGGTCAGGCCTACCAGTACGATTTTGTAGCGGTCGTCCAGCAGAGGCGCCAGTGCGGCAAAATCCTTCAGGCCCTTTCGTTCTTCCCAGATATTGGCAACACCCAGCAGAAGGATCTTCTCCTGCAGGCCATGTGTTTCCCGGAAGGCGCTTTGAACAGGCCTGAACACCGATGTATCAACGGTATTGTATATCACCTCCACAGGATATTCCCGCAGAAAACTCTGCTTTACCCGGTCAGCCAGCCAGCAGGATGGAACCGTCAGGGTCAGATCGGGGATGCCGGTGAAGTAATACTTTTTGCTTTCATAATTCTCCCTGCTGTTGTCTGACAGCAGGCTTGCGGGGTAGCTTTTCTTCTGGGGACACTTTTCGCAGCCGGTCTTCCATTTGTCACAGCGGACAAAATCAAAGTACGCACAGTGGCCCGTAAAGCTCCAGCAGTCATGGAGGGTCCAGAAGATCTTTTTTCCGGAGAACCGCAGATATTCGAACAGCAGTCCCACATGGATATAATAGCCGTGAATATTATGCAGCCAGATCACATCCGGATCATATTGGCGCACCCATTTCAGGAAACGGCGGGTCGCTGCAGCAGAATTGAAGCCATGATTGTCAAACATCCGGTTCATAACACCGTGAAGCTTCACATCCAGATCGCTGCCGATACGGATGGTCCGGATATCGGAGCAATTGGCGCAGGTACGGCCATAAGCCAGCACACATTCATGGCCCCCGGCCATCAGCTCCCGGCATTTGTCCGCCGCAATGCGGCCTGTGCTGCCCACACCGGCAACGGAATTGATAAAGAGATACTTCACAGCTTTCACCTCTCACTGCAGCTTGTTCTTAACAGGAATCAACAGGATATCAATCAATACTTTCGCCAAACCATCTTGTCCACCACGCCGGTGTAGGACTGAATGATCTTGACCACCTTGGTGGAGACATTTTCCTCCACATAGTCCGGCACGGGAATGCCGTGGTCGCCCATGAGATTCATCTGCACGGCAGTATCCACCGCCTGCAGCAGGTGGCCCTCGTCAATGCCTGCCAGAATGAAGCAGGCCTTGTCCAGTGCTTCGGGACGCTCGGTGGATGTGCGGATGCACACCGCCGGGAAGGGATGTCCCACGGAAGTAAAGAAGCTGCTCTCCTCCGGCAGAGTACCGGAATCGGACACCACCGCAAAGGCGTTCATCTGCAGGCAGTTGTAGTCGTGGAAGCCCAGAGGCTCATTCATCCGCACCCGGGGATCCAGCCGGAAGCCGGTGGCCTCCAGACGCTTGCGGCTCCGGGGATGGCAGGAATAGAGGATGGGCATATCGTATTTTTCCGCCATGGCATTGATGGCATTAAACAGGGAGTAGAAATTCTTCTCGGTATCGATATTCTCCTCCCGGTGGGCAGACAGCAGGATGTAACGGCCCTTCTCAAGACCCAGACGTTCATGAACGTTGGAAGCTTCGATATGCTTCAGATTCTGGTGCAGCACCTCTGCCATGGGGGAACCGGTGACGTAAGTCCGCTCCTTGGGCAGGCCGCATTCGTGCAGATATTTCCGGGCGTGCTCGGAATAGGCTAGGTTCACATCGGAAATGATGTCCACAATCCGGCGGTTAGTCTCTTCGGGTAGGCACTCATCCTTGCAGCGGTTGCCGGCTTCCATGTGGAAGATGGGGATGTGGAGCCGCTTGGCAGGAATGGCGGACAGGCAGGAATTGGTATCGCCCAGGATCAGCATGGCATCGGGTCTGGTGGCAGCCATCAGCTTGTAGGAACAGTTGATGATATTGCCCACAGTGGCACCCAGGTCATCACCCACCGCATTCATATATACATCCGGGTCGGCAAGGCCAAGATCCCGGAAGAAGATCCCGTTTAAGTTATAGTCATAGTTCTGTCCCGTATGGGCCAGCAGGCAGTCAAAATATCTGCGGCACTTATTGATAACAGCCGCCAGACGGATGATCTCCGGACGGGTGCCCACAATAATCAGAAGCTTCAGTCTGCCATCGTTCTGAAAGGAAATATCGGAGTAATCCAGCTTCATTTCCATGGTTATTTTCTCCTTTTATAAGGGATATTGACGATTTTCAATAATGGTTCCGGACTGGATCTTGGTATCGGCAGGGATCCGGTTCTCCGCCTTGACAATGGCTCCGGGAGCCAGATGGACACCATCCTCAATGATGCAGCCATGATCCACCAGCACGCCGATGTTGATGATGCAGCCCTCGCCGATGGTAACTTCGGTGTTCACCACCGCCATGGGCAGCACCATGGATCCGGTGCCGATCTTCACCGTGGGGCTGACATAGGCTCTGGGGTGCACCAGAGACGGCACATGGCAGCCCTCCTCCCTCAGACGGCGCAGCCATTTCATCCGCAGCTCTCCGCTGCCAAAGGCAGGATAGACCTCGGTGGTGTCGTCCAGGAAGCGGAACACCTCTTCGCAGGTGCCCAGGATATTTCTTCCGGTGGTCTTGTCATCCAGAAAGGAGATCTGGTAGTATTCTCCCAACTGGGAGGCCAGGTCGGCTATGGTTCTGCCGTAACCGCCGGCGCCGAGAATGAACAGTCGTTTCATGCTTCCACCTTCTCAAAGAATGTATCGGGTCTGCCGGGATCAAAGCATTCGTTTGCCCACATCAGTGTCACCAGATCCTCGGAATCCGACAGATTGATGATATTGTGGGTATAGCCCGGCAGCATATGAACGGCTTCAATGGTTTCGCCGGAAACTTCAAAATTCAGCACCTCATCAGAGCCCACCCTGCGCTGCTGGATCAGGCCATGGCCTGCCACAACGATGAAGAACTCCCACTTGGTATGGTGCCAGTGCTGGCCCTTGGTAATGCCGGGCTTGCTGATATTCACGCTGAACTGGCCGCACTTTTCGGTACGCAGCAACTCTGTAAAGCTGCCCCGGGCATCACAGTTCATTTTCAGGGGGAATACTGCCTTCTCTCTGGGCAGATAGGAAAGATAGGTGGAGTACAGCTTTTTTGCAAAGCTCCCTGCAGGGATCTCCGGCATCATCAGCGTTCCGGGCTGGGCGCGGAAGGCATCCAGCAGCTCCACGATCTGTCCCAGTGTGACCTTATGGGTCACGGGAGCGGCACAGAACCGGCCGGTTTCCGTCAGCACCGTATCCACGCCCTCAAATTCACAGCGGTGCTCCTTCCCTTCCAGCGCACAGAGCATTTCATCGATCAGATCATCGATATACAGCAGTTCCAGCTGCACCGCCGGATCATTGACGGTGATGGGCAGATCGTGGGCATAATTGTGGCAGAAGGTAGCCACCGCGGAATTATAGTTGGGGCGGCACCACTTGCCGAACAGATTGGGAAACCGGTATACCAGCACCTTCGCACCGGTCTGCTGGCCGTAAGCAAAAAACAGTTCCTCTCCTGCCTTTTTGCTTTTTCCGTATTCTCCATTGGCATAACGGCCGATCAGGGTAGCCTGGATGGAAGAGGACAGCATGACAGGGCAGGTATTGCCGTATTTTTTCAGTGTCTCCAGCAGAGTGGACGCGAAGCCAAAGTTACCCTGCATGAACTCCGCCTGGTTTTGGGGCCGGTTCACACCGGCGAGATTGAATACGAAATCAGCCTTTTGGCAGGCTTCTTCCAAAAGGCTGTCGGGAGAATCCACATCGTACAAATACAGCTGGCCGATCTCCACCCCGGGATGGGTGCGGTCTTTGCCGTCCCGGATGCACTGCAGAGCCGCAGTCAGATTCTTTCCTACAAATCCGGCAGCACCGGTGATCAGAATATTCATACGATCCTTCTCCTTTATTCTTTTACGTATGGATGAAAATCAGGAGCCGTTTCCCCCGCAGGGATCCGGCGGATGGACCAGTCAACACCGGTCCTTACGACTCTGGCAGGTACACCGGCCAGCGAGCAGTTGGGTTCATCAAAGGCCTTTGTCACCATAGCCCGGGCACCCACGATGCTGTGGGGGGCAACTGCGGCGCCCTTGGTCAGAAATGCACCGGTCCCGACCCACACATGGTCGCCGATAACAATGTCCCGGGAGGCATTGATCCGGCAGCCCCGGAGGTCCAGCACGGAATGAGAATCTCCCGTACGCAGCTGGATATCGCTGGAAAACAGGCAGTCCTCACCAATGGTGATAGCTGTACCCTCAATGACTGCCAGATGGGTCTTGCCCAGGAATTTGGTGCGGCTGCCAATGGCAATGCTGCCGCCGTCATCTTCAATAAAGAGATCGGTGCCCCCCAGATAGCTCCACCCGCCAACGGTAATGGTGTTGCCACTGCCGTTGATATAGATGGAAGTTCCCTTCAGCTGGGCAAAATCCTCCACGATGATGGTATTGTTGCTGCCCTTGATCCGGATATCCACCTGCTTCAGCAAGGCACAGGGGGCGATGATGCGGTTGTTGTCCCCGGTCTTTCGGATCCGGAAGCAGTTTCTCAGGTTGTGAATCCGGCAAGCCAGACTCACAAGGCTTCGGTATTTGACCACCAGTTCCTTTTTATTCATGGTTTAAGCTTCCTTTTTCCAGGCAGCCAGTTCATCCCGGATATAGCTGAGGCTCAGCAGCTTTTCCTGAACCTGCGCAACGTTCAGAAGCTCCGTATTGGAACTGTTGAATTCGGTGAGCACATTGCGCTCCTTGTCGCCTTCCTTGAAATATTTGTCGTAATTCAGGTCCCGCTTGTCAGAGGGCACCCGGTAGAAGTTGCCCAGATCGATGGCGTTGGCGCACTCCTCGTTGGTCAGAAGGGTCTCATACATCTTTTCGCCGTGGCGGATGCCGATGACCTTGATCTCATGGCCGGGAGCAAAGAGGCCCGTAACCGCCTGAGCCAGTGTTTCAATGGTGCAGGCAGGCGCCTTCTGCACCAGAATATCGCCGCTGATGCCGTTTTCGAAGGCAAACAGCACCAGATCCACAGCTTCCTCCAGACTCATAATAAACCGGGTCATGGAGGGCTCCGTGATGGTGATGGGGTTGCCGGCTTTGATCTGCTCGATCCACAGGGGGATCACGCTGCCCCGGCTGCACATCACATTGCCGTAGCGGGTGCAGCAGATCTTGGTCACTTCCGGAGCCACAGTCCGGGACTTTGCTACGATGACCTTTTCCATCATAGCCTTGGAGGTACCCATGGCGTTGACAGGATAGGCAGCCTTGTCGGTGGACAGGCAGATCACGCTCTTCACACCGGCATCAATGGCCGCAGTCAGCACATTGTCCGTGCCGATGACGTTGGTCTTGACGGCCTCCATAGGGAAAAATTCACAGGAGGGGACCTGCTTCAGCGCAGCTGCATGGAAGATGTAGTCTACACCGTGCATGGCGTTTTTCACAGAAGCCAGATCCCGGACATCACCGATAAAGAACTTGATCTTGTTTGCCGCCTGAGGCAGCTTTGCCTGGAATTCGTGGCGCATATCGTCCTGCTTCTTTTCGTCCCGGGAAAAAACCCGGATCTCCCGGATATCCGTATCCAGAAAGCGGTTCAGCACTGCATTGCCGAAGGAACCGGTACCGCCGGTGATCATAAGAGTCTTACCTGCAAAAATGCTCATATCGATCAGTTCTCCTGTTTCTTGATTTCAAGGCGCAGCATCTGCTCCAGCTCTGTCACCAGAGTATCCATGGTGAAATGCTGCTCATAATATGTCCTGGCAGCCCGGGACATCTCCCGGTGTTCCTCCCGGGAAGCAGAGGCTGCCGCTTTTACGGTTTTCACCAGCGCCTCCAGCCGGGGCTGGCATACAAAACCAATGCCATTCTCCCCCACCAGCCGGGCGCTCTCACCCCCTGCCGCCGCCAGAATGGGTGTGCCGCAGGCGAGATAGGTCTGCAGCTTGGCAGGCAGGGTCATATTGAAGATCTTATTATCTTTAAAAGACAGATAGGCACAATCGGCAAAGTGAACATAACGGTCGGCTTCTTTTTCGCTGACACGACCCACAAAGGTCACTTCCTGCTCCACACCGTTTTCCTTTACCTTCTGCTCCAGACGGGCTCTGGCACGGCCGTCGCCCACCAGGAACCAGCGGATGCCGGTATTTTTCAGTTCCTTTGCGGCCTCCACCATCAGATCCAGCCCCTGGGCGTCACCCAGATTGCCGGCAAAGACGATGTTGAAGGTATCTTCCGGGTAGATCTCCGGTTTCCGGGCCCCGGAGAGATTGGGATCCAGACAAAACTGGGGCCAGAAAACGATCTTTCCTTCATCAACGCCCCGGGCCCGGAGATTCTCCGCAAAGCCCATGGAGGTGCAGAGGATCTTATCGCTGGCGCCGTAGATCTTATCCACGATCCGGTTGATGAGCCAGGTCAGAGGCGGAAAGCGGATGCCCAGCACCTCCTCCACATTCTCAGGCCACAGATCCTGAAGATTGAAGAACATGGGCACACCAAATTTCTTCTTGTAAGTCACAGCGGGAAGGCCCACGGTGACAGGAGAGACTTCAAACACATATACAGCGTCAAATTTCTCCTGACAGGCCCTGACCCAGCGGTTCGCCTGAACCACATAGTCCACCGTATTGCGCAGCATCCCCAGCAGGTTGCTGCCCCGGGGATGGACTTTCAAACGGCAGATCTTCACACCGTTCCACTGATTTTCATAGGGAATGTCAAAGCCATAGCCGTCATAGATCCGGCCGATGGGATACTGGGGATAGCCCGTGACCACCGTCACACTGTGGCCCCGATCCGTCAGTTCCCGGCAAAGGGTATTGATCCGGAAATTTTCCGGATAGAAATACTGGGAAAAAACCAGAATATTCACGCGATCCCCTCGGTTTCCTTAATGGAGTCTGCCAAATTGACAATACAGTAATTCTGCTTATAGCTGCTCATTTCCTGGTCGCAGCAGAAGCTGCCGAAGGCCTTGTCCACCAGTGCCGTCATCCGGCTGAGGATCTTCAGAGCCCAGGAAAAGCCCTTCACCAGGATCATCCGCTTACCGTGGACAGCAGCGATCATGGCCACCATCTGGGAGGTATTGGTATATTCACTGTTCTGAGGCCAGAATATACCGTTCTCCTCGTTATCCACCATGAGCTTGACGAATTCCACCAGATTTTCAATATAGAGCATGGAACGCTTATTGTCCACATAGGGGAAGCAGGGCAGCTTCTTGGCCAGACTGGACAAGGTGGTATAGTTACCCTTGCAGCCCTTGCCGTAGATCATGGGAGGACGGAGGATGACCACCTTAAAATCCTCGCTCTGCAGGGGCATAATGCCCTGCTCCGCCTGCACCTTGCTGTCACCATAGCTGTTTTCCGGAGAGAAGGGTGTCTCCCGGGTGATCATCTTGTTCTTGCCAATGGGGGCACTCTTGCCGTAAACGGAAGCGGAGCTCATGAAAATAAACTGCTTCACGCCTTCGGCCTTGGCCTTCTTGGCGGTCTCCACTGCCAGATCCCGGTTGACCTTATAGTACAGCTGTGCCCGCTCCGGGCTGATCTTGCCGTGGTCAGAGTGGGCAATGCCCGCCACATGGTAGACCGCATCATAGCCCGCAAAGCTCTTTTCCTTCCAGCTGCCGTCGATCATATCCACGGTATCCACCAGATACCGATCGGGCCACTGCTTCAGATAGCTGTCGAAGGACATGCCGATATAGCTGTTTGCACCGGTGATGAGGATCTTTTTCATTTGTTATCCTTCTCCTTTTCCAGCTGGCCGGTGCCGCCTTCCACCACACCGTCGTGCTTCAGCACGGAAACGATGGTGCCGAAGAAGCACTTGCAGTCAAAGCCGAAGCTTAACTTCTGCACATATTCGCCGTCAAAACGGGCCTTTACATCAATGGGCAGCTCGTCCCGGCCATTGATCTGTGCCCAGCCGGTGAGTCCGGGGCGCACATCGTTGGCACCGTACTTGTCCCGTTCTTCAATCAGATCATACTGATTCCACAGGGCAGGCCGGGGACCGATGATGGACATCTTTCCGCTGAAGATCTGGAAGATCTGGGGCAGTTCATCCAGTGAAGTCTTACGCAGAATGCCGCCCACCTTCGTGATATACTGCTGGGGATTCTCCAGTAGATGGGTGGGGGTATCCTTGGGGGTATTCATTTTCATGGTGCGGAATTTCAGAATATTGAAATGGGTCTTATGGATACCCACCCGCTTCTGACGGAAAAACACCGGGCCGGGATCATCGATCTTGATGGCAATGGCCAGGATCAGAAACACCGGTGCCAGCACAATGATGGCAATGCCGGAAAGAAGAATGTCGATCAGGCGCTTGAATACTTTGTTGTACATAATCTACCCCCTGAGGTGGTTACACTTCCTGTTTTCTCTTGTAGGTCGGAACGATCTCGGCCACGATGTCCTTCATATTGCCGACCTCTGCCTTGCAGGCCTTTTCCAGCCGGTCCAGCTGTTCCCGGAATACCTCGTCATCCATAACGATGGGTTTGCCGATGTGGATCAGCTTATTGTCGGTATCCTGCAGGCCCTCTTCCTTCATCAGAAGCTCCTCATAAAGCTTCTCACCAGGCCGCAGACCGGTGTACATCACCTTGATATCCACATCCGGCTCATAGCCTGACAGCCGGATCATGTTCCGGGCCATGGTATCGATCTTTACAGGCTCGCCCATATCCAGAATGAAGATCTCGCCACCCCGGGCATAGTAGCCTGCCTGCAGCACCAGAGATACTGCTTCGGGAATGGTCATGAAGTAGCGGATAATGTCGGGGTGGGTGACAGTGACGGGGCCGCCGGCCTCGATCTGCTTCTTGAACAGAGGAATGACGCTGCCGTTGCTGCCCAGCACGTTACCGAAGCGGACTGCCACGAATTCCGTGTCAGACTGCCGGTTCATCATCTGCACCACCATTTCACACAGGCGCTTGGAGGCACCCATGATATTGGTCGGGTTCACGGCCTTGTCGGTGGAGATCAGAACAAACCGCTTGACACCGTACTTCGCCGCGGCCTTTGCCATTTTGTAGGTACCAAAAACATTGTTCTTGATTGCCTCGTTGGGACTGTCCTCCATCAGCGGCACATGCTTGTGGGCTGCGGCATGGAACACCAGATCCGGCTTATAATGGCTGACCACATAGTTTACCCGGTTGGTATTGCGGACAGAACCGATGAGCACCTCCAGATTCAGCTCCGGGCAGGTACGCTGCAGCTCCATCTGGATATCATAGGCATTGTTTTCGTAAATCTCAAAAATAATCAGCTGTTTGGGATTTGCCTGGGCGATCTGACGGCACAGCTCACTGCCGATGCTTCCGCCGCCGCCGGTGACCATAACCACCTTGCCGGAGACATAGTCCATGATCTCATCCAGATTGACCCGGATGGGCTCCCGGCCCAGCAGATCCTGGGGATCCACCTTGCGCAGCTTGCTGACGCTGACTTCGCCGTTGACCATCTGATAGATACCGGGCAGCATCTGCACCTCGCAGCCAGTGGTGGTACAGATATCCAGGATCTCCTTCCGGGTTTGACCGGAGGCGCTGGGGATGGCGAAAATGATCTTGCTGATCTTGTAGCGCTCCACCATGGTGGGAATATCCTGCCGCGTGCCCACAATGGGAATACCGCACAGCCGCTTGCCTACCTTCACAGGGTTGTCATCGATGACGCAGACCAGATTGTCCCGGATATATTCGCTGTTGCTGAATTCCGTGGCCAGAGTCCGTCCGGCATCACCTGCGCCGATGAGCATCACGTTTTTCATGCCGGAGGCATGGGCCATGTGAATGAATTTTGTCTGGAGCGTCCGGATCATCCGGTAGGAGAACCGGATGCCCAGGGTAAAGATACCACTGAGGATCAGACCAATGATACAGCTGGATCGGGGCAGCGCAACACCATACATGTGGAACGCCACGCCGATGACTGCCAGGACAGCATAAGCACCCAGGATCCGGAATACTTCCGAGGTTCCCACAAAGACCCAGATACAGTTATACAGGTTGAAGAGGAACAGCACACCTACCGTAACTGCACACCAGATGCCGATGGAGGACAGATAACCCTCGATAAAGTAATGGGAAATATCCTCGAATACAAAGTCATACCGGAACCACAGACCCAGGAAGAAGGCTACCGCGGTAGCCAGCACATCCAGCAGGATGATCAGCAGCACCTTGGACAGAACCGTAGGGTTCAGCTTGTTATTTTTCAGGCGATTCATCTCGTCACTTCCAAAATTCATATTATTGTGCCGAGGGCAGACTGCCGCCAGCATAGTTCATTTTATTATATCACAATCCGACAGAATGGGCAAGGGAAAGTTTCAGCGAACCACCGCCCCAGACGGCATAAAAAACACCCGCAGTATTCACTGCGGGTGTTGAAATTATACGGCTGCTGCAATACATTCCCGGACGATTTTTTCCATCTCAGGCATCTTGCGAAGCATATCCTTTGCCAGGGCGATCTGGCAGCGGGCACGGACCAGATTATGGCCGGGATACTTGGTATTAAAGTACAGATCGCCGTCCAGATAGTCCGCCAGGAACCGGGTGGCCAGCTCTGCTGTCAGCACAAAGCAGCTCAGCGCCAGCGTCTCCACCTCTGTCTCCGTCAGCGTACTGGCCGTCTGGGACAGGAAACCCTCGGCAAAAACCCGGAATACTTCCAGATCCACGCCTGCCTTTTCTGTATCCGGGCAGTCCTCCTCCACGAAGTTGGCGGCAAACCGGATGGCGTCGCCGAAGTCATGGCCAATGAGGCCGGGCATGACGGTATCCAGATCAATGACCACCATGGCGGAATTGTCCTCCGGGTGGAACAACACATTGTTGATCTTGGTATCGTTATGGGTGACCCGCAGGGGCAGCTTCCCCTCCGCGTTCAGGTCAGTCAGCTTGCAGGCCAGATCCTGCACGCTCAGCAGGTACTCGATCTCCTCCCGGACTTCTTCTGCCCGGCCGGCCTTGTTCTCCCGGACGGATGTCAGGAAAGTCTCATAGCGCTTGCGGGTATTGTGGAAATTGGGAATGGTCTCGTAGAGCTGGGCAATGTCAAAATCCGCCAGCTGCATCTGGAACTCACCGAAGGCCTTGCCTGCATTGCGCAGGATATCGGGATCCTTGACGGTATTGTAGGTAATAGAGCGCACATAATTGGTCATCCGCCAGAAATTGTCGCCGTCAATGACATAGGTTTTCCGGTCAGCGGTGTGGTGGAAGTGCAGGGCCACCTGTCCGGGCTTCTTGCTGCGGATGTGCTCCGTCACCTGGTCAATATTATCCATCAGCGCAATGGGATTGCGGAAAGCGTAGGTATTGACATTCTGAACCAGAAAAGACTTGGGACTGCCGTCGGCAAGCCGGAAGTTGACCTTATATGTACGATTCACATTTCCCATCTGAATGGTCTCGTAGCCCAGAAACTCATCGTTGATCCGGAACAGCTTGCACACCTGGTGTAACTTTTCATGCAGATCCATGTTACTCGTATCCTCTCATAGCATAACGGCCGCAGGGCCGCATTTTTTAAATAATATTGCTTATTTTATACGATTTTGCGGTTTTTGTCAATCAAATCCTGAAGGCATCCATTTCTGCCTGTTTTTATGGGGATTTCCCCGGTATTTCGGCAAAAACAGGAACCGGTGTGCATTCAGCACACCGGTTATCCTTACACTTTTCCGGGAAACAGCTTTTCCATGGCGGACTTGGCTGCCATCTGCTCGGCCCGCTTTTTGCTGCGGCCGCTGCCGGCGCCCACCACGGCACCGTTGAGGCTGACCTCCACATCGAACTGCTTATCATGATCCGGGCCGGACTGGCCCACCAGCGCATAGCTCAGCACCTGATTTTTCTTCTGCTGCACCAGCTCCTGCAGGGCTGTCTTATAGTCCATGTTGTTGGGCCGGGAAACAGGCACCTCCACCAGAATGAAGTTTTTCACGAACCGGGCTGCCGCCTCCAGTCCGCCGTCCAGAAAACAGGCGGCGATAACCGATTCGGTGGCATCCGCCAGAATGGACTCCCGGCTCCGTCCGCCCAGCCGCTCCTCACCGTGGCCCAGCAGCAGATGGCTGCCAAGGCCGATCCTGCCTGCCACATTGGCCAGGGTCTGTTCGCAGACCATATCCGCACGCATCCGGGTCAGTTCGCCCTCAGGCCGGTCCGGGAAGGTTTGAAACAGGTATTCCGCCACCAGCATGCCCAGTACACTGTCCCCCAGGAATTCCAGCCGTTCGTTGCTGAGCAGACTGTTGTGCCACCGCTCATTGGCATAGGAGGAATGGGTCAGAGCATTGTGCAGCAGCTGGATATTCCGGAACTGATAGCCAATGGCTTTTTCCAGATCCTTAATCATCTGCCGTCATCTCCTTCAGTACAGCCAGATCCTGCTCCAGCTGCTGGGTAAAATTGCTCTCGGCTGCGGTCATGGCCTGACGGATGCCGTTGCGGAAAGCCAGAGGATCCGAATTACCGTGGCACTTGATGACGGGCTTTTTGATGCCCAGGAACTGGGTGCCGCCGATCTCCCGGGAGTCCAGCAGCTTCATCAGATCCTTGATGCCGGATTTGACACACAGGGCGCCCAGCATACTGATGATATTCTTCTTGAACATCTTCTTCAACAGGCTGCCCATAAACATGGCGGTGCCCTCAATGGACTTGATCAGCACGTTGCCGTTAAAGCCGTCGCAGACCACCACATCCACTTCGCCCAGAGGCACGCCCCGGGCTTCCACATTGCCCACAAAATTCAGGAGGCCCTTTTCCCTTGCTTTGGTCAGCAGCGCATAGGCATCCTTCTGCAGCTGGGTGCCCTTGCTGTCCTCGGCGCCGATGTTCAGCAGTCCCACCCGGGGTTCCTTGACGCCCAGGGTGTACTTGCAGTACGCAGAGGCCACCAGGCCAAACTGCAGCAGGAATTCCGGGGTACACTCGGCATTGGCGCCGCAGTCGCAGATGACCACCTTGTGGCCCGCCTTGGTGGGCATGGAGGGCGCCATGGCAGCCCGGCGGATACCCTTGACCCGCTTGACGATCAGGGTGGCGCCGCTGAGCAGCGCACCGGTGGAACCGGCAGAGACAAAGGCATCGCCCTGGCCCTCAGCCAGCATCCGCAGACCGATGACCATGGAGGAATTCTTCCGCTTGTGGATCACCTTGCCGGGGTCATCGTGCATATCCACCACATCATCGGCATGGGCAATTTCCATACCGGCAGGCAGGGTCTCAATGCCATGCTTCTTCATGACCTCCAGAATGGCTTCGCCCCGGCCAACCAGTGTGATTTCGGCTCCGTAGGCTCTGGCTGCATCAATGGCACCCAGCACAGGGGCTTCAGGGGCCAGATCGCCGCCCATTGCGTCCAGAATGATCTTCAAATTTGCCACCTCTTTTTCTCTAAATTCCGGCAGCCACCATCTCATCGATCACCGCAAGGGACCGGTTGGCGATGGCCAGATTCTTTTCCGCCTTTTTGCGGATCCGCTTTTCCGGCGGGGAAATAATGCTGAAATTGATGTTCATGGGCTGGAAGTTTTCCACAGTGGAATCGCTGATGTACATGCCCAGAGCACCGATGGCAGTGGTTTTGGGGAAATCAGGCACTTCCCTGCCCTGCAGTCTTGCCGCCATGGCCACAGCCGCCAGATAGCCGGAGGCAGTGGACTCCACATAGCCCTCCACGCCGGTCATCTGTCCGGCAAAGGCCACATTGGGATCCCGGCGGTCAGAATAGTACCGATCCAGCAGTCTGGGACTCTGGAGGAAGGTATTGCGGTGCATGACGCCGTAGCGGACGAATTCCGCATTGCGCAGGGCGGGGATCATGGAGAATACCCGCTTCTGCTCACCGAACTTCAGATGTGTCTGGAAGCCCACCAGATTGAAAATGGTCTTTTCCGCATTGTCCTGCCGCAGCTGAACAACGGCGTAAGGCTCCTTGCCGGTGGCAGGATCCACCAGTCCCACAGGCTTCAGGGGGCCATAGCGCAGAGTGTCAAAGCCCCGGCGGGCCATGACTTCCACGGGCATGCAGCCCTCAAACACATTCTTATCCTCAAAACCGTGAACCTCTGCCTCCTGGGCAGTGGTCAGTTCCTGAACGAAGGCTTCGTACTGCTCCCGGTTCATGGCGCAGTTGATATAGTCGGGGGTTCCCCGGTCATACCGGGACTGCCACCAGGCCAGATCCATGTCGATGGATTCCGCCGTAACCAGGGGGGCGGCAGCATCAAAAAAGTGCAGATATCCGGTCTCGCCGAAATAGTCCGCAATGGCTTCGCTGAGGGCATCGGAGGTCAGGGGGCCGGAAGCAATGATCACAGGTCCCTGGGGAATGGCCGTAACCTCCTCCTCAATGACGGTGATATGGGGATGGCTGCGGATCTTCTCCGTCACCATTTTTGCAAAGCCTTCCCGGTCTACAGCCAGGCAGCCGCCGGCCTCCACCCGGGTGGCCTCGGCGCAGTGGAGAATCAGGCTGCCGCAGCGGCGCAGCTCCTCCTTCAGCAGACCCACAGCATTTTCCAGCCGGTCTCCCCGGAGAGAATTGGAGCATACCAGTTCCGCATAATAGGGGCTATGGTGGGCAGGGCTCATTTTATGGGGCTTCATTTCATACAGCTGCACATTGATGCCCCGCTGTGCCAGCTGCCATGCGGCCTCGGAGCCTGCCAGCCCCGCGCCGATCACTTTTACTGTCATTTATTTTGCCTCCACAGTCTTCTTTGCCTTTGAGGCAGTGGTCTTTTTGGCTGCCGTTTTCTTTGCCGCAGGCTTTTTGCCGGCGGTCTTCTTTGCCGCGGGCTTTTTAGCCGCGGTCTTTTTGGCGGCAGGCTTTTTTTCTGTCTCTTTTGCAGCGGGTTCCCCGGCAGGCTCCCCTTCGGTGCCCTCGGCAGCGGTTTTCTTCTTATAATAGCCCCGCTGATCCTCCGGCAGGAATTTGCTGCAAGTCTCGTTGATGCAGAAAGGCTTCATGCGTCCCTTGCCGGATTTTTTAAACAGGGTAAAGCCGCACTCGGGGCAGTCCTCGGCAGTGGGAACATCCCAGCTCATAAAGCCGCAGTCTGCGCCCTTTTCGCAGGCGTAGTAAGCATAACCGCGTTTGGATTTCCGCTTCAGGATGCTGCTGCCGCACTTGGGACACCGGCCGGGCATCCGCTCCACCAGCGCCTTGGTATTTTTACACTCGGGGAAACCGGGGCAGGCCATAAACTTGCCGAACCGGCCCATCTTGATAACCATGTTCCGGCCGCAAAGCTCGCAGACCTCATCGGTCTCTTCCTCCGGCACCTTCAGTCGGACACCCTCCAGGGCTTCCTCCGCCTCCTTCAGTTCCCGGCTGAAATCATCGTAGAATTCGGCCAGCAGTTCCTTCCAGTGCTGCTTGCCCTCCTCCACCTCGTCCAGTCGTGTTTCCATGTTGGCAGTAAAATCCACATCCACGATATCATTGAACCGCTCCAGCATCAGGCCTGTGACGATCTCACCCAGAGGGGTGGGAGCCAGGCGTTTATCCTGCTTGATGACGTATTCCCGGTCCTCAATGGTGGAAATGGTAGCGGCATAGGTGGACGGACGGCCAACGCCCTTTTCCTCCATCGCCTTCACCAGTGTCGCCTCGGTATACCGGGCAGGAGGCTGGGTAAAATGCTGTTCCTTTTTCAGATTGGAGGAAACCGCCTTCTCCCCTTCCGTCAGATCGGGCAGAGGGGAACCGACAGCCTCGGCCTCATCATCCCGGCCTTCTTCATAGACAGCAATAAAGCCGGCAAAGCGCATGCTCTGGTGGGTTGCCCGGAACACATGGCCCATGCACTCGGCGTCAATGGACACCGCATCAAACAGGGCATTTGCCATCTGGCTGGCCAGGAACCGGCTCCAGATCAGCTTATAGAGCTTGTACTGATCCGGAGTCAGACTGCCGCGGATGGCATCCGGGTCAAACTCCACATGGGTGGGACGGATGGCCTCGTGGGCATCCTGGGCATTTCCCTTGGTCTTGTAGACGTGGAATTTGCCGTAATAGTAGCTGTCGCCGTAGCGGCGGCGGATAAACTGGGCAGCTGCGGCCATAGCCTCATCGGAAAGCCGCAGGGAGTCGGTACGCATATAGGTAATCAGACCCTGGGTGCCTTCACCTGCCACATCCACACCTTCGTACAGCTGCTGAGCCACCATCATGGTCTTCTTGGGGGTGAAGCCCAGCTTCCGGGAGGCCTCCTGCTGCAGGGTGGAGGTGGTGAAAGGAGGCGCAGAGGAGCGTTTCTTCTCTGTCTTTTTCACCGTGGTAACGGTGAATTCCCGGCCGGTGATGTCATCGATCACAGTCTGGACCATGGCTTCATTTTCCAGTTCCCGCTTTTTGGGGCTTCCGTAATAGCGGGCCGCAAAGGAACCGGGCTTGCCAATACGGTTCAGCGTCACATCCAGAGACCAGTACTCTCTGGGTTCAAATGCCCGGATCTCGTTTTCCCGGTCCACCACCATACGGGTGGCCACACTCTGGACACGGCCGGCGGAAAGACCGCGGCGCACCTTCTTCCACAGTAGCGGAGACAGCTGGTAGCCCACGATCCGGTCCAGGATCCGGCGGGCCTGCTGGGCATCCACCAGATCGTAATCGATCTGCCGGGGATTGGCGATGGATTCCCGGACCACCTTCTGGGTGATTTCATTAAAAGTCACCCGGCGGGCCTTTTCATCCGGAAGATTCAACAGTTCTTTCAGATGCCAGGAGATGGCTTCGCCCTCCCGGTCAGGGTCCGTTGCCAGATAAACGATATCTGCCTTTGCAGATTCCTTTTTCAGTTCCTTGATCAGATCCTCCTTGCCCCGGACGGGGATATAGTGAGGATCGAAATTGCCTTCCAGATCCACGCCCATAGTGCTCTTGGGCAGATCCCGAAGGTGTCCCATACTGGCTCTGACCACATAATCAGAGCCCAGATATTTTCCGATGGTCTTGGCTTTGGAGGGCGACTCCACGATCACAAGATTGCTTGGTTTGCCCATGAATACGCTCCATTTCACTTACTTCATTGAGATTCGCTTTCCCGGAAGACGGCGGATCATGCCCTTCAGCTCCAGCATGGTCAGTGCTGCCAGAAGCTTTCCCGTGGTCATTCCGGTTTCGGCGATCACATCGTCCACCAGCCGCTCCCCGTTTTTCAGGGCGGCAACAATGGACTGTTCTTCGGCCGACAGCCTGGATAGTTTATCATTTACGTCACTATACGGCGGAGAACTCTCCTTGTCAATGACTTTTTTGTAACATTTTTCGGCATCCGGCTGTTTTTTCCGGGGCTGCCGGGGCTTTTGCGCCACTTTTGCCGCCGGGGCTTCCTCCCCGGAGGCCCGCAGCACCTCCTCCGGTTCTGCTGTCTGCCGGACCGGGGAAGTATCCCTGCGAATCTTATCCGGGAACTGTGCTTCATATTCACTGAGCACATCCCATCCGCTCAGAACCGGAATGGCGCCGCTGCGCAGCAGCTGATTGCTGCCTTCAAAGCTGGGCACGTCAATATTGCCGGGAACCGCAAACACATCCCTGCCCTGATCCAGGGCCTGCCGGGCGGTAATCAGCGCACCGCTTTTTTCCGGCGCCTCCACCACCAGCACGCCGCAGCTCAGGCCCGCAATGATACGGTTTCGTTTCGGGAAGGTCCATCTGGCAGGCGGTGTTCCCGGAGCAAATTCACTGATAATGCAGCCGTATCGTTCCGTATCCCGGAACAGCGCCCGGTTGGACGGCGGATAGACTATGTCTGCACCGCATCCCAGTACGCCCACCACACATGCCCCGGCTGTCAGCGCCCCGGTCATGGCAAAACCATCGATGCCATAGGCCATGCCGGATACCACGATGCCGCCGCTGCGGCCGATCTGATAGCCCATCCGCTTGGCGGTGGTCAGGCCATAGGCCGAAGCCTTCCGGGTGCCCACCACACCGATGACAGGATTGCCGTCCAGATCCGGCAGAATCCCCTTGTAGTACAGCAGTACCGGAGGATCATCGATGTTTTTCAGTCTGGCAGGGTATCCCGCATCCCGGATGGTCAGAAGATGGATACCTTCCTTCCGGCACTGTGCCAGAATATTTTCCGCCTGGCTCAGATCCTTATCCCGGAGCGACTCCCTGCCCTCCTCCGTCAGCCCTTCCAGAAAATCGAAATCATCGCTGCCGGCAAAAAACATTTCTTCCGGATCCTGAAAATGCTGCAGCAGGCTCCGCTTCATCCGGTCCGTCAGTCCCGGCCGGTGGGCAAACCATATCCAGTGCACCAGCATTTTCCGTCACCTCTTTCCGGGTAATTATAATGATGTCATCTGCCACATGACGATGGTTGCCGCCACAGCGGCATTCAGGGATTCGCAGTGGGAATTCATGGGGATAATCAGCTCTGCATCTGCCGCCTCCAGAATTTCCTGCCGGACACCCCGGCCTTCGCTGCCGATGACCACAGCCATATTCTTCACATCTGCCTGGCGAATGTCGCCTGCCCGGTCACTCAGAGCTGTCACCGCCACGGGAATTCCAGCTTCCCTGCAGGCTGTCCGGACTTCCGCCCAGGTGGTCTGCACCACCGGGGTGCGGAACACCGCCCCCATGGAGGAGCGAACCACCTTATGGCTGTAGGGATCGGCACAGCCCTCCAGCAGCGCAACACGCACATTCAGGGCATCCGCAGTCCGCAGCATAGTGCCCAGATTTCCGGGATCCTGGATTCCGTCCAGCAGCAGCATTCCCTTCCGGGGCACAAAGTCTGTTTTTTCCGGAAGACGGCACACAAACAGCGCCCCCTGGGGGCTCTGCATGGGGGAGATGGATTCCATCACATCTCCCGGTATCCGGACAAGGCGGACAGTGTCCGGCAACTCAGCCTGAACCCCGTCAGACAGGATCACCGTTTCCAGACCGGGACAGTATTTGACCGCCTCCTCCAGCAACTTGGTTCCGTCGGAGACAAACATTCCCGCTTCCTTCCGGGCCTTTCCGGAAGACAGCAGTTTTTTCACCTGCTGCAGCAGAGGATTTTTTCGGGAGGTAATCCGTTCTTCCATCACAGCTTCTGCACCGCCTCAAGAGAATAGGTATCGCCCAGCACTACCATGATATCCCCTTCCAGGATCCGGTAGTCAGCAGCGGGAGACACATTGGTGGACTTGCCGCTTTCCACGGCAATGATATTGATACCCAGCTTTGCCCGGATATTCAGCTCCTTCAGGGTCTTGCCCACCCAGATTTTGGGAGCCGGCACTTCCAGAATACCATATTCCTCAGAAAGCTCGATATAGTCCAGAACATTGTGGGAGTAAAGGCCCCGGGCCAGCCGCTGGGCATGCTCCTGCTCCGGGATCACTACCCGGTCGGCTCCCAGCTTTTCCAGTACCCGGCGGTGAGTCTCATCATGGGCCTTGCAGACGATATGGGGAACCCCCAGCTCCTTCAGATTCATGGTGATCAGCACGGAAGCCGCCAGGTCATCGCCGATGGCAAGAATGGCGCAGTCAAAATCCTTTGCACCAAGAGCCCGCAGCACTTCCTTATCCTTGGCATCGCCCACCACTGCATGGGTCACATCATTGGCCACCTGCTGTACCAGGTCGCTGCGCATATCCATGGCCAGTACCTCCGCGCCAAGAACGCACAGCTGTCTGGCCAGTGCCTCCCCAAAGAGGCCAAGACCGATAACAATATAGGATTTCATGGTTTTCCTCCTAACCGATCAGCAGATTGGTATCGGCATAGTGGAACCGTTCATCCGCCCGGTTTCCCATCAGGAAGCCCAGGCTGATGGTCAGAACGCCCACACGGCCGAAGTACATGTACAAAATTATCAGATATTGTGCCGGGATGCTCAGGCTGCCGGTGGAACCCGCTGTCAGGCCCACGGTGGCAATGGCAGAAACCGTTTCATACAGTGCATCCGTCAGCCCAATGGGAGATGTTGCGCTGATGAAGATGCCGCCGAACAGAATCAGCGCCAGCATGATAACAGCAATGGTCATGGCATCCAGCACCTGACGCTCCGGAATGGTCCGCTTAAAGACGCAGACCGTATTCCTGCCCCGGGAACGGGCGACAATAAACAGGATCAGAACCACAAAGCTGACAGTCTTCAGACCGCCGGCAGTAGAACCGGAAGAGCCGCCGATAAGCATCAGGACCATGGAAATGCCCTTGCCGCTTTCCGTCAGGGCTGCCTGATCCAGAGAGGCAAAACCGGCAGTACGCAGGGTAATGGACTGGAACAGGGCATTGAGCAGCTTTTCTCCGGTGCTTAAGCTTCCCAGGGTGCCGGGGTTATTCCACTCCACCAGAGCAATCAGGATCGCGCCCCCCAGAAGCAGAGCGCCGGTGGTCAGCAGCACCAGTTTGGTATATACAGAAAATTTTCGGAATCGCCGCTCCTCCGCAATCTCCTGCCAAACCAGAAAGCCCAGGCCGCCGATGACCACCAGACCGCCCAGAGTCAGCAGTACAACGGGATCAGACTGGAATTCCAGCAGGCTGGCGCCGGGGGTTATGCAGCCGAAAATATCAAAACCCGCATTGCAGAAGGCGGAAACGGAATGAAAAATGCCCCATTTCAGCGCTCTTATGAAACCGTATTCCGGCCAGAACCGCAGCAGCAGGATCAGGGCGCCCACGGCTTCCACTGTAAAGCTGCCCACCAGAACGGTTTTCTGCAGCTTTACGATACCGTCCATATCGCTGACACTGAGGGCCTGAGCCATCACCAGCCGCTGCTTCAGGCCGATGCGCCGCCGAAATGCGAACACCAGCAATGTGGCTGCGGACATAAAGCCAAGGCCGCCGATCTCGATCAGACACAAGATCACGATCTGACCAAAGCCGCTCCACTGGCTCCAGGTATCAAACAGGGAAAGACCGGTAACACAGGTGGCAGAGGTTGCCGTAAACAATGCAGGCCGGAATCCGCAGGATATACCGCTGCGGGAAGCGGCAGGCAGTGTCAGCAGTCCTGCTCCCACAAAAATAATTGCAAGGAACACCAGAGCAACAATCTTCATGGTGCTGATGCTCTTCGGTCGTTTCTTCATCCATAAGGCATACAGCCGGGAACGCAAAGACATAGATCCGCTCCTTTCCGCAGAAAATACTTGCCCAAGATACATACTATTTTATTATATCAGGATTGTTCCGATTTGCAAGCCTCTTTTCCCGGCGGGCTGTATCCATGGGTATCCCTTGACAAAAAACAGGCAATACCGTATTATTATGTCACAATGTATAAAAAACGGAGGATTAACCATGGACAAAATCGCCGTGCTGATTCCCTGCTACAACGAAGCGCTGACCATTGAAAAAGTGGTCCGGGACTGGAAGGCTGCCCTTCCGGAAGCAGTGATCTATGTATATAACAACAATTCCCGGGACGATACCGCAGAAATTGCTGCCCGGGCCGGCGCAGTGGTGCGCAACGAATACAAGCAGGGCAAGGGCAATGTCATTCGCCGTATGTTCCGGGAGATCGATGCGGAATGTTACGTCATGGTGGATGGCGATGATACCTACCCTGCAGACTGCGCCCGGGAAATGGTGGACAAGGTCCTGTACCGGAACGTGGATATGGTCATCGGTGACCGGCTGTCCTCCACCTATTTCTCTGAAAACAAACGTCCCTTCCATAATCTGGGCAATACTGTCGTCCGGGGCAGCATCAATCTGCTGTTCAAAAGCGACATCAAGGACATTATGACCGGCTGCCGGGCCTTCAGCTATCAGTTTGTCAAGAGCTTCCCTGTTCTTTCCAAAGGCTTTGAAATCGAAACCGAAATGAGCATCTATGCCATTGACCGGAATATGTTCCTGGAAAATGTGGTCATTCCCTATCGGGATCGTCCTGAGGGCAGCGAATCCAAACTGAATACCTATTCCGATGGTTTCAAGGTTCTGATGACCATTGCCAAGCTGTTCCGGGTTTATAAGCCCCTGGCCTTCTTCGGCGGTATCGCACTGATCCTGATGCTGCTGGCTGTCGGCTTCTTCATTCCCGTTCTGATCGAATTCATCCAGACCGGCCTGGTGCCCAAGTTCCCCACCCTCATCGCCTGCGGCTTTGTGGGCATTGCCGCCATTCAGTCCTTCTTCACCGGCCTGCTGCTGGAAAGCATCCGGCACAAGAACAGACAGGATTTTGAGATGGATCTGATCCATATTCAGAATACCTTTAACCGGCTGAAGAACGGATAACCCTTTTTTCCGCACCGAATACCACAATTTGAATTACCGATAAGGAACGATCAACTATGAAACATCCGCTTATGCGTCATGTCGCTGCCTTTATGCTGAGCGTTGTTCTCGCTCTCGGTTTTCTTCTTCTGGGAGCCTGTCTTCCGCAGCAGCCCATCGATGCCAATGTACTTGCCTCTGCGGAAGCCATGGTTGAGGACGGCAGCTATCCCCTGATGGCGGACAAGTCCTTCGCTTCCATGCTGGATGTCACCACCGATGCCCTGATCCTGGCTGAAAGCAAAGCCACCACCATCCGCCATCCGGATACCATCCTCACCAATCCCCGGTTTGACGGCAGATCCGACACAGTCAGCGATCTGCTGACCTATGCCTCGGATGACACCATGCAGCCCACAGGCTACTATGTGCAGTACTGGATGGGCTTCCGCCCGGTGATCCGGCTGCTGCTGTGCTTTCTGGACTACTACCAGATCCTGCGCTATACCGCCGTGGCCTTCTTCCTCCTCTTTGCCGCTGTGATGTGTTCTCTGGCAAAGCGCGCAGGAACCGGCGCCGCCTTTCTCTTTGCCCTCAGCATTATTTTTGTGCGGCCCCATGTGATCGCCGTCAGTCTGCAGTTTTCCTGCTGCTTCCTGATCTCTTTTGCCGCCATGCTTCTGGTGCCAAAGATCCACAAAAACCGAAAATGGGAGTCCCTGTTTTTCCTGGAGCTGGGCATCGTCACCCAGTATTTTGACTTCTATACCACGCCCATTGTCACCTTCGGTCTGCCCATGCTCTATCTGTATCTGCTGGGCTGCCGGGAGCAGGATGCGCCCGGTGGGAAACGCATCGGCACCAATGTCGCTGCCTGGTTGGCCGGATATGGTCTGATGTGGCTGGCAAAGCTTGCGCTTACTTCCCTGCTGACTGACGCCAATGGTCTTGGTCAGGGTCTTTCCGCATTTGCCGGTCGGGTAGGTATTGAGAAAACGCCGGGCATGGAGTCCTATTACAATCCCTTGGCAGCCATCCGGGCAGTATTTGTGTCCCTGTATTCCGACCGGGAGGGAAAACTGATCCTGTTTGCCGCAGTTGCCATTGCCTTCGTGCTGCTGGCATACCGCTTCCTGAAAGACAGGCATACCCTCCGGGAGGCCGCAAAGCACTGGCAGCTGGTCTTCATCGCCACGCTGCCTGTTATCTGGTTTATGCTTTCCGCCCAGCCCACTGTCAATCACCACTGGTTCCAGTACCGGGGTATCGCAGTATCCTTCTGGGCAGCCCTTCTGTGGCTGCAGTTCCTGCTGCAGCGAAAACCCGATCCTCTGGCAGAATAACAAAAAGACGGAATCCGGCAGGATTCCGTCTTTTGCTTTTTCTGTGCAGAAAGGCCCCTTTCTACAACAACGGCGCAAAGAGCCGCAGGATATATTGTCCCAGCTGCAGCGCCCTGGACCGACCGGTGCGGTATTTTTCCGTGACTTCCCGGCACTGGGGAAACAGCTCTTCAAAATCACGGGCAATATCCTTTACGGCCTCACCGCCATAGAGCAGCACATTGTTCTCAAAATGCAGATACAGGCTGCGGTAATCCAGGTTGGAGGTGCCGATGGAGCAGATCCTTCCATCGCAGAGCATCTGCTTGGCATGGCAGAATCCCGGCGTAAATTCGAAGATCCGCACACCCTGAGAAGCAAGGCCTGCATAGTAGGAGCGGGTCACGGCATAGATGGTTTTCTTATCCGGCACACCAGGGGTAATAATCCGCACATCCACGCCCCGCTTGGCCGCCATGCCAAGCGCATTGGTCATTTCATCCGTGATGATCAGGTACGGCGTCATGACCCAAAGTGTCTTCCGGGCTGTGTAGATCAGATTCATGTACACACTTTCCGCAGTCCGCTCCCCGCCAAGGGGATTGTCCTCATAGGGCTGCACAAAGCAGTCTGCGCCCTCCGCCTTGTGGCTAACTGTAAGGAACGGTGTCACATCCTCCGCTTTCCGGGTGCAGGCGTTCCATGTCTCCAGAAATTGTGCTGTCAGTGTCCGGACAGCATCCCCCTCCATCCGGATACCGGAATCCTTCCAGCGTCCATAGGTGATCTTGCGGCCAAAATATTCATCGGACAGATTATAGCCGCCGGTATAGCCCACCTTTCCGTCAATAACGGTGATCTTCCGGTGGTCCCGGTGATTCATAAACAGATTCAGAAACGGCAGAGCCGGGTTGAAGATCATGCAGTGGATCCCCGCATCGGCAAGCCGCTTGGCAAAGAACATATTCACATAACCCACGCTGCCCACATCGTCATACATGAACCGGACATCCACGCCCTGCCGGGCTTTCTCCACGAGAATATCACTGATTTCCTGAAAGGCAGAATCACTGGACACGATGAAATATTCCATAAAGATAAAATCCCGTGCATTCCGCAGATCCTCCTTCATGGCATCCAGCGCATCCGCCGGCTCTCCAAAATACCGGACAGCCGTGTTTTCATAAACCGGGCACTGATTGTGGTTCTGCAGATATTCGCTGACGCCAACGGCGGAATCATCGACCTGCTTCAAATCCTTCAGGCAGCTGTCCTGAGGCTTCAGGAAAGACCGGGTGACACGGCGAATGGCCCGCAGACGCTTTCCGGTACCGCCCATATCCCGGAACATTCCGATCATCACATACAGGCTCAGGCCCATCACCGGAAATGCCAGGATCAG
Organism: Oscillospiraceae bacterium; assembly: GCA_017409205.1. GTDB lineage: Bacteria > Bacillota > Clostridia > Oscillospirales > Oscillospiraceae > Faecousia. Next base: position 1,447 of record JAFQTF010000008.1, on the reverse strand, counting down.
CATGATCCAGGGCATCTTATAGGCTGCATTGGTATGCTCGCTGTTCAGCTGCAGTATCACAGTCAGCGACAGGAGCCTGGTGAGGCCCTCGATCCAGGGCAGGCTCTCATTCAGAACCAGAACGGAAAGCAGAAGCCAGCCCACCTGAAACAAAATAGACAGTCCTACCAGCACCATCCGGGGCACAGCATTGCCAAAATGCAGTTTTTTATTGGAGCTCATATCCATCCTCCTCTTTGCCTTTCATTATAGGATGCACGGACCGGAAAATCCAGTTGATTTCCAAAATGTCACAAAAAGTATACAATTTGGACATAAAGAAACGCTTTTCCCGAAGGATTCAGCCTTCTGTTCCTTCTGCCCGGATCTTCCGGCGCCGGTACACGGCGAAAAGGAGCCGTAATCTTACCGATACTGTCAGGCCCGCATCGGGCAAATATCCACAGGTCATTCGCATTTTATGGTTCGAGTCCCTTCTCTGCAATATGCAAAAAGCAGATACCCAAATGGGTATCTGCTTTTTTGAATATGGGCGCATATTTTGATACAAATGAACCCCGTGCAACTATATCAGGCAGATACGTTCGCAAACCTTTACCCGTGCCTTTCCTGCAAAGACAGGATATCCTATCCGACAGCCATTGTTTTCATTCTCGCCCCTTATTGTGAATCCTTATGTACCCCTGTAACGGAGAACTCCACCCACTCGGCGATATTCGTACAATGGTCTCCAATACGTTCAAAATACTTAGCAATCATCAGCAGATCCAGCGCATACTCACCCTCATTGGGATTCTCTGCAATGATGCCGATGATCCCCCTCTTGACTTGACTAAAATAGTCATCCACCACATCATCGTGAGCCATGACTTTTCTTGCCATTGTCAGATCCTGCTTCACATAGGCATCCACAGCTTCTGTCACCATTGTCTGTGCTGCCTTTGCCATTTCCCGGATCTTGGGATACTTTTCATCGGCACGGCGTTCCATTTTGGGGATCAGATCCACAATATCCTCGGACTGGTCGCCGATGCGCTCTATGTCGGTAATCATTTTCATGGCTGCGCTGATCTGCCGCAGATCCCTTGCCACCGGCTGCTGACGAAGCAGCAGCTTCAGACAGATGGTTTCAATGGTGCGTTCGCTTTCATCAATTATCTGTCCCACGGTATGAACCTGTTTTGCCAGATCGTCGCTGTAATCCGTCAGGGAACGGGATGCCAGAGAAATGATTTCCTCACAGGCAGCACCCATTCTGGTCAGTTCCAGATTCAGTTCGTTCAGTTGTTCCTGAAAAAAGTCTCTCATATTAGCCAAACCTTCCTGTAATGTAATCTTCGGTACGCTTGTCTTTGGGCTGGGAGAACATGGCTTCGGTTTCACCATATTCCACCAGATCGCCCAGAAGGAAGAATGCTGTCTGGTCAGAAATGCGGACTGCCTGCTG